>JBOHBB010000258.1:0-6903 GCA_050698135.1 Gaiellaceae bacterium
GCTGCGCCAGACGCCCAGCGGCACGTCCGTGTGCAAGCTGCGCGTCGCGGTCAACAGCCGCACGAAGGACGCACAGGGCAACTGGGGCGACAAGCCCAACTACTTCGACGTCACCGTGTGGGGCAACCAGGCCGAGAGCTGCTCGCAGTTCCTCTCCAAGGGCCGCCCCGTCGGCGTCGACGGCCGGCTCGACTGGCGCGAGTGGGAGGCCCAGGACGGCTCGAAGCGACAGGCGGTCGAGATCATCGCCGAGAGCGTCCAGTTCCTCGGCAGCCGCGACGGCGGCGAGGGCGGCGGCGAGCGCCAGTTCGTGCCTGCCAACGCCGGCGCCGGCTCCGCTGCGGGCGCCGACTTCGGCCAGGGCGCCGACGACGACATCCCCTTCTAAGGAGACCGATGGCACCACCGAGAGAACGCGACAGCAAGCGCCGCAAGCCCCCGCTCGGGGGCGTGCCCGGCGGCCCTCGGCGGAAGAACTGCTACTTCTGCCGGGAGAAGATCGAAGAGGTCGACTACAAGAACTACAACCAGCTGCGGCGCTACGTCTCCGAGAAGGGGAAGATCCGCTCGCGGCGGATCACGGGCACCTGCCGCCGCCACCAGAGCCAGGTCGCGGTCGCGGTCAAGCGGGCGCGCGAGATGGCGCTGCTGCCGTACGTCACGAACTACTGCCCCTTCCAGCAATACACGCCGGCTTCTGGCCCGCGATCACGCGGCGCCAGGAACCACCCTCGCCCTTGCAAAGGCTGCAAAGAGCCTTTGACGCGGGCGAGTGCAGCCCCTGGCTTGGTGCTCACGACCCAGAAGTGCGGCAGCATCACCGGAAGGGGCATTAATGCAAGTCATCCTGCTGAGCGACGTCGAGAAGGTCGGGCTACGCGGCGAGGTCGTCGACGTCGCCCGCGGCTACGCGCGCAACTTCCTCCTCCCCCGCCGCCTGGCGCAGGAGGCGACGCCCGCTCGGGTCGCCGAGCTGCGGCGGGTCGAGGCCGAGCGCGCGAAGCACGAGGCCCGAACCGCCGAGCAGGCACAGGAGATCGGCGAGCTCCTCGGCAAGACGGTGCTCCGGTTCGAGGTCAAGGCCGGGCCGACCGGGTCGCTCTTCGGATCGGTGACGCCCTCGGACGTCGCCGACGAGATCTGGCGGGCCCGGAAGGTCCGTGTCGACCGGCGGAAGATCGCGATCGACCCGATCAAGCGCATCGGCCGCTACACCGTCCCGATCGAGCTCTTCCAGGACGTCGAGGTCGAGGTGAAGACGCTCGTCGTGCCGGAAGGCGGCGAGCTGCCGCCGGAGGAGGAGCTTGCGGCCCTCGAGGCCGCGGAGGCCGAGACGGTCGCTGCCCTCGAGGCCGAGGCCGAGGCCGAGCACGAGCAGGCCGAGTCGGCGATCGCCGAGCTCATCGCGGAGGAGGAGCCTGAGCCCGAACCGGAGCCCGAGGAGGGCGACGAGGAGGGCAACGGCGAGGGCGAGCCCGAGGCCGCCGGCGAGGCGGGCGAGGCGGGACACACGCGCGAGAGCGCGTGAGAGCCCGCGCGGGGCGCAGGAGCTCCGCACCGTCCACATCCCCTGTTGAGAGCCGGCCGAAATTCCCGCTCCGAGCGGACGTTTCCGGCTGGACAACTCGGCGGTTGCTGTCGACAGGACGTCCGGGACAGGGGATAACGTACGAACGTATGTTCCGTTCTCCCTGCACGCTCCCGCAGGCGGGCTCCCGCTGGACGCCGTCCGACCTGGTGGCTTGACTCCCACGCCGATGAGCTCCGCCGAGCTGAGCCGGGTCGCAGATCGCGTCGGAGCGATCGTTCCGCCCCAGAACCTCGAGGCCGAGGAGTCTGTTCTCGGCGCGATGCTGCTCTCGCCGGCCGCGGTCGGCACCGTCAGCGAGATCCTCACGGCGGCGGACTTCTACCGCGAGAGCCACGCGAAGGCCTTCCGGGCGGCGCTCGCGCTGTGGGGCAAGGGCGAGCCGGTGGACGCGATCACCCTCGCGAACGAGCTCGACGAGCGGAGCGAGCTCGAGGCGGTCGGCGGGCAGGCCAGGGTGGCCGAGCTCGCCGCCCTCGTTCCCTCGACCTCGAACGTCGAGCACTACGCCCGGATCGTCAAGGAGATGGCGACGCTGCGGGGGCTCGTGCGGGCGGGCCAGGAGATCACGCGGCTCGGCCAGGAGCGTCCCGGCGAGGTCACCGACCTCGTCGACCGCGCCGAGCAGGTCGTCTTCGAGCTCGGCCAGCAGCGGGTCACGAGCGACTTCGCGCACATCGAGACACTCCTCAAGGAGAGCTTCGAGCGGATCACGCAGCTCTACGAGGCCGGGTCCGAGATCACCGGCATTCCGAGCGGGTTCCGCGAGCTCGATCTCCTGACGTCGGGGTTCCAGCCCGGGAACCTCGTGATCCTGGCGGCCCGCCCCTCGATGGGAAAGTCCGCGCTCGGCCTCTGCATCGCCGCGAACCTCGGCGTCCGGCACGAGGTGCCAGTCGCGCTCTTCACCCTGGAGATGTCGAAGGCCGAGGTGACGCAGCGGATGATGTGCAGCGAGGCCAAGGTCGAGTCCCAGCGGCTCCGCAGCGGCCGGCTCGCACCGGACGACTGGCCGCGGCTGACGACCGCCTGCGACCGGCTGATGAAGGCGCCGATCTACGTCGACGACACGGGCTCGACGACGATCATGGAGCTGCGCTCCAAGGCCCGCCGCCTCAAGTCGCGGGAGCCCGGCCTCGGCCTCATCCTCGTCGACTACCTGCAGCTCATGACCTCTGGCGCGACCGTCGAGAACCGCGTCCAGGAGGTCTCGCAGATCTCGCGGGCGCTCAAGGTGCTCGCGCGGGACCTCGACGTCCCGATCCTCGCGATGTCGCAGCTCTCCCGAGCGGTCGAGCAGCGCCACGACAAGCGCCCGATCCTCTCGGATCTGCGCGAGAGCGGCAGCCTCGAGCAGGACTCGGACCTCGTCGCCTTCGTGTACCGCGACGAGTACTACCTCGGCGAGGAGTCCGACCAGCAGGGGATCGCCGAGATCCACCTCGCGAAGCACCGGAACGGTCCGACCGGAACGGTTAAGCTCTCCTTCCTGCGCCGATACGCAAAGTTCACGGACCTCGCCGCCGCGTAGGTTCGCGGCGAGGCGTTCGACGTGGCGCGCCGCGAGGTCGAGTGCCGCAGCGCACCGCGTGCAAGACTCCAGCCGTGCCCGCGGCCGTCATCGTCGGGGCGCAGTGGGGCGACGAGGGGAAGGGGAAGATCGTCGACCTGCTCGCGCAGGCCTCCGACCTCGTGTGCCGCTACCAGGGCGGCCCGAACGCCGGCCACACGATCGTGGTCGAGGGCGAGACGTACAAGATCCGCCAGATCCCGAGCGGCATCGTCGCCGGCAAGCGGAGCGCGATCGGCGCCGGATGCGTCGTCGATCCCGCGGTGCTCGGCGAGGAGCTCGACGAGCTCGAGGGCCGTGGCCACCGCACGACGGGGCTCCTCTTCGTGTCGGGTAACGCTCACCTCGTCATGCCGTGGCATGTCGCGCTCGACGGCGCTCGCGAGCGGAGGCTCGGGCGGCTGCAGATCGGCACCACGCGGCGCGGCATCGGGCCTGCCTACGCGGACAAGGCCACCCGGATCGGGATCCGGGTGCAGGACCTCCTCGACGCGAAGATCCTCCGGCAGAAGCTCGAGCTCGCCGTCGCCGAGAAGAACGTCTGGCTCGAGCGCGTGTACGACCTCGAGCCGTTCGACGTGGAGGCCGTCGTGAACGCCCATCTCGGGCACGCCGAGCGGCTCGGTCCGTACGTGGCCGACACGTCGCTCCTCGTCGACCGAGCGCTCGCCGCCGACGAGCGCGTGCTCTTCGAGGGCGCGCAGGGCACGCTCCTCGACCTCGACCACGGCACGTACCCGTTCGTGACCTCGTCGAGCCCCATCGCCGCGGGAGCCGCGGTCAGCTTCGGTTTCGGCCCGGGCAGGATCGACGAGGTGGTCGGCGTCGCCAAGGCGTACGTGACGCGGGTCGGCGAGGGCCCGTTCCCGAGCGAGATCGAAGGCCCGGACCACGACCGCGTTCGCGAGCTCGGACAGGAGTTCGGCACCGTGACCGGGCGGGAGCGGAGATGCGGCTGGCTCGATCTCGTCGCGCTCCGCTTCGCCGTGCGGGTGAACGGGATCACGTCCCTCGCGCTGACGAAGCTCGACGTCCTGTCGGGCTTCGCAGAGCTTCCCGTGTGCGTCGGCTACAGCCTCGAGGACGGGACGGAGACGAGCGACTTCCCCGCCCACCAGAGCGACTTCCACCACTGCCGGCCGGTGTTCGAGACGTTGCCGGGCTGGCAGTGCGAGATCGGCGACCAGCTGCCGCCGGCCGCGCAGGAGTACGTCTCGTTCGTCGAGGCGGCTCTCGATGTGCCGATCACCCTGGTCGGGACGGGTGCGGCCCGCGAGCGCGTGCTGGCGCTCGGCTGAGCCCCGGCTACTCGGTGCGACGCATGAAGTGCTCGGTGAACTCGGCGCATCGCCCGTCGGCGTCGAAGCGGCAGAGAAAGACGTTGTGGTACTCGCGCTCGACGCTCTCCCGATCCGGGCCGAGGTAGCGGGACACGCCGACTGCGACGGCCCGGTCGCCGGCGACGAGCCATGGCCGGTAGTCGGCGGACCAGGAGCCGGGGTCGTCCCGGTCCCCGAGCCAGGCCGCGATGATCGCGTCCCGACCGACGACCTCGCTCTCGGGGCCGTCCCAGGGGTGGTAGCGATAGACGGCGTCCTCGCCGAAGAGCGCGCCGATGGCCGACGCGTCGTAGGACCGCCAGGCGTCCACGTAGCGGTCGAGCCAGCTCTGGAAGTCCGCGTCGTCCACCCCGTGATGGTAGGCGAATGTCGGTGCCCGGCCGCACTAGACTCGCCCGGTGCGTGTTCTCCTGGTCGGGTCGGGCGGGCGCGAGCATGCGCTGGCCTGGAAGCTCTCGCTGGCTGGATCGGTGGACCTGCACGCGGCTCCCGGCAGCCCGGGCATCGCGGCACTGGGGGAGTGCCATCCGATTCGCGCCGAGGACTCCGAGGGTCTTCTCGGCCTGGCGCACTCCCTCGACGTCGAGCTCGTCGTCATCGGGCCGGAGCTCCCACTCGTCCAGGGCGTCGCCGACGCGCTCAGGCATGCCGGGATCGCCGTCTTCGGGCCGAGCGCGGCGGCTGCGGCGATCGAGGGGTCGAAGTCGTTCGCGAAGGACGTGATGGCGGCCGCCGGCGTCCCGGCCGCCGCGCAACTCCCGATCGCGCGGGCGCCGTGCGTCGTGAAGGCGGACGGGCTGGCCGCTGGGAAGGGCGTCTACGTCTGCCGTTCGCAAGACGACGTCGAGGCGGCGCTGCGCGCCGTCGGCAAGCTCGGCCGCGGCGTCGTCGTCGAAGAGCTGCTCGAGGGGCCAGAGGTGTCGCTGTTCGCGCTCTGTGACGGCGGAGAGGCGGTGCCGCTCGTCCCTGCGCAGGACTTCAAGCGGGCTCACGACGCCGATGCGGGGCCGAACACCGGCGGCATGGGCTCGTACGCGCCGGTGCCCGGGCTCGGCGAGGCCGAGGTCGGCGAGCTCGTCGAGACGATCCACCGACCGGTGCTCGAGGAGCTCGCCCGGCGCGGCTTCCCCTTCGTCGGCCTTCTCTATGCGGGGCTCATGCTGACGGCCGACGGGCCGCGTGTTCTCGAGTTCAACTGCCGTTTCGGGGACCCCGAGACACAGTCGGTGCTCCCGCTGCTCGACGGCGACTTCGCCGAGGCGCTCGCGGCGGCCGCCGTCGGCGAGCTGGCAGGCACTGCGCTCGAGCCCGCTCCGGGCGCGGCGGTAACCGTCGTCGTCGCAGCGTCCGCGTACCCCGATCACGGCGACCGGGGGACACCGATCACCGGAGTCGAGCGGGCCGAGGCAGCGGGCGCTCTCGTCTTCCACGCCGGCACCGCGCTCCACGGCGACCGCCTCGTCACGAACGGCGGGCGGATCCTGGGGGTGACCGGCCTCGGCGAGACGATCGCCGCCGCCCGCGCAACTGCGTACGCGGCCGTGTCGGAGATCGACTTCGCCGGTGCCCGCTACAGGAGCGACATCGCCGAGGCCGCCGCGAGCGGACGCACGTTCTCGCTGGCGGGGTGAACGGCTCGAGCAGCTCGAGAGCGGCTGGTCGCCTTGGGGCCACCCCTTGCCTCCTCCCACTTCGAGCCTAACCGGACAACGCGGACCAGAGACGAGCGCATTCGTGCCGAGTGGTTGATGATCCGTCCACCGCGCCCGCCACTAGAATTGCCTCGGTGATCCCACGCTACTCCCGACCGGCGATGGCACGTGTCTGGTCGGAAGAGGCGAAGCTCGAACGCTGGCTCGCCGTGGAGCTGGCGGCGTTGGATGCCTGGGCGCAGGCCGGGGCGGTGCCGGCCGAGGCGGTGGCGTCGATTCGCGCTCGCGCTCGCGTGCCCACGCCGGACCGCGTCGCCGAGATCGAGCGGACGACCAACCACGACGTCGCCGCGTTCGTGGATGCGGTCGCCGACGGCCTCGGCGCCCACGGCAGGTGGCTGCATTACGGCCTGACGTCCTCGGACGTCGTCGACACCGCGCTGTCGCTGACCGTCCAGGAGGCCGGCAGGCTCGTCCTCGACGGGGTCGACGCCGCGCTCGCTGCGGTCGCGGCGCGGGCGGACGAGCACCGCGACACGCTCACGATCGGTCGCACGCACGGCGTCCACGCGGAGCCGACGACGTTCGGCCTCAAGCTCGCCGGCTGGGCGTTCCAGCTCGCGCGCGAGCGGCGGCGGCTCGAGCACGCCGTGGAAGGCCTGCGAGTCGGCAAGCTGTCGGGCGCGGTCGGCACGTACGCGTCGACGACACCCGAGGTCGAGCGCCTTGCCTGCGAGGCGCTCGGGCTCGAGC
>JBOHBB010000259.1:0-2145 GCA_050698135.1 Gaiellaceae bacterium
CCTGGTAGATGGGGATGACGTGCGGGTGGTCGAGCGAGGCCGCGATCCGCGACTCGCGCAGGAAGCGCTCGCGGAAGCGCTCGTCCTGGGAGAGCTCGGGGGCGATCACCTTGAGCGCCACCTTGCGTCCGAGGCCCTCCTCGCGGGCGCGGTAGACCGCGCCCATCCCGCCGCGGCCGATGAGCGTCTCCACCCGGTAGCCCGAGACCCTCGTCCCGGGCTTCAGCTCCGAGCCCGTGACGTAGCTCACCAGGCGGTTGTAACAGGAGGCGCAAGGGGTGTCTAGCCGCCGGAGCTCTCGGGCTCGGCGGGCCCCAGGTCCACCGGCCCGCGGACGGTCACCCACACCTCGTCGGCGTCGACCGCGACCCGCCGCGGCTCGTTCCCGACGTCCACCGTCGCCACCACCTCGTTCTTCGCCGGGTCGATGCGAGAGACGGTGCCGTCGAGGCTGTTCACTACCCAGACCGCATCGTCACCGACCGCGATGTCAACGGGTCCGTCGCCGACGGAGATCGGCTTGAGGACATCGGCTTCCCCGGCGCCCGGTACCTCGATACGCCAGACGGTGTCGTCCTCGAGGGTCGCCACCCAGACCGAGCCATGACCGACCGCGACCGCGGTCGGAGCCTCACCGACCGGGATCTCTCGCACCTGGCGAAGCGATCCGGGATCGATCTCCGTGACGGAGTTTGCGGCACGATTCGCGAGCCAGACCGAGCCGGCGCCGAACGCCACATCGGTGAACCACTTCGAGACGTCGCTCGCCGGCAGCCTCACCAGCTGTGTGCGTTCCGAGCCTCGGGCCGGGTCGAGCCGGCTGAGGAACGTGTCGCACCCGAACCAGACCGCCTCCGTGGCGACCGCCACCATCGCTGCCGGGCCGCAGATCAGACCAGTCATCGTGATGCTGCCGACGCGCGTACCCGTGTCTTCCCCGAACCAGTCGATGCGCGCAACAAAGGCGTCACCGAGGAAGACCGGGTTACGACCGTACGGGCTCAACGTGCGTCTTCCTTCGATTCCCACGTCCGACTCGGTCACAGGGGCCCAGAGCACGCCGTCGGCGACCGCGACCCCGGTGGGGTACGCGTCGTCGTCGAGGGGGAGCGTCCGAGAGACTCGGAGCCCCGTTCGGTCGATCCGGGAAATCGTCCCGTCCGTCGAGTTTGCGACCCAGGCTGCGGTTTCTGCGAGTGCAATCCCTTCCGGGTCGATCCCCACCGGCACCTGAGCGACGAGCGTGTTCGAGTCGGGATCGATGACGCCGACCGAATTCGGGGAGACGGAGGAGAGGCCACCCGAGTCGCGGGTGAGCAGCAAGGCGACGAGGGCCGCGGCGGCGGCGAGGGCGAGCGAGGCGGCGGCGGCGAGGAGCAAGCGTGAGCGCTTCCGCTCGGTAGGCAGCGCGTCGACCAGGCGAAGCGCGGAGCGGGTCGCTGCGACGAGCTCCCCGGCCGAGCGGTAGCGGCGGCCGGGCTCCTTGGCGAGCGCGCGGGCTGAGACGGTGTCGAGCTCGCGCGGGAGCTCGGGACGCACCTTGGAGGGCGGGGTCGGCTCCTCGTGCACGTGCGCCCAGAGGAGGGCGACGTCGGTCGCGCGGGGAAAGGGCGCCTGCCCGGTCAGGGTCTCGAAGAGGACGCAGCCGAGCGAGTACACGTCCGAGCGCTCGTCCAGGGGCTCGCCCGTGATCTGCTCGGGGGCGACGTACTCGAGGGTGCCGACGATGTCGCCCGCGACCGAGACCCCGGACAGGGAGCCCGTGCGCTTGGTGAGGCCGAAGTCGCCCAAGTAGCAGTGCTCCCTGCCCGCGGCTTCCGCGATCAGGACGTTCGAGGGCTTGACGTCACGGTGCACGAGCCCGCGCTCGTGGGCGGCGTCGAGCGCCTCTGCGACCTGCGCGAGGAGCTCGAGCGCCCTCCGCGGCTCGAGCGCACCCTCGCGGGCGAGGAGCCCGGCCAGGTCGTAGCCCTCGACGTAGCGCATGGCGAGGTAGAGGAGGCCCTGCTCCTCGCCTGCCTGGTAGATGGGGATGACGTGCGGGTGGTCGAGCGAGGCCGCGATCCGCGACTCGCGCAGGAAGCGCTCGCGGAAGCGCTCGTCCTGGGAGAGCTCGGGGGCGATCACCTTGAGCGCCACCTTGCG
>JBOHBB010000260.1:0-3926 GCA_050698135.1 Gaiellaceae bacterium
GGCTCGTGCTCGGTGCTTCTCGACGGCAGCCTCGTCTGCTCCTGCCTCGTCCTCGCGGCGCAGGCGGACGGGCGCGAGGTGGTCACGGTGGAGGGCCTGGCCGAGGACGGCCGCCTGCACCCGGTACAGGAGGCGTTCGCGGACGCGGGCGCCGTCCAGTGCGGCTTCTGCACGCCGGGCCTCGTAGTGGCGACGGCCGAGCTCCTTCGCCGGAGCCCGGACCCGACCGAGGACGAGGTTCGCGAGGCGCTGTCCGGGAATCTGTGCCGCTGCACCGGCTACCAGAAGATCCTCGACGCGGTGCGGCTCGCTGCCGCGCAACGCCCGGCGTGAGCGCGCCGGCCCGCACCCTGCAGCGTGGGCGTGCCGAGGTCGGCGCGCGTCGCCACGACGCGGTGCCGAAGGTGACCGGGACCTTCGCGTACTCCAGCGACCTCGAGGTCGCGGGGATGCTGTGGGGCCACACGGTCCGCAGCCCGCACGCCCACGCGCGAGTCCTCGGCATCGACCCGTCCGATGCCCTTCGCCTGCCCGGAGTCCATGCGGTGCTCACGCAGGAGGACGTCCCGGGCAAGAAGACGTACGGCCTCGAGTTCGCCGATCAGCCGGTCCTCGCCTTCGACCGCGTTCGGTACTTCGGCGAGGCGGTCGCGGTGGTCGCCGCGGAGGAGCCCGAGCAGGCGCGACGTGCGGCTGCCGCGGTGCGCGTCGAGTACGAGCCGCTCGATCCCGTCATCGACCCGGAGCTCGCGACCGAGCTCGAGCCGCTTCATCCCGACCGTCCGACGATGGGGCACGGGGTCCGCGACGACCCCCGCCCGAACGTCGTTCGCACGATCGTCATCCGGCGCGGGGACCCCGACGCCGACGGGGAGGTCAGCGTCTCGGGGGTCTACGAGACCCGCCAGCAGGATCAGGCGTTCCTCGGCCCCGAGTCCGGGCTCGCGATCCCGGACGGCGAGGGTGGCGTCGACATCCACGTCGCGACGCAGTGGCTCCACGTCGACCGCGACCAGGTCGCGCCGTGCCTCGACCTCCCGCCCGAGCAGGTCCGGATCCACCTCGCGGGCGTGGGCGGCGCCTTCGGCGGCCGGGAGGACCTCTCCATCCAGATCCACGCCGCGCTGCTCGCGCTGCGCACGGGACGCCCGGTGAAGATGGTGTACAACCGCGAGGAGACCTTCGTCGGCCACATCCACCGCCACCCGTCGCGGATCTGGGCCGAGCACAGCGCGACGAAGGACGGCCGCCTCGTCTCCGCCCGGGTGCGGATACTGCTCGACGGCGGCGCCTACGCTTCGAGCACCGCCGCCGTGCTCGCGAACGCCTGCTGCTTCGCGGTCGGCCCGTACGCGGTCGAGAACGTCTCGATCGAAGGCAGCGCGGTGTACACGAACAACCCTCCCTGCGGCGCGATGCGCGGCTTCGGAGCGGTGCAGGCGACGTTCGCGGCCGAGGGACAGATGGATCGTCTCGCCTCCGCGCTCGACATCGACCCGGTGGAGCTCAGGCTCCTGAACGCGCTCGAGCCCGGGGGCGTCCTCCCGACCGGCCAGGTCGTGGAGGGGTCCCTCCCGACGAGGGAGGTGATCCGCCGCGCGGCCGCATTGCCGGTCCCCGAGCCGGAGGCGCTGCCGCGCGAGGCGATCCGGTTGCCCGGCGGCTCCGGGAACACGACGCGCGGCGAGGGCGTGCGCCGCGGAGTCGGGTTCGCGGTCGGCCTGAAGAACATCTGCTACTCGGTGGGCTTCGACGACTTCTGCGCGGCCAGGGTCAAGCTGTTCGCGGACGGGCGCGCGGAGGTGCACTGCGCCGCCGCCGAGGTGGGCCAGGGAGTCACGGACGTCATGCTCCGCGTCGCTCGCTCCGAGCTCCGCACGGACGACGTGACGCTTGTCGGCGGCTCGACCGCGCACGTCGAGTCGTCGGGGTCGACCTCGGCCTCCCGGACGACCTGGATGGCTGCGGGGGCGGTCCAGCTCGCCTGTCAGGCCGCGCTCGAGGAGCGCGAGCAGGCGGGCGGCGGGGAGGTCGACGTCGAGCGGGTGTACCGGCATCCGCGCACGTCGCCCCTCGATCCCGAGACCGGCCAGGTCGTGGACGGGCGCTCGCACGTCGCCTTCGCGGTCGCCGCGATGCGTGCGGTCGTCGAGGTCGACGTCGAGCTCGGACTCACCCGCGTCGTCTGGATCGGGACCGCGCAGGACGTCGGCCACGCGCTCGACCGGGCCGCGGTCGAGGGCCAGGTCGAGGGCGGCACGGCCCAGGGCCTCGGGCTCGCCTTGATGGAGGAGATGCAGGTGCGGGACGGCGTGATCGCGAACGCGAGCTTTACGGACTACCTCATCCCGACCTTCCTGGACATGCCGCCCGTCGTCTCCGACCTCGTCGAGGAGCCCGAGCCGGCCGCGCCCTACGGCGTCAAGGGCGTGGGGGAGCCTCCGACGCTCGTTTCGACTCCCGCGATCGTCGCGGCGCTGCGGGACGCGACCGGCCGAGAGCTCACGCGCGTCCCCGTGCGTCCGGACGACATCGTCGGTGTCTGAACAAGGGGAGGAGGGGCCTTGCGGCCCCTCCCTGGTCACCCCTCGGATGGATCGAGAAGGAGAGAGATCAGCGCAGCTGGATACGGATCTGCGAGAGCTTCAGGGCGTTCGCCCGCTGCGACTTCAGCTGTGACTTGACGAGCTCCGGGCGCACGACCTGCCGGACGACCTGCCGCCGGACGACCTGCGAGTCGACGACCTGGCGGACGACCTGCTGCCGGACGATCTGCGGCTGGACGACCTGCGACCTGACCTGTGGGACACTCGCGGCGCTCGCGACCGACGGGGCTACGAGCAGCGCGCCGACGACGCCGAGCGTGATGACCGTGCGCTTCATGACCTGACTCCTCTCTCGGTGACCCATCGTGGAACGAGCCTAGGGCCGTCGCCGCTCCGCGTCGTTCGTGCGCGCGACACTCCGAGTGTCAAGCGCGCGACACTCACCTGACGGAACGCAATTGGCGAGCCGTCCCTGACGTGGACGAGCAAGCGCGCTTGGAAGGGGCCGTACCGGCGCGGATCCCTCTCCGTGACCGCCGGAAGGGCGTCGTCGTCGCCGTAAACGACATCCGCAGTGGGGATCTCGAGCGGCTCTGAGGTAGCCGAGCACTCGAAGTGCCTGAAGCGGCCGTCGCCCACCGCTCTGCCTGCCCCGGCGCAGTCGGTCGCGGTCACGCGCAGCCCGTCCTCGAGTTTCCTCAAAGCGGTCGAGTACCGGTAGCGGAGGTTGTGGATACGTCCGGCAGACTGGTGGTCGCCGCCCTGCCAGGCGAGCTGCTCGAGCATCCGGTAGCGGGGGATCAGCGCGAGGAGCTCGACTCGGAGGGCCGCCTTCAGCGGCGGCGGCACGGCGACGGTCGCGTCCCGCAGCACGGCCCGTTCTGCCTTCGCCTCGGTCCACGCCGGCGCGCCCCGGTGCCCAGGAACGTTCGCGGCGAGGACGAGACCGAGCGACCCAACGAGCGGTGCGATCACTCGCAGCTCGTGCCCAGGCCACCGTCCACTCCGTGCTCTGTCGACCCACTTCATGCGAAGGTTGTCACTGCCAGCGCTTGCGCCTCGCTTGACGATCGCTGAAGTTCGGGCGTCGGCCGCTAGACGGTGCTTGCTCCTGCTGTTACAAGTGCCGGATGGGCTACGTCACCAGCTCCGAGCTCGCCCTTGGCACGATCGTGGCCGGCTACGAGGTGGAGGCGCTCATCGGCCGCGGCGGGATGGGCGCGGTCTACCGCGCCCGCGAAGAGGGGCTCGGGCGCAAGGTGGCGCTCAAGGTGATCGCCCCCGAGCTCTCCCAGGACGAGCGCTTCCGCGAGCGCTTCCTGCGCGAGTCGCGGATCGCGGCCTCGCTCGACCACCCGCACGTCATCCCCATCTACCAGG
>JBOHBB010000261.1:0-4240 GCA_050698135.1 Gaiellaceae bacterium
TCGAGCGTGACATGCTTCCCGTTCGACTCCATCGTGAGCTGCTGCAGGTAGGCGGGGAAGCGCTTCAGGTACTGGCTGTACGGCATCACTCCAACGGTCTGCGCGCCGAAGAAGTCCCCGTACCAGATGCAGAGCAGGCCCATGAGCACGGGCAGGTTGTGCTCGTACGGGGTCGTGCGGAAGTGCTCGTCCATCGCGTGGAACCCGGCGAGCAGGTCGCGGAGGCCGTCGGGCCCGATCGCGACCATCGTCGAGAGGCCGATCGCCGAGTCGAGCGAGTAGCGGCCACCGACCCAGTCCCAGAACCCGAACATGTTCTCGGGGTCGATCCCGAACCTCGCGACCTCGTCCGCATTCGTCGAGACCGCGACGAAGTGCTTCTCGATCGCGCCCTCGTCGTCGAGGGCGTCGAGCACCCACGCACGAGCGGAGTGGGCGTTCGTCATCGTCTCGAGCGTGGTGAACGTCTTCGACGACACGACGAAGAGCGTCTCGGCGGCGGCGAGGTCGCGGGTCGACTCGACGAAGTCGGTCGCGTCGACGTTCGAGACGAAGCGGAACGTGAGGTCGCGTCGCGTGTAGTAGCGGAGCGCCTCGTACGCCATGACCGGTCCGAGGTCGGAGCCGCCGATCCCGACGTTCACGAGGTTGCGGATCGGCTTGCCCGTGTGGCCCTTCCACTCGCCCGAGCGGACGCGCTCTGCGAACGCGGCCATGCGGTCGAGGACCTCGTGGACGTCCGCCACGACGTCGCGGCCGTCGACGACGAGCGGCGTCCCCTTCGGCATCCGCAGCGCGACGTGGAGGGCGGAGCGGTTCTCGGTCGTGTTGATGCGTTCGCCGCGGAACATCGCCTCCGTGCGTTCCCGCAGGCCCGACTCCTCGGCGAGCCGGAGGAGCAGGCGCAGCGTCTCGTCCGTGACGCGGTTCTTCGAGTAGTCGAGGTAGATGCCGGCGCCCTCGGCGGCGAGACGCTCGCCGCGGGCCGGGTCCGCGGCGAAGAGCTCCCGCAGGTGCGTCTCGCGGATCTCCGCGTAGTGGCGCTCGAGCGCTGCCCACGCGGGTCGTTCGCGCAGCGGGGTCATCGCTCGGCCGCCCCGCCGCGGTCCTCCCTCGCCCGGCGGTCGAGGAGCTGCGAGCACGGCATCGACACGACGCGAGGATCATTCCAGCTGGCGACTCGAACAGGAGGCGAGTCGCCGGACAGACACGGCTCGTGCTCGCATCCGCGTGATCACAGCGGCTCGCTCTCAGCCGTCCGACGAGCCGGCGAGAATCCCGGCGTGAAGCTCGGCTTCCTCGGTCGGTTCTCGAGAGGAAAAGGCGAGCCGGCTACGAGTGAAGGGCCGACCGTCGTCCAGATCGACGCCACGTCGCTCTCGCGTGTGTTCTCGGCGCCGATGTGGCTGCGCGATCTCGGCCTACTCGCGTGGTTCCTCGTCGGCGTCGGCATCCTGCTCGTCGGGCTCGTCTGGCTCGGCGCGCTCACGTCGACGATCACGGTCCCGGTCGCCGTGGGCGCGATCCTGGCCACGGTCGCCGGCCCCCTGGTGACGAAGATGGAGCACCGCCGGGTGCCGCGGGCCGCCGGGGCGGCGATCGTCCTGCTCGGCCTGCTCGCGATCACGGTCGTGATCACACTCATGGTGTTCGGCGGGATCTACGAGCAATCGTCCGAAATCAAGGCCGCCGCGTCGGAGGCGGTCGACAAGGTGGAGGGTTGGATCAACGACGCCGGCGCCGGTGGTACGTCGAACGTCGAGGAGGACACGACACGCAGCGCCGTGGAGACCGGGAAGGCGCTCCTGCAGGGAGTGGTGGCGGGGATCGCGGAACTCACCTCCCTCGTCTTCTTCCTCACGTTCACAGCGTTCTCGACGTTCTTCCTGCTCAAGGACGGGCCTACCGTGCGTCGGTTCGTCGACCGTCACCTGGGAGTCCCGCAGGAGGTGGCCACGGTCGTCACGGGCAACGTCGTGCGGTCGCTTCGCCGCTACTTCCTCGGGGTGACGTACGTGGCGGCTTTCAATGCGATCGTCGTCGGGCTCGGCGCACTCGTTCTCGGCGTCCCGCTCGCCGGGACAATCGCCGTCGTCGTCTTCGTCACCGCATACGTGCCCTTCATCGGGGCATTCGTGTCGGGGGCGTTCGCGGTGATGCTCACGCTGGCGGCCGAGGGAACAACGGACGCCGCGATAATGCTCGTGATCGTGATCCTCGCGAACGGGCTGCTCCAGAACATCGTCCAGCCGATCGCGTTCGGCGCGACGCTCGACCTCAACCCACTCGTCGTCCTCATCGTCACGATCGGGTTCGGGGCGATCCTCGGGATGATCGGGATGATCCTCGCCGCCCCGCTCACCTCCGCCGCGCTGCACATCAGCCGCGAGCTCGCGGCGGCGAAGGCGCTGGAGGCCGCTGCCGTGGAGGAGGGGCCTCCAACTCCCGAGGCATCACAGGCGGTCTAGCGCCGGTGCTCGACGCCTTCGCGCTCGGCATTCTCGCCCAATCGTCGCTGCTCCTGGCTGGACTGCTCGTGTGCTGGGTGACCGTGCCGCCCCGGCTCGTGGGCGTGCTCGCGGGGTTCGGCGCGGGTGCCCTGATCGCCGCCGTCTCGTTCGATCTCATCGGCGAGGCCGAGGAGCTCGACTCGTGGGAGCTGGCGCTGTGGATGCTCGTCGGCGTCGCCGTGTTCCTCGGGGGCGACTACGTCGTCGAGCGCCGGTTCGGGAGCGACGGGTCCGGCGGCTCGATGGGGATCGTCGTCGGTTCCGTCGTCGACGGTGTCCCCGAATCGGTCATCTTCGGCATCCAGATCGCCACCGGCTTCCCCATCAGTCCGAGCTTTCTCGGCGCGGTGTTCGTGTCCAACATCCCGCAGGCGGTCGCTCCCTCGGCGGATCTCCATGCGTCGGGCTGGAGCTCCCGCCGACTCGGAGGGCTCTGGACCCTCGTCGTCCTCGCCTGCGGGATCGCCGCCGCGCTCGGGTTCCTTGCGGCCGACCTGACCGGAGCTGCGAACGGCGACCGCATGGCCGCTCTCGCCGCGGGCGGGCTCCTGGCGATGCTCACGAACTCGCTCATTCCGTTCGCGTACGAGCGTGCGGGCTCGCTCGCGGGTGTCGCGACCGTCGTCGGCTTCTGCGTCTCGCTGCTCGGGACCTAGACCGCGACGCTGACCGGCTGTGTCGCAAGCCACAGGACGGTCCCCAGGAAGACCACGCAGCCGACGCCGAGCGTGAGGGAACGCAGGCGCGGCGTCGCGAGCTTCGTGCTCACGCCCGCGAAGAAGAGCGCGACCGAGAACAGCACGACGCCGAGGATGTAGTTCGACGCGCGCTGGACGTTTCTCCGGACCGCGGCGGCCGACACCTCTGCCTCGGCATCGAGTCGCGCGGCGTCCTGTTCGGCCGCGAGCCTGTACTGCGGCATGACGAACGGTGTCAGCGGCGCGTCAGCATTCGTCAGCGGCTTCGTCGCGAGCCAGGCTGCGAACGCGGGCTCGAACTCGGGGCGAAAGCGTCTTGCGTAGAACGTCGTCAGCTCGGTTTCGCCGTGAGCGTATGCGTCGACCCACTGGATGAACGTCGCGACGTCGACCTCCTTCTGCGCCTCGGCGAGCCCCTGGGCACGAGCTGCGTCGATCCGGATCGCATTCGTACGGCTCGACGCCTTCGTCTGCTCGCCGTTCCACCGGGTCGCCTGGTAGCCGCTCCAGGCCGTCGCGACCGCGGCGAGCGCGAGGAGGACGGTCGCGATCACCTCCCTCGGGTCGCTCACCGTAGCGTGCCGCTCTCGTCGCAGGGCGGCTC
This sequence comes from Gaiellaceae bacterium, assembly GCA_050698135.1. Classification (GTDB taxonomy): domain Bacteria; phylum Actinomycetota; class Thermoleophilia; order Gaiellales; family Gaiellaceae; genus GMQP-bins7. The sequence continues at coordinate 3,813 of JBOHBB010000261.1, forward strand.
CACCGTCGTGTCCACCGCGGCTCGGGCCTCGTCGAGGATGACGAGCGAGCGCTCCATTGCGACAGGCCGGATGCTCCCGAGCCCCCGCCGATACGGGTTGTCGAGCGCGTAGATCGCGAGCAGCGTGACGACGACGATGGTCGTCGCCGAGCCCACGAGCATTGCCTGCGAGCGCTTCATCTCCGCAGGGTCGGCGAAGAACAACATGAACGCGAAGACGATCGCCGCGCTCAGCAGGAGGACGATCCAGATCGTCGTCGGCGTGATGCCCGCCGCACCATGGACGCGGTCGCGCCGCGCTTCCTCGCGGTCCGAGGTCTGGTCGAGCCACTTCGCGAACGCGGTCTCCTGCACGACTCCCGATGGCTCGGTGGCGCGGATCGTCCGGAAGAGGGCGACTCCCCACGGGTTGAGGGCGTCACCGAGGT
>JBOHBB010000262.1:0-14526 GCA_050698135.1 Gaiellaceae bacterium
CTCTCCGAGCGCGGCGACGGCGTCGAAGAGCGACCGTAGGCCCATCAGCGCGCGCAGCTCGTCGGCGAGCGTGTCCGCCTCGACCTCCGTGCCCGGCTCGACCCCCTCGAGCGCACGCAGGAGGTCCGCTCGCGTCACGATCCCGACGAGCTCCTCTCCGCGGAGGACAGCTACGCGACCGTCGTCCGCGGACGTCACGAGCGACTGCAACTCCGACAGGGTCGCGTTCTCGTCCGCCGTGACAACACGGCCGCTCATGATCCCCCGCACCGGCGCGTGGGCGAGCCCGTGGCCGAGCGCCTTGTCGAGGTCTTCGCGGCTCACCGAGCCGGCCACGCGGCCGTCCGCGGCGACGAACACGCCGCTCTGCCCGTGACGCTGGCACAGGGTCATCGCGTCGCGGACGGTGTCGTCCGGCGCCATGGCACGTGGAGGGCGCGACATGACGTCGCGTGCTCTCCGAGGCTCGCGCGACGCCCGCGCGAGCTCGGCGAGAGCGCGACCGCGCACGTCGCCGAGCTCCCCGCGAACGATGGCCGACGCCGCCTGCGCGTGACCGCCGCCGCCGAGGGCGCCCGCGATTCGGGCGGCGTCGATGTGGTCGGCCCGGCTGCGCGCGACGACGAAGACCCGGCCCTCCATCTCGACGAGCAGGACGAGCGCCTTCGTGTCGGTGAGATCGACGATCTTGTGCGCGAGGTTCGACACCCCTTCGACGTAGCGGGGCCAGCGGAGAGCAGCTACGAGCACTTCGTCGCCTCCCGCGTCGACGGGCTCGAGCGTCTCGAGAAGGTGCTGCAGGAGCTCGCGCTCCTCGTCCTGGAGCGGCATGTGCAGGTAGGCGGCGACGAGGTCCTGCCGAGCTCCGTGCCGCACGCACCAGGCGAGCGCGTCGATGTCCCGCTGCGTCGTCGAAGGGTACGTGAGCGAGCCCGTGTCTTCGTGGATCCCGAGTGCGAACGTCGTCGCCTCGAGCGGTGTCGGCTCGAGCTCACGCTCGGCGAGGATGCCGACGAGCGTCGTCGTCAGCGCCCCGTCGCTCGAGAGCACGGCCGCCTCCGGGCTCACCCAGTCCGGAGGAACGGCATCGGCGTGGTGGTCGAAGAGCGCCTTCTCCACCTCGGGATCAAGGGCGACCGACTCGAGCTCGCCGAGCCGGGACGCGGTCGTCGTCTCGACGACGACGAGCCGGCGGATCGCGTCGAGCTCGAGCCGCGAGACCTCGACGACTTGCCCGAGCTCCTCGGCGTGGAGGCGGTAGAAGTCGCGCACGTTGCGGTTGAGCGGGCCGACCGCAACGACCGCTCCTGGATAGAGGCGGCGCGCGGCGAGCATCGCCGCGAACGCGTCGAAGTCGGTGTTCCCGTGGGTGGCGATGACCTCGTCCGCCCGCATGGCCTCATTCTGCCCCGGAAGAGTCGCCCGCAGCCCGTGCGGTACGCCGCGGGGCGTGACAGGTGTCACAGCTCGGCACGAGGAAGCGTGCCGCGCATCGGCCGTGCTCGAGCCGTCAGAGCCGGACTCGAGCGCCCGAGTGACAAGTTGTCACGTGCGCATCCGAGCTCGAGTCGGCGCGCGCTGCCGCCCGGCTACACGTGCGCGATCGCCTCGATCTCGACCCGCGCGCCGCTCGGGAGCTGCGAGATGCCGACGGTCGACCGCGCCGGCGGCCGGTCGCCGACGTGGCGCGCGTACACCTCGTTCATCCCCGCGAAGTCGGCGAGGTCGACGAGGAAGACGGTCGTCTTCACGAGCCTGTCGAGGCCGCTGCCCGCCTCCTCGAGGATGGTTCCGAGGTTCTGCATGACCTGCTCGGTCTGCTCCGCCACTCCGGGCCCAGCGAGCTCGCCGCTCTCGAGCGAGATCCCGAGCTGGCCCGCGACGAAGACCAGGTCGCCGACGCGGATGGCCTGGTTGTAGGGGGCGCCCTGGAACGGCCCGGGAGCACGGTCGGTGCGGATGACTGTCTTCTCTGCCACTGCTACCTCCTGGCCGGGAAACGGTCAGGCGTCGGCGCAGGCGCGTGCGAGCGCGACGCCAAGACCCTTGAAGATCGCGTCGAGGACGTGCTGCGAGTCCTGGCCCTCGATGAGCCTCACGTGAATCGTCAGCCCCGCCTCCTCGGCGAGGCCGTCGAGAAAAGCCGCGACGAGATCGGTCTGAAGCCCACCCGCGCGCGACGAGGTCAGGTCCGCATTCGAGACCACGAGCGCTTTCTCGGAGACCTCGACCACCACCATTGCCAGCGCCTCCGCCGCGGGCGTGACCCCGAATCCCCGTCGTGCGGCCGCAGCTCGGGCGAGCAGCGGCCGGAACGCCTTCCCGAGGGTCGCACCGGCGGTGCCGACCTCGGCCTCCGGCTCGTCCGGGGCGACCTCGAGCCGGATCTCGAAGCCCCCGGCGGACGCGAGCTGGACGAGCAGGTGGTCGAGGACGGCGACTCCCGTGACGACGCTGCTCGGCCCGGCGCCGCGGCCGATCTGCGCCGAGCCGTCCTGCATCAGAGCTCGGCCCGCGCGATCGAGGCGCCGAGCGCCCGGAGCCGCTCGTCGATTCGCTCGTAGCCGCGGTCGATCTGGCGGATGTTCCCGATCGTCGACGTCCCCTCCGCGCAGAGCGCCGCGATGACCATCGCCATCCCGGCGCGGATGTCCGGGCTCTCGAGCCGCTCCCCGTAGAGCGTCGCCGGCCCGGTCACGACGACCCGGTGCGGGTCGCAGAGCACGATTCGGGCGCCCATGGAGACGAGCTTGTCCACGAAGAAGAGCCTGCTCTCGAACATCTTCTCGAAGATGAGGATCGTCCCCTGCGCCTGCGTGGCGACGGTGACGGCGATCGACGTGAGGTCGGCCGGGAAGGCGGGCCAGATGCCGCTCTCGATCTTCGGGATCTGACCGCCGAGGTCGTCCTCGATGTGGAGGTCCTGGCCCGGCGGCAGCCGGACGCTCGAGTCGGAGACCTCCATCTCGATCCCGAGCTTGCGGAACGCGGGCACGATCGAGATCAGGTCGTCGGGAGAGACGTCCTCCACGACGACCTCGCCTCCCGTCGCCGCCGCGAGCCCGACGAAGCTCGCGACCTCGATGTGGTCGGGACCGATCCGGAACTCCCCGCCCGCCAGGCGGTCGACGCCCTCGATATGGAGGACGTTCGACCCGATGCCCTCGATCCCGGCGCCGAGCGAGACGAGGAAACGGCACAGATCCTGGATGTGCGGCTCACAGGCGGCGTGCCCGAGCACGGTCTTCCCCTCCGCGAGGACGGCGGCCATGATCGCGTTCTCCGTCCCCATGACCGAGGCCTCGTCGAGATACAGGCGTGTGCCGACGAGGCGGTCGGCGGAGATGTCGTAGACGCCGTCGACCTCGAAGTCGGCGCCGAGCGCGGCGAAGGCGTGGACGTGCGTGTCGAGGCGACGCCGGCCGATGACGTCGCCGCCCGGAGGCGGGACCGTGACGCGGCCGAACCGCGCGAGGAGCGGGCCTGCGAGCAGGAACGACGCGCGGATCTCGCGCGAGAGGACCGGGTCGAGATCGCTCTTCTCGACCCCGGCCGGGTCCACGCGCACCTCGTTCGGGCCGGTCCACGCAGCGTCCGCGCCGAGGTCGGAGAGGAGCTCCACCATCGTCTCCACGTCTCGGATCCGCGGGACGTTCGAGAGCTGGACGGCGTCGCTCGCGAGGATCGAGCCGGCGAGGATCGGGAGCGCGGCGTTCTTGTTCCCCGCCGCTCGCACGGTGCCGCTCAGGGGGCGCCCGCCCTCGATCACGAAGGACTCCATGGCGCGGGAATGGTACTCGGCGCCCGTGCGGAGGCCGGCTGCGACTCGGGCCTCCGGGGTCACGAGGGAAGGTGTTCGATCTCGAGCGTCGGCAGCCGGTCGCCGGGCTCGAGCCCGAGGACCTGCAGGTAGAAGGAGAGCTCGGCCTCGAGCGAGCGCACGATGTTCTCGGCCTTACGGAAGCCGTGGCCCTCGCCCTCGAAGAGGATGTACGCGTGTGGGACGCGGCGCTCCCGGAGCGCCGCGACGATCAGCTCCGCCTGCGCGGGCGGGACGACTTCGTCGTCGGCGCCCTGGAGCACGAGCATAGGCGTCGAGATGCGGTCGACGTAGTGGATCGGGCTGCGCTCACGGTAGAGGGCGGCCTGCTCGGGATACGGGCCGACGAGCGTGTGCTCGTACCGGAGCTCGAACTTGTGCGTGTCCCCGTCCCCGAACGCCTCGAGGTCGGCGAGGCCGAAGTAGGAGGCGCCCGCCGCGAACGCGTCGGTGAACGTGAGCGCGCAGATCGTCGTGTATCCCCCAGCGCTTCCGCCGGTGATGAGCAGACGCTCCCCGTCGGCCTCGCCCGTCTCGACGAGGTACCTGGCGGCGTTCAGGCAGTCCTGGAGGTCGACGACGCCCCACTGCCCGTTCAGCCGCTCGCGGTACGCGCGGCCGTAGCCGGTCGAGCCTCCGTAGTTCACGTCGCAGACCGCGAACCCCCGCGTGGTCCAGAACTGCAGCTCGAGGCTGAACATCGGGGAGGCGTTGCCGGTCGGGCCGCCGTGGCTCATCACGATCAGCGGCGGGCGCTCGCCCTCCGGGCCCGCGAACGAGGGGCTGGTCGGCGGATAGAAGAGCGCGAACGCAGTGAGCGCGCCCTCAGTGGGGAACTCGATCGACCTCGGCACCGAGAAGTACGCCGGGTCCACGTCGACCTGCGAGCTCGTTCGCAGCACCTCCGTCTCTCCCGTCGCGACGTCGACCCTGACGACCTGGTGCGGGATCGTCGCCGAGCCCGCCACGAGGACAGCCGTCGAGCCCTCGGCGACGAGGTACGGGCGCCACGCGTCGTACGGCAGGTCGAGCTCGTCGAGTGCGCCAGTGTCGGGATCGAGCACCGCGAAGTGGGTGCGCCCGTCCCGGTCGTACCCGCAGACGATCCGCCCGTCGGCGAGGAAGGCGTACGAGCTGCCGCCGAACACCCACGCCGGGTAGCCGAACTCGGCCTCGGCTCGGTGGAGCACCTGCCGCTCCCCCGCACTGATGCGCTCGAGGTTCCACCACCCGCTCCGGTCACTCGCGAACACGAGCTCCCCACCCGGGCTCCACTCCGGCTGCCAGATCGACTCCTCGCCCGACGTGCCGGCGACGTGCGTCACGTCGCGGAGGGACCCGTCGGGCGCGAGCGTGGCCGTGAAGAGGTCGCATCCGTCCCACGGCATCCACGGGAGGTCCCACGCGAGGAAGCACAGTCGCGTGCCGTCGGGTGAGATGCGCGGGCTCGCGTAGAAGTCGCGGCCCTCCGCGATGACCGCCGGCTCGGCGGAGCCGTCGGTAGGGACCGCGACGAGCTCGTTCACGACGTCGGCCGAGCGCCCACTCTCCGGATGGCTCTCGCGCACGCCGATCCAGAGCCTCCCGTCGGGCGTGACCCGTCCGTCGGCGTAGCGGTGTCGGCGAGCCTCCACCGCCGGCGTGATCGCGACCGGGCTCGATCCCGGGTCCACCCGGTAGAGGCGCTGGTCGTCGAAGCTCGAGCAGAACGCGACGCCGTCCGCGATGCAGTAAGCGCCGCCGCCGTACTCGTGCACCATCGTCCGGAGGTTGAAGCCGGCCGGCGTCACGTCCGACGGATCCGCGCCTCCCTCGTATTCCACCAGCACGACGCGCCCCCCCTCCGTCGGGCGCCCTTCGAGCCACCAGGTCGTGCCCCCCGCGAGCCACGGCATGCTCAACGACGTCCCGGAGCGCGCCACGAGCTCGGCCGTGATCGGGGACGGCCAGGTGCCGTACGGAGCGACGGTCGAGTGACGATCCTGGGGAACCAACGGCCGGCGGCTATCGTACTCCGCCGTGCGGCCGACCCGCGACCAGGCCTGGGACACGCTCACGCGCTACACGGCGAGCGAGGCGCTCCTGCGGCACGCGCTCGCGGTCGAGGCGTCGGTCGGGTTCTACGCGAAGCGGGACGGCGAGGACGAGGAGTTCTGGCGCGCGACCGCGCTCCTCCACGACTTCGACTACGAGATCCACCCGTCGCTCGACAAGCATCCTCAGGACGGTGCCCCGATCCTCCGCGAGGAGGGCTATCCAGAGGAGCTGATCGAGGCCGTCCTCTCACATGCGGAGCACCTCGCGATGCCTCGCGACACGCCGCTGAAGAAGACGCTGTTCGCCTGCGACGAGCTCTCCGGGTTCGTCCATGCCTGCGGCCTAGTGCGGCCGACCGGGCTCGACGGCCTCGAGCCGAAGTCCGTCAAGAAGAAGCTGAAGCAGCCGTCGTTCGCGGCGGGCGTCCACCGCGACGAAGTCTACGCCGGCGCCGAGCTCCTCGGCATCGAGCTCGACGAGCACATCGCGAACGTCATCGCCGCGCTGCAGCCGATCGCGAAGGAGCTCGGCCTGCGAACCGCGGCCGACGCCGCCTAGGACAACCAGCTCTCGTACAAGTCGCGCGCCGCGCGAAGAGCGATGGGCTCGCTCAACAGATCCACCGAGTCGGCGAGCTGGTCGATCCCGCCGACGAGCGGGACCGCGCGAAGTCGGGGATCGGTCACGCGCTCGAGGCAGGCGTCCACGAAACGGCTCGCACCGAGCACCTTGAAGGGCCGGCCGTGGAAGCGGCGCACGGATTCGTCCACCGGGCTCGTGACGCCGCGCTCGTTGTGGAGAGCGGCCGCTGCCTGCATCGTGCGTACGAGCGCATCCTCCCGGGCCGTGTAGTCGGTCGCGGACAGCACGTCGAGCAGCGCGTCGCCGAGCTGGTCGTGCGCCTCGAGCTCACGGAACCGCGTTCCCAGCCACTTGGCGTACGGCGCGTACTGCCGCTCGAGCAGGAAGCACAGCCGGATGACGTCGCGCACGAGGCGCGCGGCCAGGACGCTCGAGCCCATCGTGTCACCCACCTCCGCCGCACGCCCGACGAACGGCTCCTCCTGGTCGACCCGCCGCCACTGGCAAGCGAGCAGCCAGAGCCACACGTCGTCCGGATACCAGGCGAGTGCCCTTCGCACCGCCGCGAGCTCACCGCGCTCGTCGTGATGGACGACCCCGTCCGTCGTCTCGAGGAGCAGCTGTTGAGGAGCCGCAAGCCAGTCGGCAGCGGTCACGCGGTCTCGAGGATCGAATCCGAGGCGATCCCGGAGCCAGTCCCCGAGCGGGAGCACGTGCACGTGGTGGGTGACCGGGACGTCGTCCCAGCCGTACCGTGTCGGCCAGCCGTGGAACTCGGCGGGTAGCCCTTCGTCGATCGCGCGTTCGACGCGAGCGACGTCGGCAGGGGCGACGAACAGGTGCAGACGTGGTCCCCAGCCGTGATCGGTCGAGCGCTCGGTGTCCAGCCCGAGCACGTCCGAGCCCGTGCCGAGCAAAGCCGCGGAGTGAGGAACGTCGCCGACGAGCCCGGCGACGGCCTCCTCGTACAACATCCGGGACAGCTCGCGGCCGGGGACGAACTCGGGCACGCGAGCCGCTGCGCCTACGCGTGGAGCTCGAGGAACGCGAGGACGCGGTTCCACGCGTCCTCGGAGGCGGCGGCGAACTCCCCCTGTTTGCGGTCGAAGAAGCTGTGCGGGGCGCCGGGATAGACGACGAGGTCGTGCTCAACGCCCGCGGCGTCGAGCGCTTCGTCGAACGCGTCGATGTCCGAGAGCGTGATCCCCTGGTCGTCCCCGCCCATGAGGCCCAGGATCGGAGCGCGCAGCTCGGCCGCGCGCTGCGTCGGCCCCGGCGAGCCGTCGCTCCCAGGCCCGGGGCGGCCGTAGAAGCCGACGGCGCCGGCGAGATCGTGCCCACCCGCCGCCGAGAGCCACGAGTGGCGCCCGCCGAAGCAGAACCCCACGGTGAAGACGTGCTCGCAGGCCGCATCGCGCAGCTGCGCGACGGCGGCTCCGACGTCGGCCTGGACGCCCGCGGCCGTCGTCTGCTGGACGTGCGGCATGTGCTCGAAGCCCTCTCCGCGCTTCTCGGCTCCCGCCGTGCGGCCGAAGTAGTCGAACGCGACGGCCGCGTACCCGCGCTCGGCGAACCGGAGGGCGAGCTCCTCGTAGAAGCGGTAGAGCCCGCGAACGTCGGGGAGGATCACGACGCCGGCACGAGCCGGCTCGTCGGGCGACGCCACGAACGCCGCGAAGCGGTTCCCGTCGGCCGCCTCCAGGACGACGTCGCGGTGCGAGACCGACGCACCCGTGAGCGGCGGGATCGGCGGCGACGACTCGTGGTCGAAGCACATCCCCGCGACCCTACAGCGCGGCCACGAGCCGCTCGACGTCCTCGTCGCTCGTCCACCAGCCCACGGACGCCCGGACGAGGCCCCGCCCTGGGAGGTCGCGGACGATGACGCCGGAGTCCGCGAAGCGGGCGACGACGGCAGCCGAGTCGTCCACCGGAACGCGCCACGAGACGAGGGTCGCCCGGTCGTAGGGCACGACGACGTGCGCGCCCGACTCCTGCAGCCGCTCGCGGAGCCGCTCCGCAGTCGCCGCGGCGCGCTCGAACCGCCACGCGGGCAGCGTCCCGATCGCCACGCGCAGCCCGAGGAGAGCGGCGTTCGGGGTCAGGTTCGGCTCGAAGCGCGCCGCCCCCGGCCTGGGCTCGAAGGCGCCGTCGGAGTCGTGGCTCTGCTGGGAGAGGTAGCTCGGCCGGCCCACTCGGAGAGCGTCGGGCTCGGCCACGACGAGGGCGCCGGTGCCCTCCGGCCCGCAGAGCCACTTCTGCCCCGAGATCGTGTAGAAGTCGAGCCCGCGCGCCTCGACCGGGATCGTCCCGACGGACTGGGCGCCGTCGACGAGGATGGGCAGCCCGGTCTGCGCCTTGAGCTCGTGCACCGGCAGCACCTGTCCGGTCGTCCAGAGGACGTGCGAGAGCGCGAGCAGCCGCGTGCGTGGCGTGACGGAGGCCACGATCCTGTCGGGGTCGGGCGGTGACACGACGACGCGCGCGCCGGAGGCATGGAGGGGGCCGATGAGCCCGAAGTGCTCGTCGGTCGTGGTGATCACCTCGTCCTCCGGGCCGAGGTCGAGCCCGGCGAGGACGATGTTGCACCCGTCCGTCGTCGAGGCCGTGATCGAGACCTGAGCGGCCTCGACGCCTACGAGCTCGGCGAGCTCGGGACGGATCTCCTCGCGCAGCGCGAGGACGCGCTCGAAGCGTGCCGCGCTTGCCCGCCCTTCGTGAAGCGATCGCTCCTCGTCCGCGACCATCGCCTCCAGGGTCGCCCGGCTGAGCGGGCCTACGCTGCCCGCCTGGAGGTACGCGTACCGCTCGAGCACGGGGAACTGCGCGCGTGCGTCCTCGAACGTCACGCGCGGGATTCTGCCCGGTGTCCGACACCAGCGCCGTGCAAACCCGCATGGTTACGGGAGGCGGTGTCAGAAACCATAGGTTTCCGGCATGCGCCTCGTCCTTGCCGACCCACCTGCGTACACGCCGCCCTACGACCGTTCGCTCGCGGCTGCGCTCGCCCGGGCAGGCGCCGACGTGCAGCTGGTGACGTCCCGCTTCCGGTTCGGCGCGGTCACTCCCCCGGACGGATACGCGGTGCGCGAGTGGTTCTACCCCTTGTCGTCGCGGATGGGCTCGTCGCGGCTCCGGCTCACCGTGAAGGCGCTCGAGCACCCGCTCGGGATGGCGAGGCTCGCCACGCTGAAGCCCGACGTCCTCCACGTGCAGTGGTTCGGAGCGGCCGAGGCCGACCGCTGGCTCTTCCGCCCGCGTTCACCGGTCGTCTTCACGGCTCACGACATCGTCCCCCGGCGCACGGCCTCGAAGACGACCGTCTGGCGGGCGCTCCTCGGACGCTGCGACCGCATCGTCGTGCACTCGGAGCGCGGGCGCAGCGCGCTCGCCGCGTTCGGAGTACCCGACGGTCGGCTTCGTGTGATCCCCCACCCCGCGTTCCGCTCGGAGGTCGTTCGCGAGGACGACGGAAGGACGGCGCTTGCGCTCGGGCTCATCCGGCCCTACAAGGGAACCGAGGATGCGGTCGAGGCGGTTCTCGGCGTCGACGGCGCGAGGCTGCTCGTCGCGGGCGACCCGCGCGTCCCGCTCGCGGGCCTGCAGCAGGTGGCCGGCGACCGGGCCGAGTGGCGGCTCGGCTACCTGCCCGACGGCGAGCTCCGCCGGGCACTCTCCGACGCCACGGTCGCGCTCTTCCCGTACCGAGCCGAGATCGACGTCTCGGGCGCGCTGCTCCAGGTCCTCGGAGCGGGCATCCCGGCGATCGTGTACGACGTGGGCGGGCTCGGGGAGGTCGTCGGCCGGTTCGGCGCCGGTGCCGTCGTGGAGGCCGGCGACGTCGAGGCGATGACGCTCGCGCTCCGCCGTCTGCTCGACGATTCCGGCGCGCTCGCCACGGCCCGGCGCGGAGCCGAGCAGGCGCGCGAGGAGCTCAGCTGGGACGCGTCCGCTGAAGCCCACCACGACGTCTACCGGGAGCTGCTGTGAGGTTGCGGCGCAGCAGGTTCGCCGAGCTCGTAGAGCGCCAGCTCGACCTGTTCGCCACCGACGAAGCCGAGCTCCTGGACGAGGCCAAGGCGGCGGACACGGCCTGGACGGAGAGCCCCCGCGAGGAAACCGAGGAGCGCTTCGGCGAGTATCAGCTGATCGTGGACGTCATCGCGGACCGCCTGTACGACGTGCGCGAGACGTACGCGTCGAGCCTCGACGACGACGTCGCGGACGAGTACCGAGCCACATTCAACCGGGCCGCGACGAAGCGCTTCCGGCGCTTCGCGGCGCTGCTCGAGGACTAGCCGTGTCGGCGCTCATCGAGGACTACGGGCTCATCGGCGACCTGCAGTCGGCGGCGCTCGTGAGCCGACACGGCTGCATCGACTGGCTGTGTCTCCCGCGCTTCGACTCGGGAGCGATCTTCTCGTCGCTCCTCGGAACCCCGGAGAACGGGCACTGGACGCTCCAGCCCGAGGGCGAGTTCCGCTCACCGGGACGCCGCTACCGGGGCGACACGCTCGTCCTCGAGACCGAGCTCGAGACCGCGACGGGCGCCGTTCGACTCATCGACTTCATGCCCCCGCGCGACAGGACGCCCGACGTCGTCCGCATCGTCGAGGGCGTCCGCGGACGGGTCGAGATGCGGATGGAGCTCGTGCTCCGCTTCGACTACGGCTCGATCGTGCCGTGGGTGCGCAACCTCGACGGCATGCTCGTCGCGATCGCCGGCCCCGACGCGGTCGCGGTCCGCACGCCCGTCGAGCTCGAAGGCCGCAACCTCCACACGTACGGCTCGTTCGCCGTCTCCGCGGGCGACCGGGTGCCATTCGTCCTCGCCTGGTTCCCGTCCAACGAGGCGCTACCGGAGGCGATCGACGCCGAGCGGGCGCTCGAGGACACGCTGTCCTTCTGGGACGAGTGGGCAGGCACCTGTCGCTTCCAGGGGCGATGGCACGACGCGGTCCAGCGCTCCCTGCTCACGCTCAAGGCGATGATCTACGCGCCGACGGGCGGCATCGTGGCGGCGCCGACGACCTCGCTCCCGGAGGCGCTCGGGGGCGTCCGCAACTGGGACTACCGCTACTGCTGGCTCCGCGACGCGACGCTGACCTTGCTCGCCCTCCTGAGAGCGGGCTACGTCGACGAGGCGCACGCTTGGCGCGACTGGCTGCTCCGCGCGATCGCCGGCTCGCCCGAGGACATCCAGATCGTGTACGGGGTGGCCGGAGAGCGGCGCCTGCACGAGGTCGAGCTCACGTGGCTCGCGGGCTACGACGGCTCGCAGCCCGTGCGCACCGGCAACGGAGCGTCGGACCAGCTCCAGCTCGACGTCTACGGGGAGGTGATCAACGCCCTGTACCAGGCACGCGTGCGGGGCATCGGCGGCTCGGACGATGCCTGGGCCCTCGCGCACAAGACGTGCGACTGGCTCGAGTCCGGATGGCGTCAGGAGGACGAGGGCATCTGGGAGGTGCGAGGGCCGAGGCGGCACTTCACCCACTCGAAGGTGATGGCGTGGGTCGCCTTCGATCGCGCGGTGAAGACCGTCGAGCGCCTAGGTCGCGACGGGCCGGTCGAGCGCTGGCGTGCGACGCGCGAGGAGATCAAGGAGGACGTGCTTCGTTCCGGCTACGACACCGATGTCGGTTCGTTCGTCCAGTACTACGGCTCCGACCGCCTCGACGCGAGCCTGCTGATGATCCCACTCGTCGGCTTCCTGCCCGCGAAGGACCCTCGGGTCGCAGGGACGGTCGCGGCGATCGAGCGCGACCTCATGCGCGACGGCTTCGTCGAGCGCTACAAGGCAGACGTCGAGAACCACGGGGTCGACGGGCTCCCGCCCGGCGAGGGGGTCTTCCTGCCGTGCTCGTTCTGGCTGGCCGCCGTGCTCGCGCAGCAAGGACGGCTCGACGAAGCGGTCGAGCTGTACGAACGGCTCCTCTCGCTGCGGAACGACCTCGGACTGCTCTCGGAGGAGTACGACCCCGAACGGGGGCGCCTCGTTGGGAACTTCCCTCAGGCGTTCACCCATCTGACCCTCATCGAGACGGGCTTCACACTCGACCGTCGCCTCGAGAGACGCGACAAGCGACAGCGCGCGAGCTAGCCGCGGCGGCCGAAGGAGTGCGGGCGCGGCAGCGACGCCCACACGGAGTCGCTCTCGGCGGCCCGACGGGCGAGCGGCCCCAGCGATTCGACCCTCGAGACGAGGACGTTCCGGTTCTCTCGGACGCGCTCGTAGCGGCCCCAGGCGAGGACGAGCGGCTCGGCGCGTACCGTCGCCCGGTGCCGGTCGTAGACCTGCGGCGGGACGATGAGGTTCACCTGGCCATGCTCGTCCTCGAGGAGCATGAAGACGATCCCGTTCGCCGTGGAGGGACGCTGCCGCGCGACCGTCATCCCCGCGAACGCGACCTGCCGCCCGTGGGGCTGCTCGTGGAGCTCCGCGCTCGAGAGCGTCCCGGAGGGCAGGTGCGGGCGGAGGAGCGCGAGGGGGTGCGTCCCCACCGACATCCCGGTGTGCCGGTAGTCCGCGAGCATCCGCTCCCAGCGCGTCAGGTCGCGCAGACGAGGGGTCTCCGCGGTCGGCTCGAGCGAGAGGGGAAGCTGCTTCGACTCGCCGGCCGTCCCGGGAACCGCCTGCGGGCGAACGGCGAGGCCGAGCTCCCAGAGCAGATCGCGGCGCGGCCGTCCGAAGCAGTCGCAGGCGCCGCTCTTGACGAGCGCCTCGAGCCCGTCGCGGGAGAGCCGCGCGCGGCGTGCGAGGTCGCCGACGTCCCGGAACGGCCCGCCCGCCTCCCGCTCGTCGACGAGCGCGGCGGCGTCGTCCTCCGCGATCGACGCGACGTACGAGATGCCGATGCGAACGCTGCCGTCCTCGATGGCGCACTTCGCCGCGCTCAGGTTCACGTCCGCCGGCAGCACCTCCACCCCACGCCGCTGCGCGTCGCGCACGAGGGTCGCCGGCGGATAGAAGCCCATCGGCTGCGCGTTCAGGAGCGCGCAGAGGAACTCCGCCGCGTAGTGACGGCGTAGCCACTGGGACTGGTACGCGAGCAGCCCGAACGCGGCCGCGTGCGCCTTCGGGAAGCCGAAGCCGGAGAAGCCGACGAGCTTGTCGAAGACCCCGTCGGCAGTCTCGGCGTCCACGCCCTTGTCTGCCGCGCCCGCGACGAAGCGGCCGCGGTAGGCCTCGAGCGCGTCGTGGCTCCGCTTGCGGCTCATCGCACGGCGCAGCCCCTCGGCCTCCCCGACCGTGAACCCTGCGAGCGCGATCGCGACCTCGAGCACCTGGTCCTGAAAGACGACGACGCCGTACGTCGAACGAAGCGGCTCACGCAGGAGCTCGTGATCGACCGGCCAGACGAAGGAAGAGTCCTCCCGCAGCCGCTCCCGCGCGTCGATGTACGGGTGCACCGCCTTCCCCTGGATCGGCCCCGGACGGACGAGCGCGACCTGCACCGTGAGGTCGTCGAGGTTCTCGGGCTTCGTGCGCAGGAGGCTCTGCATCTGCGCGCGGCTCTCGATCTGGAATGCGCCGACCGTGTCCGCGCGCTGGATCTCCTCGAAGACGTCGAGGTCGTCGAAGGGGATGCGCGAGAGGTCGACGATCTCCCCGTGCGTATGCGCGATCCGGTCGACGCAGTCCTCGACCGCGGAGAGCATCCCGAGCCCGAGCAGGTCGATCTTGAGGAAGCCGGCGTCGGAACACGAGTCCTTGTCCCACTGGCAGAGCTGGCGACCCGCCATCGCAGCCGGCTGCACGGGGACGAGCTCGATGAGCGGGCGAGTGGACACGATCATCCCACCCGGGTGCTGGGAGACGTGCCGCGGGAGGCCCGCGATCTCGCCCGTGAGCCACGCGAAGGCGCGCCAGCGCCTCGACCCGAGCTTCCGCTCGCCGTCGGGGAGCCGTGCGAGCTCCTCCCCCACGCGACGCGCGTCCCAGCCGTCCGAGAGGCGGGAGAGGCGCTCGAGCTCGGCGTACGGGAGCCCGAGCGCCTTGCCGACGTCGCGGATCGCCCCCCGCGAGCGGTAGGTCGCGAAGCTCGCGACGAGCGCGGCGTGCTCGCGCCCGTAGCGCTCGGTGA
>JBOHBB010000263.1:0-17292 GCA_050698135.1 Gaiellaceae bacterium
GCGGTACGCGACGGGCGCCTCGACGTCGGGCGCGATGTGCTCGAGGAGCGGGAGGGCGAGGTCCATCAGCTCTCTGGGCACCCGATAGGCGTAACGGAGCTCCTCGACACCCGCGCGGTCGCCCTCCGGCAGGAACGGGAGCAGGTCGTCCCAGCGGCCGTACGGGACCGGGCCGGTGGCCTGCGCGACGTCGCCGAGGATCGTGAACGAGGCCGCCCGCCGGCCGACCATGCGGAGCTGCATCGGCGTCAGGTCCTGGCCCTCGTCGACGATCACGTGCCCGTAGCGCTCGGGTGTGCCCAGGAGCAGCGCCCTCGCCTCGTCGACGAGGGGGAGGTCGCCCGCGCTCCAGCCGCTGCGCGCGCGCCGGAGTAGCCGCTGCTCGTCCGGGTCGAGGATCCCGTCCGCTGCCTCGGCCAGCGGCTCGCGGAACGACAGGAGCCGACGGACGACCTGCTCCGGGCGCGGGGCGGGCCAGGTGTCGTCGAGGAACCGCGCGAGCAGCCCGCCCCTGCGCAGGCTCGCCTCGATCTCGTCGAACGCGCGCACCGCGAGACCGCCGAGCCGCGCGCCGTAGTCCGCGTAGAACCGCCGGAGGACATCCATGCGGAAGCGCTCGCGAGCCGCCGCGGACAGGCCGAGCTCCGAGCGCGCGGCGGTGAGGAGCTCCGTGACCTCGTCCTCCCCCACGCCGACGAACGTGCCCTCGAAGCGGACGACGAGCTCCCGCGGCGTTCCCTCCGAGCGCAGCTCCACCGCCCTCGCGACGACGTCCGCGACCCGCCGGTCCGCCTTCAGCCGCTCGACGTCGAGAGGGTCTGCGATCGTCGCTTCCACCCCCTCCACGAGCTCGGAGACCGCCCGCTGGTCGACCGCCTCCTCGCCGAGGGAGGGGAGGACGTGCGAGACGTAGTCCATGAAGACCGGGTTCGGGCCGACGATGAGCACCCGGCGAAGCTCGTCCCGGTGCGCGTAGAGGAGGTAGGAGGCGCGGTGGAGCCCGACCGCGGTCTTCCCGGTGCCCGGCCCGCCCTGGATGACGAGCGGCGGACGCGGGTCGCGTGCGATCAGCCCGTACTGGTCCGCCTGGATCGTCGCGACGATGTCCCGCATGCGATCGTCGCGCACCCGCTCGAGCTCCTCGAGGAGGAAGTCGTCGAGGACGGCCGCGGCATCGGCGAGTGACCCGTCGAGCGCCTCGTCGCTTATCCCCGTGAGCCTCCTCCCCTCCGACCGGAAGCGGCGCCGGAGAGTCACGCCGTGCGGCTCTGCCGGGGTGGCGGTGTAGAAGGGTCGCGCGGCCGGCGCCTGCCAGTTGACGACGACAGCGCCCTCGTCGTCGTCGACCCAGCGGCGGCCGACGTAGAGCGGCGCCTCGACGGTGTCGAGGTCGATCCGGCCGAAGCAGAGCCCGCGCTCGGCGTCCTCGAAGCTGACGAGCCTGCGGGATGCCCACGCCTCGATCGCCTCTGCCGCGACGTCCGTCGCACCGGCGGCCGCGGAGCGAAGGAGCACCTCCCGCATCCGGTCGAGGCACGCGTACGCGTGATCGACGTACGCCTGCTCGGCCGGGAGGTCAGGGTGGGCCATCCCGCTTCCGGCACACGAAGATCGCCCAGCCGAGGAGTTCGCGGCCGTGCCGCAGGTACGTGCGCTTCCAGCGCTCGTACGAGGCACGCACCTCGTCCACGTCCGGGCCCTCCGGGCTCTCCGCGAGCCACTCCTCGACGACGCGCCAGTGCAGGGTCTCGTACCGGTCCCAGTCGTCCCGCGACGAGTCGATCAGCGTGACGACCCGCAGGTCTCCCGACTCGATGATCGCGACGGTGCCGTCGAGCGAGGTGAACGGCTCGTCCCGCTCCTCGTAGTCGTCGGGCAGCGGCCACGCGCGCCAGTACGGCTCGCCGACGACGACGTGGCCCCGCGGCCGCACGCACGGCTCGAGCGCGTCGAGCGTGCCGGCGAGGCCACCGAACACGAAGCTCGCCCCGAGGCAGAGCGCGACGTCGTAGGCCGCCGCCGGGAGCTCCCCGTGCGAGGCGTCGGCGAGCCGGAACGACACGAGGTCGGCCACCCCCGCCCGGGACGCGCGCTCCACGGCCGCGGCGTGGAACTCCGGCGCGATCTCGATCCCCTCCACGGTGCACCCGAACTCCCGCGCGAGGAGGATCGCGGGGCCGCCGCGCCCCGAGGCGACGTCGAGGACCCGCGAGCCGGGACCGAGCCGGATCCGCCGACCGAGGAGGAGCAGCTTCTCTTCGGACGTCGGGTTCTGGATTTCGTGGTCCCGCTCGGCGACGACGTAGTAGCGCGGGATCATCGCGTGATTCTCCCACGGGGCCGGTAGCCTCAGCCGGGGGTGGCCTCCCGGGACAGGATCGAGGGCAGCTGGGGGATCGAGCCGGTCCCGGAGCGGCTACGCGTCCTCGGAGCGCTCGACACGGGGCTCCTCTGGGGCAACCTCGGGGTGTCGCTGCTCGTCGTCGTCGCGGGCGCCGCGCTCGTGCCCGCGCTCTCCCTCCCGGACGCGCTCGTCGCCATCCTCCTCGGCTGCCTGCTCGGCAACCTCATGCTCGCCGTCGCGGGCGCGATCGGAGCCGACGCCCGCGTTCCGGGGATGACCCTCATGCGCGCGCCGCTCGGACGGCGCGGCTCGTACCTCCCGACGGCGATCAACGTGCTCCAGGGAGTCGGCTGGACCGTGTTCGAGCTCCTGATCATCTCGACCGCGGCGGCAGCGCTCTCCGACGAGCTCTTCGGCTTCCGGGGCCAGTGGCTCTGGACGATCGCCTTCGGTGCCGTCGCCCTCGTCCTCGCCCTGCTCGGGCCGATCGGGTTCGTGCGGAGGTTCGTCCGCAGGTTCGCCGTCTGGGCGGTCCCGCTCGCGGTGCTCTACCTCACCTGGTGGGCCCTCGACGGCGCCGACCTCGGGGCCCTCTGGGACGCGCCCGGCGAGGGCGGGCTCACCGTCTGGCAGGGCGCCGACTTCGTCGTCGGGATCACCGTCTCGTGGATCCCCTACGCCGCCGACTACACCCGGTTCTCGAAGACGAGGCGCGGCGCGTTGGCGGGCACGGGCCTCGGGTACCTCGTTCCGGACGCCTGGCTGCTCGCGCTCGGCGTCGTCCTCGTGCTCTCGCGCAACCTCACCGACCCCTCGGCCCTGCCCGACGCGGTCGTCGCCGGCGGGCTCGCCGCGATCGTCGCGCTGTTCGCGCTCCTCGTGACGGAGACCGACGAGGCGTTCGCGAACTCCTACTCCGCTGCGGTCTCGCTCCAGAACCTCGTCCCCGGCGCGCCGCAGCCACTGCTGATCGCACTCGTCACCGCGACGGCCACCGCGGCGGCGCTCGTCGTCGACCTCGTCAGCTACCAGAGCTTCCTCTTCCTGCTCGGCTCGGTCTTCGTTCCGCTCTTCGCCGTCCTCCTGGCCGACTGGCTCGCCGCCGGCCGCCACTATTCCGCGGACGACGTGTTCGAGGCGCCCACCTGGCGGCCCGGCCTGATCGCGGCCTGGATCGCGGGGTTCGGCGTCTATCAGTGGCTCAACCCGACCGGGCCGGTCTGGTGGACGGACGCTGTCGCCAGGCTCGAGCCGCCGGACTGGGCCCTGGGGGCGACGGTCCCCAGTTTCGTCACCGCCTTTGCTCTCGCACTGGCGGCCGAGGCCGTCGCGGCTCGCCGCCGAGCGGTCGCCGCTTGACACGCCGCGGCGCACGCCCGAAGACTCCGCTCCGATGGGATCGATTCTCCACCGGCTCGCCAGCGGGCCGATCTCGTGGGGGGTGTGCGAGGTTCCGGGGTGGGGAGCGGAGCTGCCCCCAGACCGCGTTCTCGCGGAGATGGCGTCGCTCGGGCTCGGAGCCACCGAGGCAGGGCCCGACGGGTACCTCGGAGCTGACCCGGCAGAGGTCGCGGATCTCCTCGCGCGGCACGGACTCCGGCTCGTAGGCGGCTTTCTCCCGGTCGTCCTGCACGACCCTCCAGGACATGCCGCGTCGGTCGCCGCCGCGCGGCGCGGGGGTGGGCTGCTCGCGGAAGCCGGAGGGACGTTCCTGGTCTCCGCCATCGTCACGGACCTCCAGTGGTCGGCCCGCATCACGCTCTCCGACGCGCAGTGGAGATCCGTGTTCGACGGGCTTGCTCGTCTCGACGAGGTCGCCGCCGACTACGGCCTGACGCACGTGAGCCATCCCCACTGGGGCACGCTCGTCGAGAGACGGGACGACGTCTCACGGCTGCTCGAGGGATGCGACACTCTCCTCTGCCTCGACACCGGGCACCTGACGCTCGGCGGCACCGACCCCGTGTGGCTGGCCGGTGAAGGAGGTGACAGAATCGCCCACGTGCACTTGAAGGACGTCGACGAAACGGTTGCCGACCGGCTTCGGTCCGGGGAGCTCGCGCTCGTCGCAGCCGTGCAGCAAGCACTCTTCCGACCTCTCGGCGAGGGAGACGCGCCGATCGCCGACACGGTCCGTGCGCTCGAGTCCGGCGGCTACCAGGGCTGGTACGTGCTCGAACAGGACCTCGCTCTGACGTCGGCGGACGTTCCGCCCGGACAGGGGCCGATCCAGGAGGTGCGACGCAGCATCGAGTTCCTCCGAGCACTGGCCGGCGACGCACAGCTCGCAGCCGCACCCGGGAGGAGGTGAACGAGACGCCGGCGCCACCTCGATGAGTCCCCACCCCAGATTCGACGCGAAGGTCGAACGGAAGGAGATGAGATGAGTGAGCAGGACGTGCTCGAGGAGCTCGAGCACAATGCCCTGAGCCGCCGCGACCTCATGGTCAAGGGCGGACTGCTCGCCGCGGGAGCGACGCTGCTCGGTGGACCGGCGGCAGCCGCCTTCGGGGCGACGGGGCAAGCCAGGAAGGTCAAGATCGCCGTCGTCACGCACGGCGACACCGGGTCGTTCTGGTCGGTCTTCAAGAAGGGGGTCGACCAGGCCGCGAGGGATCTCAAGTCCCGCGGCGTGAGCGTGACCCAGGTCTACGCCAACAACGACGTCGCCAAGCAGGTGAACGGCATCAACGCCGCCATCGCCGCGAAGGCCAACGTCATCGCGACGTCCGTCCCCGACGCGAGCGCACTCAAGGGCTCGCTCACGAAGGCCGCGGGGAAGGGCATCGAGATCATCACGTGCAACTCGGGTCTCGGTGCGTTCGACAGCCTGAAGACGTACATGGTCCATGTCGGCCAAACCGAGGACATCGCGGGACAGGGTGCGGGGAAGCAGTTCAAGGCCGCGGGCGCGAAGAAGGTGCTCGTCGTCATCCACGAGGCGGCGAACTCCGGGCTGCAGCA
This sequence comes from Gaiellaceae bacterium, assembly GCA_050698135.1. Taxonomy (GTDB): domain Bacteria; phylum Actinomycetota; class Thermoleophilia; order Gaiellales; family Gaiellaceae; genus GMQP-bins7. The sequence continues at coordinate 5,309 of JBOHBB010000263.1, forward strand.
GCGTGCCGACGGTGTGAGGAAGATCCTCGGCGGACGCGGCGTCAGGGTCCTCACGATCCCGAACGCGAAGTCGGACATCCCTGGCACGAAGGCAAGGGTCTCCGCCGCCTTCAAGGCCGACAAGGCGCTCGACGCGTTCCTCGGGCTCGACCCCGACGTGACGATCCCGTGTCTCGACGTCGTCCCCAAGGGGACGAAGGCCGGGACGTTCGACGTCGGAAACGCGATCAGGGAGATCCAGAGGGGTCGCATGCTGTTCGCGATCGACCAGCAGCAGTACCTTCAGGGCTACCTCCCGGTCGTGTTCGGGATGCTCTACGTCACGAACCTGAACACCGTCGGGAACGGTGCGCCCGTCCTGACGGGACCCGGGATCATCAACAAAGCCAACGCCGCGCGGATCGCCCAGCTCGCGAAGCAGGGCACGCGCTAGGACGCGATCAGGTGAGCGGGCGGCGCGGAGCCGCCCGCTCTCCGAGCCCCGATGACGACGGCCGACCAGATCTCTCCCGCCTCCCCGCCTTCCGAGCCGCCTCGGAAGGATGAGCGGCTGAGGAGGATGGGCATCGGGAGACGTCTCCTCACACGCCCCGACATCGGGGCGTTCCTCGGAGCGATCGCCGTCTTCGTGGCGTTCGGCTGGTTCGCGCGCGCGGTCGACTGGTCGACCGACCCCGGCATCTGGGCGACGTGGACCGACCAGGCGGCGCAGTACGGCATCGTCGCGGTCCCGGTCGCCCTGCTCATGATCGGCGGCGAGTTCGACCTCTCGGCCGGCGTGATGATCGGGAGCTCGGGGCTTCTGCTCGGCTACCTGACGACGTTCCAGGACATGAACGTGTGGCCGGCGATCGCGCTCGTGCTCGTGTTCGGTCTCGTCGTCGGCTTCCTGAACGGCATCACCGTCGTGAAGACGATGCTGCCGAGCTTCATCGTCACGCTCGCCACCTTCTTCGTCCTGCAGGGAGTCAACGCGGCGCTCACGCTGCGGCTCACGGGGACGACCGCCATCGGGAACATCGACACGGTTGCGGGGTTCGAGTCGGCGCGACGCTTCCTCGCGTCGGAGATCACCCAGTGGGACTTCAAGGTCAAGGTTCTCTGGTGGATCGGGCTCACGATCGTGGGCGCCTGGGTGCTCTCGAAGTCCCGCTTCGGAAACTGGATCTTCAGCGCCGGCGGCGACCCGGTCGCGGCCCGAAACGTGGGCGTGCCGGTTGCCCGCACCAAGGTGGCGCTCTTCATGGCCACCTCGGCGACCGCCTCTCTGATGGGCATCATCGAGGCACTCGAATTGCGCTCGATGCAGTCGAAGGAAGGGATCGGGCTCGAGTTCATCTTCATCATCTGCGCCGTCGTCGGCGGCTGCCTCCTGACCGGCGGGTACGGGTCCGTGATCGGCACCGCCTTCGGCGCCGCGATGCTCGGGATGGTGGGGCTCGGGATCACGTACTCCCAGTGGGACTCGAACTGGACGTACACGTTCCAGGGCGCGATCCTCTTCGCCGCCGTCATGCTCAACACGATCATCCGAGCGCGAGCGGTGAGAGCGAGATGACGGAAGCGTCCGTGAGCGTGAAGGCAGGGAGCCTGCTGGAGGTCGAGGGCGTCTCGAAGTACTTCGGCAACGTCGTCGCCCTCAAGGAGGTCTCCACCCACGTCGACGCCGGCGAGGTCACGTGCATCCTCGGCGACAACGGCGCCGGCAAGTCGACGTTCATCAAGATCGTCTCCGGCGTGTACGAGCAGGACGAAGGTCGGATGCTCGTCGACGGCAGCGAGGTCCGCTTCGACTCGCCCCGCGACGCGCGAGACCGGGGAATCGCCACGGTGTACCAGGATCTCGCGATGGTCCCGTTGATGTCGATCTGGAGGAACTTCTTCCTCGGCGAGGAGCCGACGAGGTGGCGAGGGCCGCTGGGACGCCTCGACGCAAGGTTCGCGAAGCGGACGGCTCAGGAGGAGATGGCTCAGATGGGAATCGACGTCCGAGATCCCGATCAGCCGGTCGGGACGCTCTCCGGCGGTGAGCGCCAGGCCGTCGCCATCGCGCGGGCGATCTACTTCGGGGCACGGGTGCTGATCCTGGACGAGCCGACGTCGGCGCTCGGGGTGAAGCAGGCCGGCATCGTCCTCCGCTACATCCTGCAGGCGGCCGAGAGGGGCGTCGGCGTGATCTTCATCACGCACAACCCCCACCACGCATTCCCGGTCGGCGACCACTTCGTCCTGTTGAACCGTGGGCGCGTCACCGGCGACTATCACAAGGGAGACGTGACCCGGGACGAGCTCGTGCGCCAGATGGCCGGAGGCGCGGAGCTCGACCAGCTGACGCACGAGCTGGAGGGGTTGAGCACGAGCGAATGACCGGGGAGCTCGAGGTCCTGACCGTGGGCAGGGTCGGCGTCGACCTCTACGGGGAGGAGCTGCACGCCGGCTTCGTAGAGTCGCGCAGGTTCCAGAAGTCCGTCGGCGGCAGCCCCACGAACGTGGCCGTCGCGGCCGCGCGCCTCGGCCGGCGAGCCGCAGTCCTCACGAAGGTGGGAGACGACGGCCTCGGCGAGTACGTGCGACATGCGCTCGGTCAAGAGTTCGGCGTGGACACGCGCTTCGTCGGGACGCACCCGACCCTCAAGACTCCGGTCGTGATCGCCGTCATGGATCCGCCCGAGGATCCGAAGTTCGTCTTCTACCGCGAGCCCCAGGCTCCCGACGCCACGATCTCGCCGGACGAGGCGATGCTGGAGGAGGCAGGCAGTGTTCCGATCCTCTGGATCAGCGCAGGCTCCCTCGCCGTCGAGCCGTCGCGGAGCACGACGACGACCCTCCTCGTCGCGCGTGGACGCAGGCGCCATACGATCCTCGACCTCGACTACCGCCCCTCGTTCTGGGCGGCCGAGGCCGAGGCCCGCCGCGAGATAGGCGGTGCCGTCCCGAGCGCCACGGTGGCGGTCGGCAATCGCGCAGAGTGCGAGATCGCCGTCGGTACCGGCGATCCCGACCGCGCCGCGGACGAGCTGCTCGCCAGGGGGCTCGAGCTCGCAGTCGTGAAGCTCGGCGGCGAGGGCGTTCTCGTCGCGACGCCCGACGAGCGCCGCGTCGTCCCTCCGTTCGAGGTCGTGGTCGTGTGCGGCCTCGGCGCCGGCGACGCGTTCGGCGGCGCCCTCTGCCACGGTCTCCTCGCCGGGATGAATGCGTTCGAAGCAGTCGAGCTCGCAAACGCGGCGGGCGCGATCGTCGCGTCCCGCCTACTCTGCGCCGACGCCATGCCGAACGAGGCAGAGGTGGTCGAGCTGGTGGCCGAGAGCCGTGCGCGGAGCTGACCTCCATCTCCGCTCCGGGACGACGCACGCCGACGGCGACGCGGTCGTCGTCACGCCCGAGTCGGCCGGTTGGGAGCTCTGCGGCCTGCGAGTGCTGCAGCTCGGCGCCGGGGAGGGACGGACGATCGCCACCGGCCGGAACGAGGTCGCCGTTCTCCCGCTCTCGGGAGGGGCCGCGACCGTTCACGTGGACGATAGAACGTTCCGACTCGAGGGCCGGCGCTCGGTCTTCGCCCGCGTGACCGACTGGGCATACGTCCCGATGGACACGGAGGTCCGGGTCGTGAGCGCGGAGGGCTGCGAGCTCGCCGTCGCGTCCGCGCGGGCGACCAGGCGCCTCGAGCCCGCGTACGTCGCCGCCGCGGAGGTCGCGATCGAGATCCGGGGCTCAGGTGCGGCGACACGCCAGGTGACGAACTTCCTCACACCTGGCGCCTTCGACGGCGCAGACAAGCTGATCTGCTGCGAGCTGCTCACGCCGGACGGGAACTGGTCCTCGTACCCGCCCCACAAGCACGACGACACGGAGGGGAGCCCGGTCTGGAACGAGGAGATCTACTACTTCCGCATCGGAAGGACCGGGACCGTCGACTACGCGCCCGAGGGGTACGGCGTCCACCGCACGTACACCGACGACGGCGCTATCGACGCGACCGTGACCGTGCGGGACGGCGACGTCTTCCTCGTGCCGCGCGGATACCACGGGCCGTGCATCGCCGCGCCCGGATATCCGCTGTACTACCTGAACGTGATGGCAGGCCCGGCCCCAGGGCGCACCTTCGCGTTCGTCGACGATCCTGCGCACGCCTGGATTCGCGCGACGTGGGACACGATGACCCCGGATCCGCGAGTCCCGATGACGAGCGCGGAGGGCACGGTGTGACGACAGTGAGGTTGACGGCCGCGCAGGCGATCGTCCGCTACCTCGTCGCCCAGCGAACGACGCTCGACGCGCGCGACGCGCCGCTCTTTCCGGGGGTGTTCGCGATCTTCGGCCACGGGAACGTGCTCGGGCTCGGGAACGCGCTCTGGGAGGCACGCGAGGAGCTGCCGCTCTACCGCGGACAGAACGAGCAGGGAATGGCGCTCGCCGGAGTCGCGTTCGCGAAGGCGACTCGGCGTCGCCAGATCATGGTCGCGACCTCGTCCATCGGGCCGGGTGCGACGAACATGGTCACCGCCGCAGCGGCCGCTCTGGCGAACCGGCTTCCCCTGCTCGTCCTCTCCGGCGACACGTTCCAGAGTCGCATCCCGGACCCGGTGCTCCAGCAGGTCGAACACTTCGGATCGCCCTCGACGACCGTCAACGACGCATTTCGAGCCGTGACGCGGTACTGGGACCGAATCGTCAGCCCGGAGCAGGTCGTCCACAGCCTTCCGCTCGCCGTCGACACGATGCTCGACCCCGCCGACTGCGGCCCGGCGTTCGTCGGACTTCCGCAGGATGTCCAGGCCGAGGCATGGGACTACCCGGCCGATCTGTTCGAGCCGCGCGTTCACGAGCTCCGCCGCGTGCGACCGGACCGGCGCGAGCTCGCCGAAGCTGTCGCAGCCGTTCGCGCCGCGCGGCGCCCGCTCCTGATCGCGGGCGGCGGCGTCCACTACTCGCTCGCAGAGGACGAGCTCCGCGGCTTCGTCGAGCGGCACGGTCTTCCCGTGGTCGAGACGATGGCTGGGAAGGCCTGCCTCACGGCCGACCACCCCGCCTGGGTCGGGCCGGTGGGCGTCACGGGCTGCGACCACGCGAACCGCCTCGCCGCCGAAGCCGACCTCGTGCTGGCGATCGGGACGCGCCTGCAGGACTTCACGACGGGCTCCTGGACGGTGTTCGGCGAAGAGGCGCGCATCGTCGGTCTCAACGTGGCTCGCTTCGACGCAGCCAAGCACCGTTCGCTCCCGCTCGTGGCGGACGCGCGCGCGGGGCTGTCCGAGCTGTCGGAGGCGCTCGCCGACTGGCACGTCGAGGAGAGCTGGAGCGATCGAGCCCGGGACGAGCGCGAGGCCTTCCGCTCGTTCGTCGCTGCGCGGACCGCCCCGCCCGCGGGGGGCGAGCTCCCCACGTACGCACAGGTCGTCGGGGCGGTCAACCGGCTGGCGGGCGAGGACGATCTGGCGCTCACTGCTGCTGGGGGCCTCCCCGGCGAGATGAACGTCAACTGGCTCCCGAAGGGCGTCGGGACGTTCGACTGCGAGTACGGCTACTCGACGATGGGGTACGAGATCGCCGGAGCCTGGGGAGCTCGGATGGCCCGTCCGGAGGGCCAGGTGATCGCCTTCGTCGGCGACGGCTCGTACCTCATGCTCAACTCCGAGCTCTACAGCACGGTTCTCGCCGGCCACAAGCTCGTCGTCGTTCTCTGCGACAACGGCGGGTATGCCGTCATCCACCGCCTCCAGGTCGACCAGGGCGGCGCGGCGTACGGGAACATGCTCGAGGATGTCCGGCAGGGCTATACCCCTGTCGACTGGGTGGCGCATGCGCAGTCGCTCGGCTGCGTCGCCGAAGAGGTCGCCGACGCCTCGACGCTCGAGGAGGCGTTCGGTCGGGCGCGCGCCGCGGACCGCACGACCGTGCTCGTTGTCAGGACGGCGCCGCACGATTGGACGCCGGGCTGCGCGTTCTGGGAGGTCGGGGTGCCGGAGGTATCCGTACGCACGGAGGTCGCCTCGGCACGCGAACAGGTGCTCGAAGGCAAGCGGCGCCAGCGCGTCGGCCTGTGAGCGCACCGATCCGGATCGGCCTCATCGGCACGGGCCGGATCGGAAGTCTCCATGCGCGACTCGTCGCGCAGGAGGTGCCCGGCCTCGAGCTCGCGGCGGTGTACGACGTCGACCAGGAGGCGGCGCGGGCCGTCGGCAGAGCCGTCGACGTGGACGTCGCAGCCTCCGCGGAGGACGTGCTCGCGAGCCCCACTACTGACGCGATCGCGATCTGCACGAGCACCGACACGCATGTGGACCTCGTCGTGGCGGCGTCGGAGATCGGGAAGCCTGTCTTCGTCGAGAAGCCGATCTCCCTCGACCTCGCGGCGACCGATCGCGCGCTCACCGCTGCGGACCGTGCGAAGCTCTTCCTCCAGGTCGGGTTCAACCGCCGGTTCGATCCTGCGCACGCATCCGTGCGCGACGCCGTCGGGGCGGGCGAGGTGGGCGAGCTGCACTTGGTCCGCATCTCGAGCCGTGACCCCCGGCCCCCGCCGCTCGAGTACATCCGCGACTCCGGTGGGATCTTCCTCGACATGACCGTCCACGACTTCGACATGGCTCGCTTCGTGACGGGATCCGAAGTGGAAGAGGTGTACGCGTTCGGGGACGTCCGCGTCGACCAGGCGATCGGAGAGGCAGGCGATCTCGATACCACCGTCGTTGCCCTTCGCCACGCCGACCGTACGCTGACGGTGATCGACAACAGCCGCCGGTCGGTCTACGGCTACGACCAGCGCGTAGAAGCGTTCGGGTCCGGTGGGATGGCGGCATCCGAGAACCCACCCGCGCATACCGGCGTGGTGCGCACGGCGGTGGGAACACGAAGCCCGGCGCTGTCGCACTTCTTCACGGAGCGCTACGTGGCGAGCTACCTCGCCCAGTGGGCCGCGTTCGAGCGAACGGTGCGGGCGGGCGATGGGCCGCACGTGAACGGAGCGGACGGCCGCGCGGCCCTGGTGATCGGCCTGGCGGCTGGGACCTCCGTCCGCGAGCGTCGGCCGGTCCGGACGAGCGAGATCGGCTAGTCGAAGCGTCGCCCTACGACACGGTCGGCGTGAGGTCCTCGACCGGCTCCCAGACGCCCGAGCGCGCCGAGCGCTCCATCGCCGCGATCACGCACGCACCAGACAACGCCTCGCGAATGCCCGGCTCGCGCTGTTCGCCGTCCACCACTGACTGGAGGAAGAGGGCAGCCTCGATCACCTTCAGGTCGTCGTAGCCCATGGGCAGGCCAGGACCCGGCTGGAACCGACCGAACGGTGCGTGCTGGGGGCCCATCACGACGCGCGCGTACCCCTTGTCTCCGTTCTCGAGCGGAAGGAAGACAGCGAGCTCGTTCATCCGCTCGAAGTCCCACGCCACCGCGCCGCTCGAGCCGTGCACCTCGAACGCATAGCGCGCCTGCGGGCCGAGGGCGACCCTGCTGGCCTCGATCGTGCCGGTGACCCCACGCTCGAAGCGGACGATGCTCCAGACGACGTCTTCGTTCTCGACGGCCGCGAGCTCTCCGCTCTCGACGACGGCGAAGTGCGTGCCGGCGGCGGTCGGCAGCGGTCGCTCGGAGACGATCGTCTCCGTTCTGGCCGTGACGGCCGCGATCGGCCCCAGAAGGAACTGGGCGAGATCGACCGCGTGCGAGCCGAGGTCGCCGAGGATGCCCAGCCCGGCTTCGTCCCGCCGGAAGCGCCAGGTGAGAGCACCTCGAGGGTTGGCGGCGTAGGCCGCGACCCACTGGGAGCGGAAGTGGTCGAGGACGCCCAGCGCGCCGGACTCGATCAGCCGTCGAGCATGCTGCACCGCCGGAGCGTGCCGGTAGTTGAAGCCGACGATCGAGCGCACCCCCTCCCGTAGGACTGCTGCGGCGATCTCTGCGGTTTCTCGAGGAACGCGGCCGACCGGCTTCTCGATCCACAGGTGCTTGCCCGCGGCCGCAGCTGCGAGCGCCACGTCCCGGTGGACATTGTTCGGGGCCGTGATGCTCACGGCCTCGACATCGGGATGCGCGATCACGTCGCGCCAGTGTGGTGACGACTCCTCGAAGCCGAGCTCGTCGACGGCAGTCCTCGCGCGTTCCTCGCTCTCGTCCGCCGCGATGACCAGCCGAGCGACACCGGCACAGTCCGCGTAGTGGTGACGAGCCCTTCGGTAGGAGATGCCGTGCAGCCGCCCCATCCAGCCGACGCCGACGAGTCCGATACCGACCGTGCGTGGCATGAGCGAAGGACCTTACTTCGCTCGGACGCGCCGGCACCCGCGAGTAGGCTGCGCCAATGCCACGTGTCGCCGTCGTGGGCAACCTGGCTCGGGACCGGATCGACGGCGGTCCGCCCCAGCCGGGGGGATGCCCGTTCTTCGCAGCGCTCGCGCTGCGCCTGCTCGCTCGCGAGGGGCAGATCGTGACCCGCTGCTCGGACCGCGACAGGGTGCTCTTCGACGGCCCGGTGCGCGCCCTCGGCATTCCCGTCGCGGTGCTCTCCGCCGTCCACACGGCGGGGTTCGATCACGTCTACGAGGACGAGATCCGCACGACCACGGTGACGAGCATCGGCGACCCCTGGACGCCCCGCGACGCGGTGCACCTCGACCCGAGCGTCACCTGGGTGCACGTCGCGCCGCTCCTGCGCAGCGACTTCCCAGCGGAGACCCTCGCCGCACTCGCAGCAGGGGGTCGACGCCTCTCGCTCGATGCTCAGGGACTCGTGCGCGAGGCACGACTCGGCCCGCTCGAGCAGAGTGCGGACTTCGACCCGGCCACGCTCGCTGCGGTCTCGGTTCTCAAGCTCTCGGAGGAGGAGGCTCGGATCGTCGGGTCGGGGGCCTTCGACGCCTCGACGGCAGAGTCGCTCGGCGTCGAGGAGATCCTCGTCACGCTCGGCTCGCGCGGCGAAGACGTATGGATCCGCGGAGCCGCAACCCACGTGGCGACGACACCCGTCCTCGGAGTCGAGACGACCGGCGCGGGCGACGCCTTCATGGTCTCCTACATCGTCGCGCGCAGCGACGGGGCGCCCCCGGTCGACGCCGCCCGCGAAGCCAGCGCGCTCGTCACGCGGATGCTCGTCGAGCGCAAGGGCTTGGTCTCGACCTAGGATCTGCGCGGTGCCCCGCGTCGCGGCAATCGGCAATCTCGTCCGGGACGTCGTCGCCGGCGCACCGCCACGACCGGGTGGCGCGGTCTTCTACCAGGCACGCGCCTTCGCAGCGATCGAACACGCCGCGGACGTCCAAGTCGTAACTCGCTGTGCACCGGATGATCACGACCTCCTCTTGCCTCCACTCGAGGCCTATGGCCTTCCCGTGGCATGGAGACCGGCGCGTGAGACGCAGTCGTTCAGGTTCCACTACGAGGGCGAGCGTCGCGTGATGGAGATCGACGCTCTCGGCGACCCCTGGACGCCCGACGACGTCGAGGGGTGGGTCGCACAGGCAATCGGCGACACCGAGTGGATCCTGCTCGGTGCCCTCACGCGCGCGGACTTTCCGCAGGAGACCCTCGCGGCTCTCCGGCGGGAGGGACGGCTGCTGCTGGTCGACGCGCAGGGCCTCGTCCGGCGCGGCACGCTCGGCGCCCTCGTGCGCGACGGTGAGGTCCCGCTCGAGAGCTGGACGGCGGTGCGCGCCGTCAAGCTGAACGAGAACGAGGCGAGGATCCTCGTGGGCAGTACCGAGCCGGGAGATCTCCGCCGTCTCTGCGTGCCGGAGGTCGTGCTCACGCTCGGCTCGGGGGGCGCGATGGTCGTGACGGCGGATCGTGCGCAGCACGTGGCGGCGAATACGATCGACGAGCCCGTGGACCCGACCGGCGCCGGAGACACCTTCTGGGCCTCGTACCTCGTATCTCGCTCCGAAGGGGCAGACCCGATCGAAGCCGCCCGACACGCCTCGGAGACGACGGCGGCCATTCTCGCCGCACGCACACGAGCCGACCCCAGGGAGTGAGACCGGGGGCCACCGCCTCCGCTCGCACCAAGAGCGAGAGGGCTCCCACGGGGAGCCCTCTCGGTCGTTCGCCGCTGTCGGCCCTCTACGGCAGCAGCGAGTTGAAGCTCGGCGGTGCCGAGTCGATCGGCGGGTGTGCCTGGTCGTGCGGGACGCCGACGCGCACGGTCGACATGCACGAGAGGCCGAACTCGTCGGTTACGGTGACGGCTATGCGGTAGACCCGTCCGTCGCCGGTGCCGCTTCGCTCGGCCCGCAGGCGCACCTGATTCAATGCCGGCCCGAGCACGGCGTCCGGCGACGTGTCGCCGTCACCGAGCCCGTTCACGGGCTCGTCCTGCGTGACCCCGGTCACCGTCGTCGTGAGGTCGTCGCCCTCCGGATCGCTCGCCCCGCTGATCGCGACCAGGCGGAGCTTGTGGTTCGGAGGCCAGAGCGTGTTGGGGCTCGCGACGAGGCCGGTGCAAACGGGCGGCGCGTTGACGTGGAACGTGCTGCACTCGATCACCGTTCCCGTCCCGCCTCCGTCCGATCCGGTCGCCCTCGCGCAGACCTCGTAGTCGCCGGGAGCGAGGCCGGGGAACGTGTGGTTCCAGTCGACGCTCGCCGGCCCGATCTGCGGCAGGTCCGGTGCGATCTCGGCGTTCGTGAGGGCCACGAACGGCGAGTCCGACGCGTTGTTGAGAGTCTGGTCGAGGCTCAGCGCGACCTCGGTGAGCCGCGACTCGATCACGCCCGGCACGATGTCCGGCAGCTCCGTCAGATCAGCGACCTCGGTGCACGTGCCGCCGGTCCCGGTCGCGATCTCGTCGAGACTCCCCTGATTGGCCGTGCCGGTGTTCGAGCAACTCGAACCCGCCCCGATCGCGAACGTCTCGAAGCGAACGCCGGCCAACGCGGCGGCGGCGACGTCGTCCGTTACGTCGCCTCCAGCGCTAGCAACGCCGTCCGACAGGAACGCCACGAGCTTCGTGCCGGCGCTGCTGCTGACGGCAAGCGCCGTCGCGGCCATGACGGCCGCCTCGAAGTTCGTGAACTGGCCGGCGTTCCTGACCGGCGGGAACACCGCCAGGCCACCGTCTCCGCCGCCCACATCGGAGAACGCGGACGACAGGACCTCCTCGACGTCCGGCCCGCCCGCCGAGTTCGCGTCCGTGTCGGGGGCGGTCAGCGACTGGTCGCCCGCCGCCGGACCGACGTCGCCGGTCACGGCGATGTCGGCGAAGGCAACGACGCCTACGTCGAGCACCGTCTGTGTCCCGATCGCGGACTGATTCGTCGCCTTGGCGGCAGCGATCTCGCAGTCGAGGATGAAGTTGGCGTTGGTGTCGCCGTTCTGGTCTCCGCCGCAGCCCCCGGCCTGGTCGGTGCTGCCGGAGACGTCGACGACGTAGATGAGCGCGGTGTTGGGGACGGGTACCCCCTGACCCACGCTAGCTGTCCCGGTGACGGGCACGTTCGGGCCGTTCACGGTCGCGCCGTTCGGCGGCGTGACGACGTCGACGGCGATGTTCGTCCCGCCCGGGAGCGAGCTGCTCGTGGCCGATGCGGCGCTCGTGAACGCGAGCACCGCGACTGCGGCCACGGCCAACTGGGCGAGGAGGATTCCTCGCCTCGGTACGGGCTTCTTCATGAAAAGCCTCTCCCCTGTAGCTGACGGCTGTCGCTCAAAAACCTAGGGCGAGGCCGCCGCCGGCACCAGACGGAGTCCGCCCGATTGCGTCACGTCACCCTTCCTAGGCTTGTCGTCCTAGCGCGTCCGGGGTAGGAGAAGCGGGAGGACGTCGGGGGGAGAAGAGGAGCGAGGTTTGGGGGGGAGGTTCAGCGGTCGCGGATCGGTCGTCGTCGCCGATGCCGACGAGGGCTTCCGGCGCGAGATCGGGCGAGCACTCACCGCTGCCGGGCTCGAGGTCGTCGAGGCAGCGTCAGGAGACGAGGCGCTCGCCGCTGCGCTGGACGACGACGCCGCCCTCGCGGTCCTCGACGTCCGCCTCCCGGGGATCAGCGGGTACGAGG
>JBOHBB010000264.1:0-22996 GCA_050698135.1 Gaiellaceae bacterium
CCTGACCCGCTTCACCTGGTCGATTCGCGCCTAGGGCTAGTCGGATCAACGCACGTTCCGCCCATGCGTGCCAGCTTCGTCGCCGCGCAAGCCGGGAGTGGCAGGCGACTCCGGACCGCGCCAATGACCAGGCGGAATGCTTCGGCCGTCAGGCCAGGGGCGTCCAGCTGGATGCCATGGCTCGCGTCGTCGGCTCGAACGAGGATCGACGACCTCGACCGGCGGGCAAGCCGCTTGAAGCCGATCAACTCCTGGGGGCTCAACCGGTAGTTGTACGCGGGCCGGCGCGCGTACAGAACGACGAGGGGTCGCGCTCCAAGATCGAACGAATCTGCACGCTCTTCGAGTCCGAACTCCCTTTCGAACGAGTCAGGGAGCGCGGAAGGCTTTTGGGGAGGGAGGGGCTCCCGAGGGGGGCGAAAAGAGCCAGAGTCCACGCTGACCAGGCCGAGCACCTCAGCCGGGTAACGCATCGTGTAGAGCCGGATGAGGAAGCCGCCGAGGGACCAGCCTCCGAGAACGTACGGCGGGGAGATGCCAGCCCCGGCCAGCAACTTGTGCAGCTCCGTGACAGCTCTCGCAGCCGGTACTCGTCCCGGCCGCGGGCGAGGGTCGCTGTAGCCGAGCCCGGCACGGTCGTAGGAACAGACGCGTGCCGTCTTCGCGACCCTGGGCTGCAGGAGCATCCAGGCGCCGCCCGATGAACGGCTCCCGCTTTCGAGGACGACGGTCGGTGTACCCGACCCTTGGCAGCTGATCGCGAGACGAAAACCACCGACATCGACCTTGCGCATGACGTGAGCTGCTTTCGGCCTCGTGAGGCGACCGGTGTGACAGTGGAAGCCGGCTGCGTGGTATTCCGTCTCCCACCCGCGCGTGCACTTCTGCCCAGGCTTCAGGCAGACAAACCCGGCGAACGTGAACGCCGCTGCCGATCCGGAAGGACATCGCTTCGGCTTCTGTGCGACGGCGAGAACCTCATGCGCTGACGGTGCGGGAGGCGAGACCAGGACAACACAGCCGACGGCCAACAACACCACCGCTGGAACCAGCAAACTCCGCCACACCCCCCAACTCCGGGTCTTCAAGACCGTGCTGCTCATGTCATCTCCCTCTCTGAGAGCCAGCCATCGAAGCCGATGCTCGACCCGGCCCGTTTCAGATCGATGTCAGGCGCGTGACACCACCCGGCACCACTCCCGCCAAGAAAGCGGTTCGGCTTCGCGGTCAACTCCTACCGACAGGCCGGCTCGTACGGCCGGCCGGGGAGGAACTCCTCCCACTCCTTCTTCGTAAGCGTGCGGTTCGCGACCGCGCAGGCGCGCTCTGCCCACGACGCCGGCTCGATGTCCCAGATTGCCCCCTCACCGTTCGCCGCCGTCATCAGCAGGCGGCGCCCGTCCGACGACAGATCGGTCTGGATGGCTCGGCTGCCGACGGTGAGCTTCGCGCCGATCCGGGTTCCGCTGGCGACGTCCCAGAGCGATGCCACGTTCTCCGCCAGGCCGCCGACGACCAGCGTTCGCCCGTCGGAGCTGAACTCGAGCGTTTCCACACCCACGCCGCCCTGATCGAGCTCGCGGACGAGCTCTCCGGTATGGACGTCGACGATGCGCACGATGGATCGCCGGCTTCCCCACCCTCCCAGCGCCAACATGCTTCCGTCGGAGCTGAGCGCGACGGCGAAGTCGGCGGAGGACTGCCCGGCGGCGTCGACGGACACGAGGCGCCTGCGCGTCGCGACGTCCCAGACGTCAGCCCCGCCAGCCCACCGGCGAGCCGCAGCGATCAGCTTCCCGTCCTCGCTGAGGACGGCGCCCGTCCTCCCACCCGGCGCCCGGATCTCACCGAGCGTGGCCCTGGTCGCCGCGTCGAGCAGCGTCAGCCCGCGCTCGGTCACCGCGATGAGCCTTGACCCGTCCGGGCTGAACTCAACGAGGCCGGGAACGGTCACCCTGCCGAGACGAGCCCGCGACCGAACGTCCCACGTCGTGAGAACGGTGCCGACTCCTTCGCGAGACACCGACACCGCCGCCGTTGTCAGCGTCCGCCCGTCCGGCGCAAAGTGGAACCTTTCGACCTCGCATTGCGGGCAGCCGCCGGTGTCGCGCAGGGGCGCTCCGTCAGGCTCCAGCTCGCGCGCGTCCCAGAGCGCGAACCCATGCCCCCTCAGACTCACTGCGACGAGCCGCCCGTCCGGGCTGAACTTTCCCGTTTGGCTGTCGAAGCCCTCTGAGCTGATCGGACCGTCGTCCGTGAACGTGAACCTCCGATCGAGCCCTCGTTTCGCCGTGAGATCCCAGGCGATCGCGGCGCCGTCATGGCTCACCGTGTAGAGCGTGTGCCCGTCCGGGCTGAACACCGGTTGCTGAACAGCGCTCCAGTGGCCGCGCAGCGTCTCCCTCGGAGTCGCGGACTCGGCGTCCCAGAGCGTGACGGTCCCGTCCTGGTGCGTGGAGACGACCGTCTCGCCGTCGGGGCTGAACAGCACCCAGTTCGGGCTCCCCGCTGCAGGGCCTCCTCGAGCAGGCCTCGTGTCGCCGGTGCGTACGTCGACGAGCTGGATGCCGCGCTCGATGCCGACCGCTGCCGTACGCCCACTCGGGCTGAGCGCGAACGCGTGCAGCCCGGTCGCGATCGGGAGCGTCCGCGTCTTCGCGCCGCTTCGCACATCCCACGAGGCGAGCTCGCCGCCCTCGGAGGCGGTCAGCAGAAGCCGATCGTGGTCCGCGAGGGCGAAGTTCGGAGCTGCGAACTGGAACCCGACGTAGGCGCCGACGAAGGCCCGCGGCTCGATCGGAGGACCGAGCTGCTCCAGGGTCTCGGCATCTCGGATCGTGATCCGTGCGCCTGCTCCACCGAGGCCGTGGAACGGACCGGGAGCGACGAGCGCGACGAGCCGCGAGCCGTCCTCCGTGAACGCCAGGCGCATGGCTGCTCCCGCGACGAGCGTCTCGGCCAGCTGCTCGCCCGTACTCGGATCGATGAGACGGACATAGTGATCGCCGCCGATCGCGAGGATTCGCCCGTCCGGGCTGAAGGCGAGGCTTTCCGCGACGTAGTGCGGCAGCGCCCTTCCGATCCGCTCGTACGTTCGCGCGTCGTAGAGCACGAGCCCGGTTCCGTGACCGATGGTCGCCAGCGTGCGTCCGTCGGAGCTGATCGCGATCGCCCGGCGAATGGCGCCGTTGCCATGCATGATCCGGATCACCGCGGGGCTCCGACGAAGAGCGGCGAAGAGGTAGCTGCGGGTCTGCGGCGAGTCGGCGATCGCGACCGCCTGGCGGGCAAGGAGGAGCGAGAGGTCGAGGTCCTCCTCCACGAGCGCCTGCGCCCCGAGGCGCTGGGCGAGCTGCGCCGTCTCCGCGTCGCGCGCTTGGCTGCGCTGGGCGAGCGCGAAGATGCCGCCGGCGACGGACGCGACGAGCAGGACTCCGACGCCGGCGAGCAGGCCGCGCAGGCGCCGGTTGGTCCGTCGGGCCCTCCTGGTTTCCCGCTCAGACAGTTCGCGGCTCTCTGCGACGAACGAGCGCTCGAAATCGTTCAGCTCGAAGGCGTGCTCCGTGCTCCAGTCGAGCGCGGCCGCGAGGCGGGCGCCGCGGTACAGCTCACCCGGATCGCGCCCGCCCCCGTCCCACTCGCTCGCCGCCTGGGTGATGTGGCGTCGAAGCCGGCGCCCTTCCGAATCCTCCTCGATCCACTCGCGCAGGCGCGGCCACTCGCTCAGCAGCGCCTCGTGGGCGACCTCGACCGAGCCTTCGCCGAGCGTGACCAGGCGGCTGTCGGCGAGCCTCGCTAGCACCGCGGCCGCGTTCTCGTTGCGCTCGAGGTCGAGCTCGGCGAGCGGCGCGCGGCGTCGAACGGGGACGTCGCCCTCGTCCTCCCCGACCAGGCGCAGCATGAGGGCACGAACGATCGGCTTCTGCCCGTCCGGGATCCGCGCATAGGTGCCCTCTGCCAGCCGCGCGACGGCGCCGTGGACACCGCCCGACTCTCTGTACGCGGCGAGGGTGAGCGCGTCGTCGTCGCGCTTCTGCCAGAGCTCGAGCAACGCGGTGGAGAGCAGGGGCAAGGCGCCCGGCTCGCCCTCGACATCGTCGACGAGAGCGTCGGTCAGCTCCGGCTCCACGCGGAGGCCGACCCGGCTCGCGGGGAGCTCGACGGCGCGGCGCAGCTCCGAGGCCTGCATCGGCCCGACGAGCACCTGGTTTCCGCCAAGGAGCTCGGCGAGCTCGGCGTAGGCGGCGAGGCGACCGTAGAAGTCCGCCCGCAGGGCGGCGACGACGATCGCCCGACCTTCCGGATCCGCGGCCGCGCGGGCGAGCATGTCGGCGAACGCTCCGCGCTCGCCGTCCGAGCGGCAGGCCGTGAAGAGCTCCTCGAGCTGGTCGACGGCGAGGAGAAGGCGACCACCTTCGGGCAGTGCGGCGAGCGCTTCTGAGAGCGGGTCGTTTGCTCCCGACACGAGGATGCGGCGAAGCTCCTCCATCGGATGCTCGCCCGGCCGCATGAGTAGACGCCGCCAGCCCTCGCTCCCCGGCAGGACTCCGCCGGCAAGCGCAGGCAGCAGGCCGGCGCGGAGGACCGACGACTTGCCGCTTCCGGAGGGCCCGACGATGCCGAGGAAGCCGGCGCCGACGAGGCGGGCGACGAGCTCGGCGACGAGCCGCTCGCGGCCGAAGAAGTACTCGGCGTCGACCGGCTCGAAGCTCGCAAGGCCCTTGAAGGGGCAGATCCCCTCCGCCGCGACGCGGGCCGGCGTGTGCGGTCCGGAGAGCGCACGCTCCTGCTCGCGTGCAGCCTGGAGATCGACCACCTTGCCGGTGAGCTCGGCCTCGACCTCGCTCAGGTCGCTTCTACCGGCAGCGGCGCGGGAGGCGACGTCGACGAGGTGGCGGCTGGCCTCGTCGACCGCGACTTCGAGCGCCGCTCGGGCGAGCTCCCGGCAGCTCGGATAGCGCCCCTCCGGCTCCTTCGCCAGCGCCCTGGCGATCACCCGGTCGAGCGCGGCCGGCAGCTCCGGGCGCACATCGCTCGCGACCGGCGGCTCCGCCTCGAGGTGCGCGAACACGACGGCGAGCTCCGAGTCACGCCGGAAGGGCGGCTGTCCGACGAGGCACTCGTAGAGCAGGCACCCGAGCGAGTACACGTCCGCCCGGCCGTCGACGTCCCCACCCGCGATCTGCTCGGGCGCAACGTAGTCGGGCGTGCCCATGAGGTTCCCGTCCTCCCCGGTCCCCCGCTCCTCCGAGACCCGCCTCGTGATCCCGAAGTCCGCCAGGTACACGTGGTCGGAGCCGTCCGGACGGGAGGCGGTGTCGAGGAGCACGTTCGACGGCTTCACGTCGCGGTGCACGAGACCGCGCGCATGCGCGGCGTCGAGTGCGCTCGCGACCTGCGCGACGACGCCGATCGCATCCGATGGATCGAGGCAGCCGACCCGCAGGCGCTCCTTCAAGTCGCGTCCCTCGACGTAGCGCATCGCGATGTAGAGCAGCTCCTCGGTCGCCCCGGCCTCGAAGATTGGGACGATGTTCGGATGGTCGATCGACGCCGCCAGCTCCGACTCGTGCAGGAAGCGCTCCCGGAAGGACTCGTCCTCCGCGAGGCTCGAGGCCAACAGCTTGAGCGCGACCTTCCGCTTCAGTCGCAGGTCCTCGGCGAGGTACACAACGCTCATCCCGCCGAAGCCGAGCAACGCGTCGATCCGGTAGCCGGCGAGCTCGGTGCCGACCCGAGTGTCGTCGCTCACGTGCACGCGCGCATCCTCGCTTTCGGAGGCATCGAGGAACGATAGGACGACTCAGGAGTCCTTGTAAGGAGCGGGCATTACAGCGCCGTTTCAGACGCGTTACCGCGGGGCCGTGTACGGCTCGGCCGGTGCCCCTACATGCCCATCGAGTGGTACCCGGCGTCGACGTAGAGCGTCGTGCCGGTCACGTTCGCGGCCTCCTCCGAGAGGAGGTACGCCGCCGCCGCGCCACAGTCGTCGGCCTCGATCTGGCGGTGGAGCGGCGCCCGCTGCTCGAACATCTCCTCCATCGTCGTGAAGCCCGCGATGGAGCGTGCGGCGAGGGTCCGCACCGGCCCGGCGGAGATCGCGTTCACGCGGATGTTCTTGAACCCGAGGTCCCAGGAGAGGTAGCGGACGGAAGAGTCGAGAGCAGACTTGGCCACGCCCATGACGTTGTAGTGGGGGACCGCCTTCACGCCCCCGAGGTACGTCATCGTCAGGATCGACCCCCCGCCGCGCGCCTCCATCAGCGGCTCCGCGGCCCGCGCGCAGGCGACCAGCGAGTACGCACTGATGTCGAGCGCCATCCAGAAGCGGTCGCGGGGCGTATCGACGAAGCGTCCTTCGAGATCCTCGGCCGCCGCGAAGGCGACCGAGTGGACGAGCACATCGAGCCCCCCGCCGAACGCCTCCCCGACCTCGGCGAAGACCCGCGCGAGATCGTCGTCCGAACGGACGTCGCACTCGGTGACGAGGGGGCTCTCGACCGTCGCGGCGAGGTCGCGCACGCTCTTCTCGATCCGCTCGCCCTGGTAGGTGAAGGCGACCTGCGCTCCCTCGTCGGCGAGGCGCCGCGCGATCGCCCACGCGATCGAGCGTCGGTTCGCGACGCCGAGCACGAGTGCCTGCTTCCCGTCGAACCGGCCGGCCACGCGGCGATCCTAGACGGTAGGGTGCCGCCGCGATGGAGAGACGGGTGGCGGTCGTCACAGGGGCGTCGTCGGGCATCGGCGAGGCGATCGCGCGGGAGCTTTCCCGGCGCGGGTGGCGCTGCGTGCTCCTCGCGCGGCGCACGGAGCTGCTCGAGGCGGTCGCCACGGAGATCGACGGCGAGTGGGAGGCATGCGACGTCGCCGACCGGGCGCAGGTGGGCGAGGTCGCGGCGCGCGTCCTGGCGCGACACCCAGCGATCGAGCTGCTCGTGAACAACGCGGGCGTTCCCGCCCGCGGCAGCTTCCTCGACATCGACCCGGAGCGCGTCGAGCGGGTCGTCGACGTGACCTACCTCGGCGGGGTCTGGTGCCTGCGGGCGTTCGAGCCCGGGCTCCGCGCGGCTGCGGCAGAGGGAGGCGCGCACGTCGTGAACCTCGTCTCCGTCTCCGGGACCGTCACCTTCGCTCCCGCGGGCGCCTACGCGGCGGCGAAGCACGCGCAGCTCGCGTTCTCGCGCTCGACGGCGGCGCTGCTCCGGTCGAGCGGCATCCGCGTCCACACGGTCCTCCCGGGTTTCGTCGAGACCGAGGGCTTCCCGCAGCGGACGAAGCTGCGCAGCCCGTTCCTGCGCCGCTTCGTGATCGAGGCCGACGACGTCGCGAAGGCGGTCGTCCGGGCCGTCGAGAAGAACAAGGGCGAGGTGACCGTTCCGTGGTTCCCGTACCGCCCCGTCTCGATCGCGCAGGCGCTCCTGCCCGGGCTCGTCGCGCGCATCGCCGCCCGCGCGACCGCCCATCGGGACGAGTGAGCTACGAGGGGCCGGGTTTGCGGGAGACGTACCAGCCGATCTCGACCTCGTAGGGCGACGCGCGAGCGGGGCCGCGGATCTTCACGCGCTCCTCCTCGGGCAAACCGGCGAGGTCGAGCCGGCGCTCCAGGTCGACCCGCTCGGGCGTCACCTCGGACGCGAGCAGTACGAGGTCGTTGGCGTCGAGGTAGCCGCGGATGTCGCCGTCCGGGAGCAGACGCTGGTGGGAGGCGTCGCGCAGCCGTTCGAACCGGTCCATCTCCATGCTCCGCAGCGGGTCGATCGAGCCGAGCTGATCAGCGACGAACAGGCGTCCGCCGAGGCGGGTCACCCGAGCGAGCTCCGACACCGCGAGTTCGGGGCGGCGCACGTGGTGGAGAACTCTATGGCACGCGGCGATGTCGAACTCCCCGTACCCGAACGGCAGCGCCATCACGTCGGCCTCGAGGAACCGCACGTTCCCTGGCGCATTCGCGCTGGCGGCGTCGAGGTAGTCCACGCGGGTATCGACGCCGACGACCTCGGCGACGTGCGGGGCGAGTGCGAAGGCGAGGGCGCCGGTGCCGCAGCCGGCGTCGAGAACCGCCTCGGTGCCGGAGAACGGCCCGAGCAGCCGGCGGACCCGCTGCGCGAGGTCGGGCGCGCGTTCGTCTTGGAGCGCCTGCCGGAGCGCGACGGTCACGTCGCCGCCTCCGTCGACGCGAGGGACCGTGCGAGCCCGAGCGCCTCGTCGCGCGTCGAGATCGTCCCGGCTGCCCGCTCCTCCTCGATGATCGCGAGGATACGCCCGATCTCGGGCCCCGGCTGCAGGCCGAGCTCGTCGCCGCGAACGAGGGGCTCCGACGGGTCCGCGAGTCGTGCGGCCTCGACGACCGCCGAGAGCCCCGAGGCGCGGACGAACGCGAGCGCGTCGAGCGCCCACGGCTCGGTCTCCCTCCGGAAGCGGTGGATCGAGCGCGGGGACGCGTCGTCGGGCGGGCGGGCGCGCAGGAGCACGGATGCGAACCGGCGCAGCTCGTTCGAGACGGGCAACGCCGCGAGGTTCTCGCGCAAGGCGGCGACGAGCCGGAAGTCGGGGTCGTCAACCGCGTCGAGCCGGTCGTCGAGGGCGCCGCCGAGCTCGGCGAGGAGCCCGACCTCGTCGAGACGCCGGTACCCGGCCGGCGAGAGGCGCTGCAGCTCCGCCAGGATCCGCTCCCCGGCCGCGCGCCTCACGAGCGGCGCGGACCGGCGCAGGAGCTCCTCCGTCCCGGCGTCCATGGCGAAGCCGAGCTCGTCCTCGAGGCGGACTGCCCGCAGCAGTCGCAGCGGGTCGTCCTCGAAGATCGAAGGCGAGACTGCTCGCACGACACCGTCCTCGAGATCCGTCTGTCCCCCGTGCGGGTCGCAGCGCTCACCGCCGTCGACGGGGACGGCAATCGAGTTGAAGGTGAAGTCCCTCGTCGCGAGGTCGTCCTCGATCCCGTTCGGCAACGGCGTGAAGTCGACCGTGCGCTCGTTGCCGTCGACCACGACGCGCCACGCGCCGTGGCGCTCCGAGAGTGGGAACGCGACACCGCCGAAGCGGCGCGCGTAGCGATAGGCGGCGTCCCGTGGCTCGCGGCAGGCGACGTCGAGGTCGAGCACCGGCCGGCCGAGGAACTCGTCCCGGATCGCACCGCCGACGACCCACGCCTCTTCGCCGGCGAGGACCTCACGAACCCGCTCATCCATCGCGCACCAACCGCTGGGCCCGGCGGGAGCGGGTGTTCAGGCCCGTCGCGATCTCGTAGCCGATGGTGGATGCGACGCGCGCGTGCTCCTCGATCAGGATCCCGTCGCCGACGAGCGCGACCGGCGTGCCGAGGGGGAGCTTCTCCGGCAGCTCGACGGCGAGCGCGTCCATCGAGATCGTCCCGACGACCCGGCGGCGCGTGCCCTCGACGGACACCTCCGTGCCGGTCATGTCACGCTTGAATCCGTCCGCGTACCCGACCGGGACGATGCCGATCCAGGTCGGCTGTTCGGCGACGAAACGGCGGCCGTACCCCGTGCTCTCTCCCACGGCGAGCCGCTTGACGAGCGCCAGGTACGAGTCCCAGCGAAGCGCGGGCTCGAGGCCGTCCGCTGCCGGATCATCACCGAAAGGCGAGATGCCGTAGAGCGCGATCCCGCAACGAACTGCGTCGAAGCGGGCATCGGGGTAGCGGAGCGTGCCGGCGCTGTTCGCGAGGTGCCGCGTCAGCTTCCCGAGCGTGTCCGTCGCCGCACGGAAGCGCTCGACCTGGGTTGCGCTGAAGCCGGGGTCGCTCTCCGCGGAGGCGAAATGACTCATCACTGCGATGACGTCTCGCGTCGGCGCCGGCAGCTCCGAGAGCCCCCAGCGTCCCATGCCGGTGTCGAGCTTCAGGTGGACCGGCACGCCCTCCGGGACGCGGCCGTCGGCGGCGACGAGCTCGAGCTTCGCGGCAGCTGCCTCGGGCACCTCGCGCTCGCTCACCGCCCCCATGACGATGACGCGCGCCTCGCGGAGCGCCGTTCGCAGGTGGAGCGCCTCCGGGACGGTGGCGACGCAGAGCGCCGTAGCCCCGCCCGCGAGCGCGGCGCGGGAGACGTCCACCGCACCGTGCCCGTAGCCCTCCGCCTTGACGACCGCCCACAGCTCCGCGCCTCCGGCCGCGCGCTTCAGCGTCTCGGTGTTCCGCCGGATGGCGCCGAGGTCGATGGTGAAGCTCGAGCGCTCCATGCGCGCATTCTCCGCGATGCGAAGGGTCGCTCAGCGCTCGAGCGCGGCGGGGAGCGTGTAGAGCAGATCGCCCGCGACGAGCCCGGCGGAATGTCGGACGAGCTGCGCCGCGCGCGCGTGCGCCACCGCTGCCGCCGCGGCCGCCTTCTGGGGCTCGACGCCCTTCGCGAGGAACGAGCCCAGGATCCCCGTGAGCACGTCGCCAGTGCCCGCGGTGGCGAGGGATGGCGGGCCGAGGCCGCACACGATCACGCCGCCCGTCGGAGCCGCGACGATCGTGTCCGCGCCCTTCAGCAGGACAACCGCCCCGAATCGAGCAGCCGCCGAGCGGGCGGCCTCGAGCCGGTGGGCGCCGACCCAGGCCGCATCCGTGCCCAGAAGGCGCGCGAGCTCGCCCGCATGAGGGGTGAGCACGGTCGGGGACGACCGCTCCACAGGCTCGAGGCCGAAGAGCGCATCGGCGTCGACGACGGCGGGGAGCTCGATCGTCCGGAGCAGGTCGCGGACGAGAGATCGGCGCGAACCGCCCCGCCCGAGGCCCGGTCCGAGTGCGAGCGACCCTGCACGCTCGGCCGCCGCGGAGATCGTCTCCAGGGCGTCGGCCTCCGTCCAGGCGACTTTCACGGGCTCGAGCGCGAGCGTCTCCACCACCGGAAGCGACTCGGCGGGGACCGCGAGGGTCACGTAGCCCGCGTCCGCTCGCAACGCGGCGAGGCTCGAGAGGCACGCCGCTCCGGTCATCCCCGGGTGGCCGCCGACGACGAGCACGGCGCCGGCCGTGTACTTCGTGTCGCCCACGCGCCTGAGCGGGACGAGCTCGAGCAACTCCGGCGTCGCCAGTCGATGCTCGGTCTCGAGCTCCTCGAGCCCGATGTCTGCGACGACGACCCGGCCGGCGTGGAGGCGGCCGGGAGCGATCGCGAGCCCGACCTTGGGCCCATGGAACGTGACCGTGAGGTCCGCGTCGACGACCGCTCCGGCGACCTCCCCCGTCGAGGCGTCGACGCCGGAGGGCAGGTCGATGGACACGACGGGCTGCTCGGCTTCGTTCATCCGGGCGATCAGCGCAGCCGCCTCCGCACGCGGTTCCCCCTGGAACCCGGTGCCGAAGAGCGCGTCGACGACCACGTCGTACCCCTGGAGCTCGTCCGTCTCGTCCGCCTCGAGCCCCGCCTCCCGGAGGACGCGCGCGGCGACGCGGCCGTCGCCGCCGTTGGAGCCGCCACCGCAAACACACGCGAAGCGGCGCGCCGCGGGGTACGCGGCCATCGCCTCCTGCGCGACCGCCGCGCCGGCACGCTCCATGAGCTCCGGAATCGACTCCGGATAGCGCGGGTAGCGCTCTTCCGCGCTCCGCATCTCCCCCGCCGTGTACAGCGGCTCGAGCATCCCTACTCCGCGGGCGAGACGACGCAGATCGCCGCGGCCAGCTCGCGCGAATGGGTCATCGAGAGGTCGATCGCGCCTGCGCGCACCTTCTCCGCGAACGCCGCAGTCCGTCCCGTGAGGCGAACCCCCGGCTTCGGTCGACCGACGATCTCCACCTCCTTCCACGTGAACCGGACACCGCAGCCGAGCGCCTTGCCGACTGCCTCCTTGCCCGCGAAGCGGGCCGCGTAGCTCTCCGCGGGGTGCGCACGGGAATCGCAGTAGGCGCGCTCGGCCTCGGTGAAGCAGCGCTCACGGAAGCCCGGTCGGGCGAGCGCACGGCGGACGCGCTCGATCTCGATGAGGTCCACGCCGACCTTCACGGCGTGAGGCCGCCGCTCAGCTCCTGTTCGAGCAGTGCAGGGAACTGCGCGAGCGACGACACGATGATGTCCGGCGACGCATCGGTCGTCTCGAGCGTCTCGGGACGGAACTTGCCGGTACGCACGACCGCGGTCCGCATCCCGAAGAGCCGTGCTCCACGCACGTCGGCCTCGACGTCGTCGGTCACGAGCCAGGTCAGCTCGGGCTCCGCGTCGAGCACGTCGAGCGCGGCAGCGAAGTACGACGGGCTGGGCTTGCCGAGCACCGTCGCCTCCACGCCGGTGGCGTACTCGAGTCCGGCGACGAACGCGCCGGCGTCGAGCATCGGCCCCCGGCTCGTCTGCCACCACTTGTTCTTGTGTAGGCAGTAGAAGGACGCGCCCATGCGGATCTCCTCGAAAGCACGCGCGAGGTTCATGTAGCTGAACACCTGGTTCGGCTCGACCGTCTCGTCGCAGCCTCCGACCAGAACGGCGTCCACGTCGTCGCCCACGAGGTCGAGACGGTCGAGGTCGGGCACGATCGCGGCCATGACGAGCGCGAACACACGCTTGCCGGAGAGCTCGCGCGCAGCCGCTCCCGGGGTCGTCTGGAGCTCGTCGTCCTCGAGCGCGAAGCCCATGTCGCGCAGCTCGCTCGCGAGCCGCGACCGCGGGCGCGTGGAGTTGTTCGTCACGAAGCGGAGGAGATGCCCACTCGAGCGGAGCTCGGCGACGGCGTCCGCGGCGCCCTGGATCGGGACGCCGGACACGTGGAGCACGCCGTCCACGTCGAGCAGAATGCAGGCCATGGGGCGTGAGTCTATTCGTCCCATTTCGCGGATTGGCTCGCCCTGGCCGCACTTGGCGCAACGTGGCGCTGGCAAACGCTTTGCGGCGTATTTCGTCGTCGCATCTTGCTTGGCTAAGTCGGCTCGTTTCGAATCGTTTTGGTCCCGAATGGGTCCCGATAGCGCCTGAGCGGACAACGCGTCGGCGGCCGCGCTGTTTTGAGCGATGCCGCTTCGACTGCTCGGCAAGGTGGCCCGTTAGAGCCGGTGGCTGGAGGGAGAAAAGCGGTTGGCCCCGACGCTTAGCACCGGGGCCAACCATGGAGGCACTCACCTACTACTAGCGATCCTTAGGATCCGCCACCCCTACAGGCTTCGCCTACAGCGCCTTTTGGAAGTCCGTAGTACTTCCACGAGTCCGCCGCAGTCTGGACCTGGGACACGTTCTGTCCCTCTTCCGAGTCGAAGTCGTTCAGCCCGCTGGCGGCGCAGGCCGAGTTCGCGTGATCCAGAGCGCCAGTCTTGTCGGGGTTACCGCCGGGCTGTGCCGTATCGGCACTACCCGGAGGGCCCTTTACCTCACCTGCAAGTGCCCCACTCACGGAGACACCCGCAAGCGCGACCGTGCAGACCGCAACCGCGAGCAAAGACCGCTTGCTCATGCGCTACCTCCCCCTCGTAGATGTTGATGCCGCAGTGACGCCAGCCGGAACCTACTCAGGTAGAGGGATGTCGTCAACCGTCCCCTCGACGCCGAGCCAGCGCGAGCCTCAGGCCTCCACCGCGTAGAGCCGCCATTCACCGGGGACGCCCTTTAGCTCGTGCGTGCCGCGGTCCTGAAAGGTAAGCCCGGAGCCCGCGACGAGGTCCTTGACCGTGCTGGACACGAGCACCTCACCGGGGGCAGCCTGGGATGCGACGCGGGCGCCCGTGTGCACCGCGATCCCCGTCACCTTGCCGTCGAGCAGCTCGCACTCGCCGGTGTGCCGACCTGCGCGCACCTCGACGCCGACCCCGCGGACGCCGGCCACTATCGCTGAAGCGCAGCGGATCGCCCGTGCCGGCCCGTCGAAGCTGGCAAAGAAGCCGTCACCTGCCGTATCGACCTCCTTGCCGCGGAAGAGGAGGAGCTGCCGCCGCACCAGCTCGTGATGGCGCTCGAGCAGCTCCCTCCACCCCCGGTCGCCGAGCGCCGCAGCACGCTCGCTCGAGCCGACGATGTCCGTGAACAGCACCGTCGCCAGGACGCGGTCCGGCTCGGGCTCTTCCCATCCTCCCGCTTCCCAGACGCCGCACAGGAACCCCTCCGCTTCGTCCAGCGCCCGCTCGATGCTCGCGACGGCCAGGAAGTTCTCCCCAGGCAACTCGACGAGTCGCGCTCCCGGAATCCGTTCGGCCATGAGCCGCGCGCCGCCAATCGGGTACGCCCCCGCCGTCTCCTCGGTGCTGTGGACGAGCAGGGTCGGCACACGGACGCTCGGAAGGACATGCCGGACGTCCACCGCGCCCTCGCGCTGCATCGCCGCGAGGGCGGCGATCGTCCCTGGGGTGACAGCCGCATGACGGAGGTACTCGAGATCGTCGTCGCTGTACATGAATCCGGAGGCACGCAGAGCTTCGGCGGCCTCCTCACGGGAGGCGAAGAAGAGGAGCTGCAGCCCGTCCACCATCGCTCGCTGACGCTCCTCGGTCCAGCCCCACGGGTAGTCCGGCGCCCACAGCTCTCGGGCGTGTCCGCGTAGGAGGACGAGCGCGCTAGTACGGTCGGGGTACGTCGCGCCGAAGAGCACGCCCACCGGAACGCCGACGCCCATGGAGACGATCGCGGCCCGGGTCGAGCCGGCGCCGTCCATGACGGCCCGGAGGTCGTCCATGCGCGTCTCGAGGGTCGGCGCTCCGCTGACTCGGTCGGACATGCCCATTCCGCGCTCATCCAAGACGATCAGCCGGCAGAACGACGCGAGGCGTGCAGCGATGCGGCCCTGAAAGTTCGGCAGCGACCGCATGAACTCGACATGGGAGACGGCGCCGGGGTGGTAGATGACGTCGAACGGGCCGTCGCCCACGACCTGGTAGGCGATCGAAACGTCACCACTCCGGGCGTAGCGCGTCTCGGGGATCTGCACGGCACTAGTGTCGGACATCGCGAGCCCTTCGACAAACGGCCTTGCCGTCTAGCCCCGCCGTCAGCCTCTCGATCATCCTCTGGCCCGTGGCGCGGGACCCGCTCATCATGGACATGGACGCGGACACGCCAGATGGACGGCGCTACAACCAGACGAACGGCTGGACGTTCTGGGAGTACGCCGACGCGAGCGGAACGCAGCGACCGATGGAAGCCCTCCGCAAGCAGTACCTCGGCGGGCGCTCGTAGCACGCACGACGAGCGCGAGAGCAGGCTCCCGGGGGGGTCGGGCGTTTCGTCGAGCGTTCTGGTATCTAGCTGGTATCGAGCGAAAGGGCCGGATTACCAGCGGGTTCCTCGGAGATGGGCAGCAGGAGACGCTAGTGGGGCGTGAGTCTGTTCGGGTCACGCGATCCGTTCTGCTCCCCCTGGAGGAGATCGAGATCCGCGTCTCGCGGTCAAGCGGACCCGGAGGACAGCACGCGCAGAAGTCGTCCACGAGGGTCGAGGCGCTCCTCGACGTCGAGGCCTCGACGGCGCTCTCGGAGAGGCAGAAGCGGCGCGTCGTCGAGCGGGCCGGGGCGGTCCTACGCGCGGTTGCGCAGGACGAGCGGAGCCAGCTGCGGAACCGGGAGCTCGCGGTCGAGCGGCTCGTCGAGAAGCTACGCGAGGCGCTCGCGGTGCCGCGAAGGCGCGTGCCGACGACGCCGACCGCAGCGGCACGTGAGCGACGCCTGGCTCAGAAGCGTCGTCGCAGCGAGGTCAAGCGCCGCCGGCGCGCTCCGGCGGACGAATGAGCGCGGGCCTCGCGCCCCCGTTCCCGTGCACACGACGGCCGGCTGCGATCTGTGCGGGCGGGCTCACGAGCTCGTGCGGCTGCCCCGTGTGCTCGCAGATGGCGGCGAGGTCCGGGTCCCAGTGCCAGAGCACGACCTCGGGCCCCGCGTCCTCGGCGCAGGCAGCGATGAGGAAGTGGGAGAGGCTATGGCGGTGGGCGCCGGGTGCAGCGAGAGCGAGCTCGCTCTGCACCTCGAGGGCTCGGCCGGTCGCGCGCTCGCGGAGCGGGAGCCAGTGCAGCTGCCCCCAGAGCCTCGTCCAGTCGCGAACGTAGGCCTCGCCGTCGGCCGGCCCGGTGAGGACCTCGATGGCGACCGGGACGCAGGTTGCGATCTCGCTCCTCCGGAGACGGTCGACGAACCGCCGCGGCAGGTCACCCGCGTCGGACCGGCGGCGGCCGGACCAGACCGAGCTGTCGGCGAGGTACAGCGTCATGTCGCCTCGCGCGGGTGCCGTGACCTTTCGAGCACGTCCCAGCGGGGCACGCTCTCACGACCGTCCTCGACGTAGCGGACCGCACGGTCGAGCGCCGCCCGGCGGTTGACGTCGGCGAGCGCGCGATTGAGCGTCTCCTTGAAGCCGCGCGTGCCAAGGTTCTGCTCGGCGGCGTGGAACGCGTCGAGGTCGATCTCGACGGTCGTCCGGTGCATTGGTCCTGTATCGGACGGAAGGACGATTCCCTGTACGCCTACCGACTACCCCGCTCGCGCGCGCCGTACACTCGGCTCGTGGGCGTCCTGCCGTTCGCGTCGCTGCTTCCCGAGCTTCCGCGCGAGCGGACGAGGCTGCTCGACAACCTCGGCCGCGTCCGTCGGGAGGTGGGACCGATCACCCCGGAGCTTTCGGACGCGCTCGCCGACCACATGTCGATCCGGCGGGGAGAGGTGCACGAGGTCGTTTCGTTCTATTCCTTCCTGCAGCTCCCGGTCGACGTCACCCGGGTCTGCACGGGCCCCGTCTGCGACTGCTTCGGCGCGCGAGCGCTCCTCGACGCGAATCCGGACGCCGTCGAGGTGGCCTGCCTCGGGCACTGCGACCTCGCGCCGGTCCTGACTCGCGGCGACGAGATCGTCCCCGAGGTGACGCATGCGACGAACGACGGCCCGGCGATCGGGCTCGGCACGCGTGACGAGTCACTCGACGGGTACGCAGCGCGTGGAGGCCTCGAGCTCCTCCGCGACCTTCCCGCCGGCGGCCGGGTCGTCGAGGAGCTGAAGGCCTCGGGGCTCACCGGCTACGGCGGGGCCGGCTTCCCCACCGGGCTGAAGTGGGAGGTCGTCTCGCAGCAGCCGACACCGCGCTACGTCGTCGTAAACGCCGACGAGGGCGAGCCGGGGACGATCAAGGACCGCTACGTGATGGAGCTCCGGCCCCACCTCCTCGTCGAGGCAACGCTGATCGCGATGCGGTTCGCGGAGGCGGACGCGGGCTTCGTCTACCTGCGCGAGGAGTACGCGACCTCCCGCTCGCGGCTCGAGCAGGCGATCCGGGAGTTCGGCGAGGCCGGCCTGCTCGAGGGGCGGACGCTCGAGCTCGTGATCGGCGCCGGCGCGTACATCGCGGGCGAGGAGTCCGCGATGCTCGAGTCGATGGAGGGCCGCCGCGCGATGCCGCGTCTCCGGCCGCCGTTCCCTGCGCAGGTCGGCTACCTGGGCCGGCCGACGCTGATCAACAACGTCGAGACGCTCGCCCACATCCCGGCGATCCTGCGCCACGGGGGGGAGTGGTGGGCAGCGCTCGGAGCTCGCGGCTCCTCGGGAACGCGGCTCTGGTCCGTCTCCGGCGCCGTCGGGCAGCCCGGGTGCTACGAGGCGCCGAACGGCGTCACGACTCGAGAGCTCGTCGACGAGCACGCCTGCGGCTTCGCCGGCGAGGTCGGAGCGGTCGTCCCCGGCGGCGCGGCGAGCGGAGTCCTGCCCCCGACGGCGCTCGACGCACCGCTCACACGCGAGGGGCTCGCCGAGTACGGCGCCGGCGTCGGTTCCGCCGCCGTCCAGGTTTTTCCGCCCGAGTACTCGCCGCTCCGGCTGCTCGCCGAGACCATGCGTTTCTTCGCCGAGGAGTCGTGCCAGAAGTGCACCCCCTGCCGGATCGGGAACCGGGCGCTGCACCACCTCTGCGAGGAGCTCGAGCAGGGCCGCGCGCCGATGACCCGGGAAAAGGTCGACGAATGGCTGCTCGCGATGGAGAAGACCTCGATCTGCGGTCTCGGCCAGGCATCCCCGATCCCGGTGCGGAACGCGATGCGCTGGTGGCCCGAGCTCTTCGCGGCGCTCGATGGCGCGCAACACTAGATCAGTGCTCCCGGAAACCCGGTACGCGAAGAGCGGCGACGTGCACGTCGCGTACCAGGTGGTCGGCAGTGGCGGCCCGAGCGACCTCGTCTTCGTCACGAACGCCGCACACCATCTCGAGCTGAACTGGGAAAACCCACCGATGGCGCGGTTCCTTGACCGACTCGCGACACTCTGCCGTCTCATCGTCTTCGACAAGCGTGGCACTGGCATGTCGGACCGCGTCGTCGGCGTGCCCACACTGGAGACGCGCATGGACGACATCAGAGCTGTCATGGACGACGCGGGGTCGGATCGCGCGGTCATCTTCGGGCTTGGGGACGGTGGGCCGCTCTGCACGCTCTTTGCCGCCACATTCCCCGAGCGAACCGCCGGCCTCATCCTGATGAACTCGAGTCCCCGGTTCGCAAAGGCGCCCGACCTCCCTTGGTTACCGTCGCGCGGTGAGCTCGAGCAGCTCTACGAAGAGCACGTCCGTCGCCAGATCGATCCGGCGCGTCGTTCGGAGCGCCCAGGATCGTTTCTCATCGTCAACCCGGACGCCACCGAGGACGAGGTCGTGTCCTTCACGCGCGTCTTCCGCCTGAGCCTCAGCCCAAGCGCGCTCGCGGGATACCTTCGCATGAACCTCGATGTCGATGTGCGCGACATCCTCTCCTCCATCCGCGTGCCGACCGTAGTCCTCCATCGACGTAACGTCCCGCGCTACGACCTGAGGTCCGGACGCTACCTCGCAGATCGAATCCCCGGCGCGCGTTTGGTCGAGCTCGAGGGTCGCAACCTCGCCCCGTCGCTTGGGGACCAGGAGGCGCTGTTCGCGGAGATCGACCGCTTCCTCGCCGAAGTGCGGGAGTCACGGGGCTGGGCGAGCGACGAACCCGATCGCGTGCTCTCGACCGTGCTCTTCACCGACATCGTCGACGCCACAGCCCGTGCGGCGGAGCTCGGCGACCGAGCATGGCGCGAGCTGCTCGAGCAGCACCACAATTCGATACGTCGCCAGCTCGCTCGCTTCCGGGGCAAGGAAGTCGATACGGCCGGCGACGGATTCTTCGCGAGCTTCGATGGGCCCGCCCGAGCGATCCGCTGCGCGTGTGCGGTCGTCTCGGCGGTTCGGGAGCTCGGATTGGAAGTGCGCGCCGGGCTGCACACCGGCGAGTGCGAGCTCGTCGACGGGAAGGTCGGTGGCATCGCAGTACACGTCGGCGCCCGAGTCGCCGCACAGGCAACGCCGGGAGAGGTTCTGGTCTCGAGCACGGTGCGGGACCTCGTTGCCGGCTCGGGAATCCAATTCGTGGATCGAGGAGAGACGACCCTGAAAGGCGTGCCGGGCAATTGGCACCTGTTCGCAGCACTCCCCGAGGAGACGGCTATACCGTGACCGACCGGAGGCGTCACTGGCCCGAGCGATGTTCGGCGCTCGACCGCTGACCGACATTGAGTACGTTCCCTGACGAACGGAGCTCGATGAGCTGGCGATCGCTCGCCGGAGTCGTTCTCGGCCTTGCCGCCGTCACCGCCCCGGCCTCCCTCTCGGCGCAGTCGAACCCACTCTCGGTCTCCCGGGTCGAGCCGCTCGACGGCACCAAGATCGCGGTCGAGCGCGTCGCTGCGTCCAGCTCGGGCGCCGCCCAGCACTGGCGGCTCAACCTCGACGTCGGTGTGATGAACTCGGGCCGTCGCCCCTTCCGGCTCGTCGAGGCCCAGGTCTGTTATCCGGGCGCGCCGGTCACCTGCCGGACGAAGACGGAGCCGCAGCGGATCGTCGAAGGCGGTAAGAGCATCTGGGTGCAGGCGCCGGAGGACCGCGACCTGCCCTTCCCGGTCCCGCTCGCCGTCCGCGTCATCCTGAAGTTCGCCGCAGTCGGTGCGCCCGGCGAGGCCGCGCTGATCGTCAACGAGTCGCTGTCCGAATGGAGGAACCGTGTCCCGGGCGGATACCTCTTCCCCGGCAAGCGGACCGATCTCGCCGACGGGCTGTACTGGACGGACGGGCAGAACCACGTCTTCGGCTCGGACCACCGCAACTCGGACTCGCAGCGATTCGCCTACGACCTCGTCGTCCGCCGGTGGGACGGGTCGGAGTGGACGCGCTGGAAAGGAACGTCGGACAAGGCGAACAGCGACTCGCTCGTGTGGGGCATGCCCGTGTACGCGATGGCGGACGGCTGGGTGCTTCGCTGCTACCGGACGATCGACGACAACCCGAGGCCGGGCGTCAAGGGCACCGCGGGCGGAAACATGTATCGCATCGTGCACGCGAACGGAGAGGTCGCGCTGTACGCCCACTTCCGGAAGGGCTCGGTGCCGGCGGAGCTGTGCCCGACCGAGGGGACGGACTTCAGCCAGCGCGCGGCGCCGAAGGTTCGCGCGGGCCAGTTCCTCGGCCGCGTCGGCAACTCCGGCCACTCGAGTGGGCCGCACCTGCACGTCAACGTCGCGACGACCGGACAGAAGGGCGAGCAGGGCGTTCCGCTCCTGTTTCGCAACCTCCGCACGCGCTTCGCGGGCGCGTCGTGGGACAAGTCGAAACCGTGCGACTCCAAGAACCCGTCCTTCGCCGTGTCGTCACCCCCCGCCGCGGTCAGCCGCTGGCAGCTGATCGAGCCGCTGTATCCACCCGGCGCGCCCGAGACTGCGCGGCACGGGCTCCCGGAGGCCTGCTTCCAGGACGTCGCCGACCAGCTCGCGGCGTCCGGCTATCGGCCCTTCTGGTTCGACGGCTACGAGGTCGGGGGGAAGGCGTTCGTCAACACCGTCTTTCGCCCGGGGGGCGGTCAGTGGGTGATGCGCCACGCGCAGACGGCTGCCTCCTACCAGAGCGAGATCTCGAACTGGGTGAGCCGGGGCTTCGAGCCCACGCTCGTCGAGAGCTACCGCGTCGGTGACAGCCTCAGGTACGCCTTCATCGCCGAGAAGCGGGGGAGCGCCGGGTTCGGCGCCTACCACGGACGCAGCGCGGGCGATCATCAGGCGCTCGCAAACGACTACAAGGCGAAGGGTTTCTCGCCGGTCTCGGTGGTCGTCGTCTCGCTGAAGGGGAAGCTCTACTACACCGCGCTGTGGGCGAAGGGCGTCCCGGGCTCGTGGCTGCTCAGCTCGACGCTCTCGTCGAGCGAGTACCAGAAGTGGCTCAAGACGAACTCGAAGTCCGGGCGCCGCCTCGTGTACGTGAACGCGTACCACCACGACGGCGCGCCGCAGTTCTCCGCGGTCGTCCGGACGGGCGTCTCGGCGAGCTACGCGGCGCGGCACGAGCTGACGGCGGCCGCGTACCAGACCGAGTACGAGAAGTGGACCGGACAAGGGCTCCGTACACAGGTCGTCACGGGCTACCGGTCCGGCTCGTCGCACCGCTTCGCCGCGCTCTGGCGTTAGAAGTACGATCATCGACGTGGTCGAGTTCACGCTCGACGGCCGCACGGTGACGGCGCCCGGGGGGGAGCTCCTCGTGCACGCGGCCGCCCGCCACGGCACCTTCATCCCGACGCTCTGCCACGACGACAAGCTCGACCCCTACGGCGGCTGCCGGATGTGCGTCGTCGACGTCGAGGGCGCGCCACGGCCGATGCCGGCTTGTGCGACCCGCGTGACGGAGGGGATGGTCGTCTCGACGAATGGGCAAATCACGGACTTCCAGCGGACGCTCACCGAGATGCTCCTCTCCGAGCACCTGAACGCCTCTCCGGGTGGCCGACCGAACGAGCTGCTCGACCTCGCGAACGAGCTCGGCGCGGAGACGCCGATCGTCCTCCCCGACGCGAAGCGGAAGGAGTACGACGACCGCAACCGCCTCATGGGCTACGACCCGGACGCCTGCATCCTCTGCAACCGCTGTGTCCGCTATACGCAGGAGGTCATGCAGTGCTCCGCCCTTTCCCTCGAAGGCCGAGGCGGGCACTCGCGGATCGTCCCGACCTGGGGCCTCTCCTGGCTCGACACAGAGTGCGAGCTCTGCGGCGGCTGCCTCTCCGTCTGCCCGACGGGAGCGATCTACGAGAAGTTCGAGGAGGGTACGAAGACCCCCGAGCGCGACCTCGAGCAGGTGCGGACGACCTGCACGTTCTGCGGCGTCGGCTGCCAGATCGACCTCAACCTCGACCCGCAGACCAAGCACATCGTCAAGGTGACCTCGAAGGACGAGTACCTCCCGAACGAGGGCAACCTCTGCGTCAAGGGACGCTTCGCCTTCAACTTCGTCCACCACCCCGACCGCCTGATGGAGCCGCTCGTCCGCGGCGAAGATGGCGAGCTCCATCCGACGACGTGGGAGCACGCGCTCGAGACCGCAGCGGCCGGGTTACGCGACGTGATCGACCGGCACGGCCCGCAGGCGGTCGGCGTCCTCTCCTCCGCGCGCCTGACGAACGAGGAGAACTACCTGATCCAGAAGCTCGCGCGGACGGCGGTCGGGACGAACTCCGTCCACTCCTGCGAGTCGACCTGACACGCTCCGACCCTCTACGGCCTGGTCAGGTCGTTGGGCAGAGGAGCAAGCACTAACTCGATCCCGGAGATCGAGAACGCGCGCTTCCTCTTCGTCATCGGCTCGAACACGACCGAGGCGCATCCCGTGCTCGCGCTCCGGATCAAGAAGGCAGTGCGAAATGGCGCCACGCTCGTCGTCGCCGACCCGCGCAAGATCTGGCTGACGAAGCTCGCGAAGCGCCACCTGCAGCTGCGGCCGGGCACCGACGTCTGGCTCCTGAACGCGATGATGCACACGATCCTCGAGGAAGGCCTCCAGAACGAGGAGTACATTCGCGAGACTACGGACGACTTCGAGGCGGTGCGCGAGATCGTCATGCGCTACCCGCCCGAGGGAGCCGAGAAGATCACGGGCGTTCCGGCCGAGGACATCCGCGCCACGGCCCGGGAGTACGCGAGCGAGCGGTATGCCGGGATCTTCTACACGCTCGGCATCACCGAGCACGCCTGCGGCGTGGACAACATCTGGTCGCTCGCCAACCTCGTTCTGATGACCGGGCACCTCGGCTACGAGTCGACGGGGCTGAACGC
>JBOHBB010000265.1:0-15471 GCA_050698135.1 Gaiellaceae bacterium
AGCTCCACGAGGCGGCCGTCCGGGTCCCGCAGGTACGCCGAGCGGCCCCAGGGGTAGTCACGTGGCTCGAACAGCAGCGCGACTCCCCGCTCGCGCAGCGCGTCGCAGGCCGCGTCCACGTCGGGCACCCCGAGCGCGACGTGATCCTCGTTCGGCGGGCCGTCCGGAGAGGCGCCAGCGCGCTCGTGGAGGAGCAGCTTGACGCCGCCGGCGGCGTAGACCACGCCTCCCGGCCAGGACGCCTCGGGCGAGGAGCCGAGGAGCTCGTCGTAGAAGCGACGCAGACCGTCGACGTCGTCCGTGAAGAGCGCGATCTCGACGAACGCGGTCACGACGCGATCTCGAACTCGCGGAGGACGTCGTTGAGCGACGTCTTGAGGTCGGTCGACGCGCTCCGCTCGCCCACGATGAGCGCGCACGGGAGCTCGTAGCGCCCGGCCGGGTAGTCCTTCGGACGGGTCCCGGGTAGGACGACGGACCGCGGGGGCACGTACCCACGATGCTCCACCGGCTCGGACCCGGTCACGTCGATGATGGGTATCGACGCCGACAGGACGACGTTCGGCGCGATGACGGCCCCCTCGCCGACGACGACGCCCTCTACGACGACGGATCGCGAGCCGAGGAACGCCCCGTCCTCGACGATGACCGGGCGTGCCTGCGGGGGCTCGAGCACGCCCCCGAGACCGACTCCTCCGGAGAGGTGAACGTCGGCGCCGACCTGTGCGCAGGAGCCGACGGTCGCCCACGTGTCCACCATCGTCCGCGGGCCGACCCATGCGCCGATGTTGACGAAGCCGGGCATGAGCACGACGCCTTCGGACAGGTACGAGCCGAAGCGCGCGACTCCCGGCGGCACGACGCGAACACCGCGGTGCGCGTAGTCCGACTTCACCGGGATCTTGTCGAGGAAGTGCAGGCCGCCGACGTCGATCGGCTCGACCTTGCGGAGTCGGAAGTAGAGAAGGATCGCCTTCTTCGCCCACTCGTTGACGACCCAGTCTCCGTCGCGCTTCTCGGCGACCCGCGCCTCGCCGCGATCGAGCAGTCCGATCGCCTCCTCGATCGGCGCGGGCTCGAGCTCGCCGGTCTCCCAGAGCTCGTCGATTCGCGAGGCGACGTCCATCACCGCGTATCCTCGCGCACCCGCCCGCCGACGAAGGCGGCGAGGACGTCGTACGCCTCGACGAGAGACGCGACTCGGACGAGCTCGTCGCTTCGGTGCGCGTACTCCGTGTGCCCGGGCCCGTAGTTCACGGCGTCGAGCCCGTTGGCGGTGAAGTCCGCGACGTTCGTCCATGCCTGCTTGGGCTCGACGTCGAGACGCCCTGCTGCGCGCAGCGACTCGACGAGCGGCGACGCGGTGACGACGCGCCCGGGCGGAGCGGTGCTGACGATCTCGAGCAGCGCCTCCTCCGGCACGAGGCTGCGAAGGTACGCCTCCGCCTCGGCGGGCGTGCGGTCGGGCGGATAGCGGAGGTTCACCGTGGCCATCGCCTCTCCGGGGACGACGTTGTCCGCGATGCCAGCGTCGAGCCGGGTCACGGAGACGACCTCGAGGAACTCGAGCCCGTCGATGAGAACGGGGCGGGGATCGAGCGCAAGGAGAGGCGCGATCCCCTCGATCGCCCGCGCGATCGCGTTGTCGGCGAGCCACGGCCTCGCGGAATGGCCGCTTCGCCCGTGGAACGAGAGCCGGGCGACGACGTTTCCGAGACAGCCCGCATGGATCTTCCCGTCGGTCGGCTCGAGGAGGATCGCCAGCGCCGTGTCGCGGATCGCGGCCGAGCCCGCGAAGAGTGCGGGGAGAGGGTTCTGATCGGCCGGCAGCTCCTCGCGGCCGAAGAGGAGGAGCGCGACGTCGACCGTTCCGGGGCCGCACTCGGCAAGGTCGCGGACGAGCTCGAGGGCGACGGCGAGCCCACCTTTCATGTCGCTCGCACCGAGGCCGTGAACGGCGCCGTCCGCGACGCGACCGGGCAGGTTGCCCTGTGCGGGGACGGTGTCGTAGTGGCCCGCGAGGACGACGAGGGGTACGCCGGCCCGTCGATGGGGGACGAAGAGGGCGGCCTCGTCGCCTATCCACTCGGCGTGGAGCGTCGGCGGCACGAGCGCGAGGAGGTGTTGGCGGATCGCGTGCTCGTGGAGGCTCTCGGAGTGGATGTCGACCAGCTCCAGCGTCCGCGCTGCGAGGCGGTCTGCGAGCGCGGTCACGGGGGGAGCCTACCGGGGCATAATTCTCCCGTGACCGCGCGCCAGCCCGATCCAGCGCCCGGGGCGGAGCCGGAGCGTGGGTTCGTCGTCGGGGTCTTCCCGAAGGGGGTCGACGGCGAGGATGAGCTCGCCGAGCTCCGCGAGCTCGCTCGCACCGCGGGCGTCGTCCCGGTCGGCGAGCTCGTCCAGCACCGCAGCCGGCCCGATCCGCGGACGTTCGTCGGGAAGGGCAAGCTCGTCGAGCTCAAGGCGGCGTACTCGGACGCTGCAGCCGAGGTGCTCGTCGCGGACGAGGAGCTGACGCCGACGCAGCAGCGAACGCTCGAGGACGCGCTCAAGGCCCGGGTCGTCGACCGGACGCAGCTGATCCTCGACATCTTCGCCCAGCACGCGCGCAGCGCCGAGGGCAAGCTCCAGGTGGAGCTCGCCCAGCTCGAGTACAACCTGCCGCGCATGCGAGGCATGTGGCAGCACCTCGAGCGCCTCGGCGGCGGGGTCGGCACCCGTGGGCCGGGCGAGAGCCAGCTCGAGTCCGACCGGCGTCTCGCCCGCAACCAGATCTCGATCCTCAAGCGACGGCTGCAGGGCCTGAGCGCACAGCGCGCGACTCGACGCAAGGAGCGGCGGCGGACGACCGTGCCGACGATCGCGCTCGCCGGGTATACGAACGTCGGCAAGTCGACGCTCCTGAACGCGCTCAGCGGGGCGGAGGCGTCCGTCGACGACCGCCTCTTCGAGACCGTCGACCCGACCACGCGGGCGTTCGAGCGCGAGGGGAAGCGCTACCTCGTCACCGACACCGTCGGCTTCATCCGGCGCCTGCCGACGCAGCTCGTGGAGGGCTTCGCGTCCACGTTGGAGGAGACGCTCGTCGCCGACCTCGTCCTCCATGTCGTCGACGCGTCGCTCGGCGAGGCTCGGCTCTCGGAGACGATCGCGGCCGTGCAGTCGGTCCTTACCGAGATCGGCGCCGACGATGTTCCCGTCGAGCTCGTCCTGAACAAGGTCGACGTCCTGGACCCGCTCGCACGGCGGCGCGTGGGAAACGCCTTCCCGCGCGTACTGCAGATCTCGGCGGCGACGGGGGAGGGGCTCGACGCGCTCCGCGACCGTATCGCCGAGCTCTTCTCGGACCGCTTCGAGGACGTGCGGCTGCTCGTCCCGTACGAGGACGGTAGCGCCCTCGCGGATCTGTATGGCCTCGGCGCGCCGATCACCGAACGGCACGACACTCCCGAGGGCGTGCGAATCCGCGCGCGACTCCCGCGACCCGAGGTCGCTCGCTTCGCAAGGTTCCTCGTGGTCGACGAGGCGGGCGCGGAGGTCTCCGCGCGGTGATCGACGTCGCGGTGCGCAGGCTGCGCGACGACGCCGTGCTGCCACGGCAGGCGTACGAGGGCGATGCCGGGCTCGACCTCGCGTCCTGCGAGGACGTGGTGCTCGAGCCGGGAGAGCGCGCGACGGTTCGGACGGGGCTCGCGGTCGAGATCCCCGAGGGCTACGCCGGGTTCGTCCAACCCCGCTCGGGCCTTGCGGCACGTCACGGCATCGGCGTCGTCAACTCCCCCGGCCTGATCGACTCCGGCTACCGCGGCGAGATCCGCGTCGTGCTCCTGAACACCGATCCGAGGACGCCGTTCACCGTCGAGCCCGGTATGCGGATCGCCCAGCTCGTGATCGCCCCGGTCGCCGCCGTCCGCCTCGTCGAGGTCGCCGAGCTCACCGTGAGCGCGCGCGGCGAGCAGGGCTTCGGGTCATCGGCCCACTGAGCATGGGCGAGCCGCGGGTCCGAGTCTCGGCGATCCTGCGGTGGCGCGGGAGGATCCTGCTCCTCCGGCACGAGAAGGGAGGCGAGGAGGTCTGGCTCCTACCGGGCGGCGGCGTTCGCGGCGGGGAGAGCCTGCTGCACGCGCTTCAACGGGAGCTGTGGGAGGAGACGGGGCTCTTCCCGGAAGGGTCCGAGGTGCCACTCGAGGGCCCGGTCGCGCTCGTCGACTCCATCGCGCCGCCGGCCAGCCCGACGCGGAAGCACGTCGTCCACGTGATCTTCGCCGCCGACGTCACCGGCTCGCTCGAGGATGTCACCTCGCAGGACGAGGCGATCCGCGGTCACCGCGCCTTCCGGCTACAGGAGCTCGACGCGATCGCGCTCCACCCGCCCATCCAGCGGTTCCTGCAGCGCTGGCAGCCCGGGGATCCTGCCGTCTACCTCGGCGAGTTGTGGGTGCCGTAGCGGCGTCGCGTTCGCCGAACGGCGCGCTTTCGGCACGATCCGTGCCTCACGCCTGAGCGCTTCCCCGTTACGCTCGCAGTGGGTGGTGGGCCGGGGTGCCCCTCGAGCTCCTTGTTTCAGCCACGTCCTCCGCGGGCACGGGCACGCCCTGCGGACACCCGGAACGCCTCTGCCTCGAGCTCGTCCGGGAGTTGCTCGAGGGCGGGCGGCTCGGTCCCGCCGGCGTGGGCGAGTGCCCGCGCCAGGAGCCAGTCGGCCAGCCACGGGTTTCGGGGGAGGAGGGGGCCGTGGAGGTAGGTGCCGACCGCGCGCTCGACGCGGCAGCCCTCGAAGCCGGACGCGCCGTCGTTCCCGAACCCGTGGACGACCCGCCCCAGCGGCACCGCCCCGTCGTCGAGCACCGTGCGGCCCGCGTGGTTCTCGAAGCCGGCGAGGTGCTGTCGTGCCCCCGGTGTCAGCTCGCACTCGAGCAGGACGTCCCCGATCATCCTCGTGTCCCCGGCGACCGTCTCGTGCGGGAAGAGCCCGGCTCCGGGCATGAACGAGCCGTCGCGGCCGCGATAGCCCCGTCCGAGGAGCTGGTAGCCGCCGCACACTGCGAGCAGCGCTGCCCCGCCCGCGACCGCCTCGCGGACGGCGTCACCCTTCGCCGCGAGATCGGGGGCGACGAGGTACTGCTCGCGATCCTGGCCGCCGCCGACGTAGAGGAGGTCGTGACCTCCCTCCGGGACCGGGTCGCCGAGCCCGACCGGGTCCACGTGGAGCTCGTGCCCCCGGAGGGCGGCGCGACGCGCGAGGACGGCGATGTTGCCCCGGTCCGCGTAGATGTTCAGATACTCGGGATAGAGGTGTGCGACGCGAATCCTCACGTCGGCCCCGCGTCCCAGTACGGGCGGACGAGCCCGCGCTCGGCGAGAACGCCACGGAGCGCGAGCATCGCCGTGTACGTCGGGAGGACGACGAGCTCGGTACCGGCCTCGATGAGCTCGAGCCCGCGATCGAGCGCGGCCTCGAGCCCTGGGACGACCTCGAGCCGCTCCTCCGGCAGACCGCCGTAGACGAGCCGGAGCCCGAGCTCGGCGGATCGATCCCCGCTCGCTATCACGCGCTCGACGTGAGGAAGGATCGGCTCGAAGTCGACGTCCCAGATCCAGGACACGTCACGACCGTCGGCGATCGCGTCGTTCAATGCAATCACGAGCACGGGCGGGATCCCCGTCTCGAGTGTGCGGAGCGCCTCGTTCGCCCCCGCCGGGTTCTTGATCAACAGCATGACGATGCGCTTCCCGCCCGCAGGTATCCGCTCGAACCGCCCGAACGCCGCGCTGAAGCCCTCGAGACCGGCCCGGATCGCGTCCGCCGGCGTCTCCAGGGCGAGCGCGAGAGCGGACGCCGCGACCGCGTTGTAGACGTTGTAGAGCCCCGGCAAGGCGA
The DNA here is from genome assembly GCA_050698135.1 of Gaiellaceae bacterium. Lineage (GTDB taxonomy): Bacteria > Actinomycetota > Thermoleophilia > Gaiellales > Gaiellaceae > GMQP-bins7. The sequence goes on from JBOHBB010000265.1 coordinate 5,882, forward strand.
GCTCGACGCCGATCTCGCCCCGGGGCGTCGAAAGGCGGAAGCGGGAACCGTGCATACCGACGTGGCCGATGTCCACCGCGGCGACGTCGAGCTCGGGCCGGGCGTGGCCGCATGCGCCGCAGCGATAGTCGCCGAGGTGGCCGACGTACGCGGCCGCGTAGACGTAGGGCGCCCCGCAGCGCAGGCAGTACTTCGAGTCGGCCGCGTGCTGCAGCGCGGGCCGCGCCTGCCGCGGGTCGTCGAGCCCGAACCGCAGCGCGCGCTCGCGCCCGTCGGCGAGGTCGGCGACGACGGGATCGTCGGCATCCACGACGAGGACGGTCTCGTCGGGCAGCCACGCGACTGCTTCGCGCCAGCGCTCGGCGACGACCTCGAGCTCGCCGTAGCGGTCGAGCTGGTCGCGGAAGAGGTTCGTGAGCAGCACCGCGCGCGGGCGGGTGCGGTCGATCGCCTCCGGGAGCGCGGCCTCATCGTCCTCGAAGAGGCCGAGCTCCGCGCCGTCCGAGGCGAGGAGGGCGGAGGCGACGCCGGAGAGGAGATTGGCCCCGGCGCGATTCCAAGCGAGGCGGCGGTCGCGGCCGAAGATGCGCGCCGCCATCGCGGTGGTCGTCGTCTTGCCGTTCGTCCCGGAGACGAGGGCGGTCCCGGACGGGAGCCGCGCCGCGAGTGTGTCGACGGCGCCCGGGTCCACCTTCCAGAGGAGCTTCCCGGGAAGCGTCGTCCCCCCGCCGCGCCCTGCGGCCCGGGAGACGGCGCCGACGCCGCGTGCAGCCAGCGTCTCGAGCCCGAGTCGGAGTCCCATCGTGCGGCGAGGGTAGCGAGTGGGGAGGAGGTACTCGCGCTCTGGACTACTTGCACATTCTGCAAAACGCTCTAAGCTTCTTGCACGACCATGGCGAGGCCGCGTTCTCGCAGGCGCGCGCACGTGCGCATCGACGAGGCGGAGCTCGCCGCCTTCCGCTCCGGCCTGCGCCGCCGCTACACGGACGAGGACATCCTCGAGGAGCTGCGCGCGGCGGCGAAGCGGCTCGGGCGGTCCCCGACGATGCGCGAGTTCGCCCAGGACGCCGAGGCGCGCGTGCACCCACAGACCGTGATCGAGCACTTCGGCACGTGGAACGCCGCGAAGCGCGCCGCAGGCCTCTACCCGCGCCGCTTCCTCACGCGCGACGAGCTCCTGGAGCAGCTCCGCGCCCTCGGCGACGAGCTCGGTCGTATCCCGACTGCCCGCGATCTCGCTGCTCGTCGACGGTCACTGCCGTCGGCGTCACTCTATGCGCACACGTTCGGATCGCTCGCGAACGCGCTGCGCGAGGCGGGCTACGAGGTTCTCCAGGGCGAGGAGCGGCTCGAGCGCGCGGTCGAGCAGGGCGCGCGGCTCGCCAGAGGGCTGGGGCGGCTACCCAAGATGGTCGATTGGGCAGACGAGCGAAAGCGGGACGCGGACCTTCTCTCCGAGTGGCAGGTCTACCGCCTGCTCGACGTGCCCCGCGGCGCGTGGACGGCGTTCCAGTTCCTCGTCCGGGAGCGGCTCCGCGAGGAAGGGGTCGAGGTGCGCGCCGACGGCACGCTCGAAGGTCACCGGGGCTAGACCGACGCGAGCGCTGCGAGCCGCGAGAGGCACGAGACGGCCTCGTGGGGCGACTGCACGGGGGAGACCGAGGCGGTCTCCCGGTAGCGCCGATCGGCGCGGAAGCGCCGCTTGCGGGCGATCTGCCCCGCGCGGGCTTCTATGAGCCGCCCCTGGCGCAACTGCTCGGTCTCCAGGCGCAGCCGGAGCGCAGCTTCGACGATCGTGAGCGCCCGCTGCGTCGAGGCGAAGAAGACCTCCGTGCGCGTGCGGCCTATCCACAGCGGGCGGGACGTGCCGCGCGCGAGGAAGACGGCGTCCGGCTCGCGCTCGTCCACCCAGCCCGCGGCCATGCTGCCGCGGAGCTCGGACAGCGCGCGTGCGTCGTTCCCGCGAAGCTCCATCAGGGCGAAGATCGCCTCGGAGTCGACCGTCATGCCCGGCTCGTGGCGCTCGATCCCGTAGCGGTCGAGCAGCTCGTCGTCGTTCGAGAGGACGCCGTTGTGCACGCCGACGACCGACCCGTGGCGAATCGGGTGGTTGTTCGCCTCGATGTCGGGGTGCCCCTTCGTGAAGTCGCGCACGTGGATGAGCACCGACGACGCGGTCGCGGGCACCGCGATCTCGTCGAGGAGCGCACTCGCCCCACCGCGGAGCTTGCTCACGGTGGCCGCGCCGCCGCCCTCGCGATGCGCGTACCCGACTGCGTCGGCGCCGCGTTCCGCGATCCCGGCGAGCAGCGCCTGCGCGGCGAGCGTGCGCCCGACGGTGGACGCGGGGCCGAGACTGTAGCCGGCTATGCCGCACATGGGCCGCTAGTCGTCGAGTCCGGAGGGATGGCGCACAAGAGGGTAGACGTCGGGGTGGCTGGCTTGGTTTGTACGAGCCGCATCGACTTCTGCAGGTTCACGCAGATCCCTCGTCCATGCTGTCATCCCTCAAGCGGGGCAACCGCGCGACCGATAGAGCGTCCGTGGAAGGGAACGCTGCGGAGCACCTCTTCGACGCGGCCGAAGACGAGGTGCCGACGAGCAAGGACGACCCGGAGCCGAGAGAGCGGACGGAGCTCGCCGGGCCGACCGCAGACGACCCGCTGAAGCTCTACGTACGACAGATCGGCGACGGGCGGCTCCTGACCCCGGCCGAGGAGCGCGAGCTCGCCCGGCGCAAGGACGAGGGGGACCAGGTCGCGAAGAGCAAGCTCATCGAGTCGAATCTGCGGCTCGTCATGTCCATCACGCGCCACTACACGCGGGCGGAGGTCCCACTCCTCGACCTCATCCAGGAAGGGAACCTCGGCCTCATCCGCGCGGTCGAGAAGTTCGATTACAAGCTCGGCTTCAAGCTCTCCACGTACGCGACCTGGTGGATCAAGCAGGCGATCTCCCGCGCTCTCGCCGAGCAGGGGCGCACCATCCGCCTCCCCGTGCACGTCGCCGATCAGGTGCGCAAGGTGACCAAGACGAGGCGCCTGCTCGGCCAGAAGCTGAATCGCGACCCGTCCCTCGACGAGATCGCGCTCGAGATCGGCATCACTCCCGAGCGCGTCCAGGAGCTCCTCGACCTCGTGCAGGACCCCGTGAGCCTGGAGACGCCAATCGGCGACGGGGACTCGAGCGTCGCCGACCTCATCCCCGATCTGAACGCCGCGCAGCCGGAGGAGGAGTCGGCCGACCGCGCCCGCTCGACCGAGCTCCTCGACGCCCTCGCGAAGCTCCAGCCGCGCCAGCGCCGCGTCGTCGTCGAGCGGTTCGGGCTCGACGGCGTGCGACCGCGCACACTCGAGGAGGTGGGGGCGAACCTCGGCATCACGCGCGAGCGCGTCCGCCAGCTCGAGGCACGCGCCCTTCGCGAGCTCCGCGCGGTCGCGCCGGGGCTCGAGCTCTACCTAAGGTCCTGAGCCTGTCTCAGGTCGCCTCGACCGACTCCATCTCGCGGAGGCCCGCGAGACGGCGGAGCGACTCGAGCTCGATCTGGCGGACGCGCTCGCGCGTGAGGCCGAGCCGCCGGCCGATCTCCTCGAGCGTCTGTGCCTCGGCGCCGCCGAGCCCGTAGCGCATCACGACGACCTCGCGCTCGCGCTGGGGAAGGGCTGCGAGCGCCCGCCGCAGCGCCTCGCTGCGCAGGTTCAGCTCGACCGCCTCCTCCGGCAACGGGTCCGCGCCGGCGACGAAGTCGCCGAACACCGCGTCCTCGCCGTCGCCGACGGGCGCGTCGAGGCTCGTCGACGCGCGAGCGGCCGCCCGGACCTCGAGCACCTGCTGGACCGTGAGCGACGCTTCGTCGGCGATCTCGTCGAGGTTCGGCTCACGGCCGAGCTGCGTCCACAGCAGCCGGTCTGCGCGGTTGATCTTCTGCAGCCGCTCGACGATGTGCACGGGCATTCGGATCGTCCGCGCCTTGTCGGCGAGCGCGCGCGCGACCGCCTGCCGGATCCACCAGGTGGCGTATGTCGAGAACTTGAACCCGCGCCGCCAGTCGAATTTCTCGACGGCGCGGATAAGGCCGAGCGTCCCCTCCTGGATGAGGTCGAGGAACGGCAGGCCCTGGTTGCGGTAGTTCTTCGCGATCGAGACCACGAGCCGCAGGTTCGACTGGATCATGCGTTCCTTCGCGTCCAGGTCTCCGCGCTCGATCGCCTTCGCGAGCTCGACCTCCTGCGCGGCGGTGAGGAGCTGGTGGCGTCCGGCTTCGCGGAGGAAGAGCTGGAGCGCGTCGGTCGTCGTCTCGACCGGCGCCGTGATCGCGGCGACGACCTCGGACTGGGAGGGCTGCTCGACGATCTCGATCCCGCGCTGGTCGAGCTCTCGCAGGAGCGCGTCGTGCTCGAGCTCCGTGAGCTCGTACGCCTCCGCGACCTCAGCGAGGTCGGCCGCCCGAATCGAGCCGACTTGCTCGGACTGCTCGAGCAACTGTCGGATCTCCTCGACGACGAGGATCGTTTCGATGTCGGTCTGGCTCACGCGCGGCGGGGGGAAGACGCGAGACTGTCTTGAGACACTCTCTCGCATCTCGACGCCCCGTGTCTAGGGTCGAGCGGGAATATCCCCCAGGGCGGGTAGCCGTTCGAGGACGCGCCCGCCCTGGTGACGTCCGCACGCGAGGCGTAAGCTGAATGGCGCGCTACGTCTCGCGCGACGAGGGGGGTTGATGTTCGCACGGGTCGCGACGTTCGAAAACCGCGACATGAGCAGGGTCGACGAGCTCGTCGAGATCGTGCGCTCGCGCGCGGTGTCGGGCAATGAGGTGCCCGAGGCCGTGCGGCACGTGATGCTGCTCGACCCACGCGACCGCTCGGCCCTCGGTGTCACGTTCTTCGAGTCGGAGGAGGCGCTCCAGGCCTCGGAGGCTGCGTTCGAGAGGCTCGGTGAGGAGATCCCGGAGACGGCGCGGGGTCGTCGTACGTCGGTCGGCGTCTACGAGGTGGCGATCGACGATGTGGACGGAGCGACCCGGTCCGCCCGCGTCGCGTCGCTGACCTGTGCACCCGATCGGCTCGCCGAGGCATTGCGCTCCGTCCGCGAGCAGGCCCAGGTCGAGGCGGACGAGCTCGGAGGCTGGAAGGGCATCGTCACGCTCGTCGACCGGACGACCGGCGTCACGAAGACGATCACGTTCTGGGAGAGCGACGACGCGCTCCGTCGCAGCGAGGTCCGGGAGACGCAGCTCCGCTGCCGCGTCGTCGCGTCCGGCGGTGGATCCATCGCGAGCGTCCACAACTACGACGTCGCGGTCCACGAGGCGCCGGTCGCCGTCTGAGTACCGGCGGCCGCGCCCGCCGCGGCGCTCTACCTCGTATCGCCGCGGGGAGGCACGTCGACGCCGAATCGCTCGTGCAGGAGGTCGAGCTCGCGGTAGTCCTTCGCCGTCAGCTCGTACCCGTCGTGGACGAGCACCTGCACCTCGGGGCTGAGGCAGCGCACCGGGCGACCGGCCACGCGGCCACGGCCGTCGAAGCCGTGGCCCGGGTAGACCCACTCCCGGCCGTCGTCCATCACGTAGACGCCTCCTCCGCGCTCATCGTCGAACACGACTGGATGCACGTCCACCTGACGTCCTCTCGCGTCGACGAGGACGACGCTCCCGGGCGTGACCCCGGCGGCGTGCTCGTAGCGGGCTCTCCCCAGGACGCCGAGGAGCGCGGGGACGTCCGCGAGCGCGACGACGAGGTCGAGATCGTCGTGCTCGCGCTGCTGTTCCTCGAGCAGCGCGTCGACGCCCCAACCGCCGTCGAGCCACGCGGCGACGCCGGCGGTTTCCAGTTGCACGACGATGCGCACGACCTCCTCGGCCTCCATCGGCGCGTGCGGACGGCGATCCCGATACGACCACTCGGCGATGGGAACCGGCTCGGGTGCGCGTTCCATGCATCGTCACTATGCAGGCCGGGCCTGCCACAGCCGAGCTCAGCGGCCACGACGCGTATTGCCGTAGCAATCCGTGCTGTGGCGACCTGCGTCGTGTCCGATGGTTGATCCAAGTCGATGCACCGCCTTCGGCGACATGGGCGCTCTCATCCGTCCTCCAGGCGCCCGACTGAGATCGCCCGAGCAGCGCTGCAGACAACGGGGTAGAGGACGACCACGCTGTCGGTAGGGATGAGCCGTAAGGATTCGGTCCAGCGATCATGAGAGGGCAATGAGTGCAGAGGCGAACAAGCAGCTGGTCCGTCGCGTGGTCGACGAGGTCGTGAATCAGCGGAATGCCGACGCGCTTGACGAGCTCGCGCAGGGCGACTTCGCGAAGCTCGCTCGGCGTTGGATCAGTCCCTTCCAAGCTGCGTTTCCGGACTTCACGATGGAGATCGTCGAACTCGTCGCCGAGAACGAGACGGTAGTCGGCCACTTCAAGTGCTCAGGCACGCACACTGGCCAGTGGGTAGGCGTTCCTCCCACTGGCCGTCGCTTCGAGGGTGTCGACGAGATCTACATCTTCCGCGTGCGGGACGGCAGGCTCGCGAGTGCGATCGGCGTCGAGGACAACCTCTCGCGCATGCGCCAGCTCGGAATTCGACCGCAGAGCTAGAGCAGCGGCGCAACGGTCAGCCGCCTAGCCCGGTTCGCGGTCTCCCTAACGACGCTCCGCACCGGCGTCATCAGGCTTGTGAGAGCCACCGCAGTGGCCGCTTCTCCTGTAGCTGGCTTGGCTACACGCCTTGTCTCAACGCACGATAACGCGCGTTATGTCAAGTCGAGTCGAGTCGACAGGCGGCGAGGCCAGCCGACCTCCCCTCCTCGGCCGCTCGCTAGGCCTACCGCTGGGAGGGCACGCGCGGCTGCTCGGAACTCGTCGCGAGCTGAAAGCCGGCGACGCGGTGGTCTCGCATGAGCGACACGTCGATGTACGCGATGTGCGGGTACGGCACGAAGACGAGCCGATCGTCGCGCGTGGCGAGCCTGAGCACGGTCTCGACGGCTCTGAGCTGCAGCGTGTCGATCCTCTCCCCGCCGAGCGTCACGACCTCGAGTCGCAGGCTCGCCTCGTCGTGTGCCCTGCTGAAGTCCTGCACCGACTCGATGAAGCCTCTGCTGAAGAAGTAATCCGCGTCGAACATCCGGGGCTTCAGGTTGGGATCGCGGGCGAGGTCGGGGCCACCAGGACTTCGAGCAGCGCCCAGAGCTCCTCGCTCTCCGTCTCCGTCCTGCCGGTGACGTACACGGAACGGCCGTCGGGGAGCTGGACGACGTCTCCTGGCTCGACCGTCGTCGAAGGATGTTCGAGGAGGCCGAGATCGTCGCCGGCGGTGTCCTGGAGGCGGTAGAGCGGCACCGGCGAATCATGGAAACAGTTCGTGGGCGATGGTAGCCCCCTTGCGGGGTGGCTCATCCGTGAGCTTCGCACTGCCTCGAGCGCGCTCTCGACGCGACCCGGCCGCTCATGCCTCGGCCGGCAGGCCCGCCTCCTGCTCCCTCCGCCCTCCTGACGTCGCGACGACGATGCCGGCGACGACGAGCAGGATGCCCGCGAGCTGCAGCCCGGAGGGCCGCTCGTCGACGACGATCGCGGCGAGGATCACCGTGAGCACCGGCTGCACGAGGAGCAGGATCGAGGCGACGACCGCGGGGAGGCGCGGGAGCGAGGCGGCGATCGCGAGGTAGCCCACCACCTGGCCCATGACCGCGAGGACGAAGAGCCAGCCGTGCGCGGGCCAGTCCGGCTCGAGGTCGAGCTCCCCCAGCGCGGCGCCGAGGATCGCGACGGCGACGGCACAGCTGAGCGTCGCGTCGAACATGATCTCGGCGGGCGTCCGGAGCCCCCTCCCCGCTTCGCGGATGAGGAGCAGGAAGCCCGCGTACGCGACCGCGGTCAGGAGCCCGTAGACGACGCCCAGCACCGGGTCGTCCCCGTAGGCCGTTGTGCTGCCGACGCCGGAGATCAAGAAGACCCCCGCGAACGCGATCGGCGCCGCGACGAGCACCCGGTCGCTCGGCCGCTCGTCGAGAAGGGCCCAGGCGGCGACGCCGACGGCGACGACCTGGAGGTTCGCGACGACGGTGGAGAGACCCGCGCCCACGACGGCGATCGAGTGGTGCCAGAGCTCGAGGTCGGCGGCGAAGAACACTCCGGCGGCGAGCGCGAGCAGATGCTGGCGGCGCTCGAGCCTCCCTCGCCGGCGCCGTTCGAGCAGCGCGAGGACGCCGAGGAACGGGAGCGCGTAGACGCAGCGCCAGAAGGCCGCGGTCGCGGGAGCGACGTCGGCGAGCCGGACGAGGACGCCGGTGAACGCGATCGCGACCGCCCCTCCGAGCGCGAGGAACGTCGCTCGGGAGCTCATCGCCTAGAACGTCGTCGCGCGCGCGCCGCTCACGATGACGAGCACGACGATCGCTGCGATCACGAGGCGGTACAGGACGAAGACGTCGTAGGTGTGGCGGCGCACGTAGCCGAGCAGCCAGTCGATCGCGAGCAGCCCGCTCCCGAGTGAAGCGAGCGTCCCGACGAGGAACGGCCCCTGCCAGCCGCTCGGTAGCTCTCCCAGGAGGACGTCCGTCACCCCCTTGTACACCACCGCGCCGAGCACGGTCGGGAGCAGCAGCAGAAACGAGAACCGAGCCGCGCTATCGCGGTCGAGCCGCAGGAGGCGCCCCGCGGTGATCGTGATCCCCGACCGCGAGACGCCCGGGGCGAGCGCGAGCGCCTGCGCGAGCCCCATCGCCACGGCGTGGCGAGCGCCGAGCTCGCCCATCTCCCGGTCCTGAGCCGAGCGGTCGGCCCACCACAGGATGAGCGCGCCGGCCGCCAGGAGGATCGCGATCTGCCAGGGCTCCCCGAGCCTGTCCGCGATGAGGTCCTCTCCCAGGAACCCGGCGAGTGCGGCCGGGATGGTCGCGATGACGACGAGCCATGCCACGCGCTCGTCGACGGTGGAGGCGCTCCGGCGGGCGATCGAGCCGAGCCACGCGCGCAGCAGCCGGACGGCGTCCCCCCAGAAGTACGCCGCGACGGCGACGAGGGTCCCGAGGTGGAGCGCGACGTCGAACGTCTGATTGAACCGGTCGTTCTCCTTCAGGTACGTCCAGTCGGACGCCCAGGGGACGAGGATCAGGTGGGCCGAGGACGAGATCGGGAGGAGCTCCGTGAGGCCCTGGACGATCCCGAGGACGAGCGCCTGGCCGTTCGTCAGCGCGGTCTCGTCGTCGCCGACGCCGAGCACCGTGAGAACGAGGGCAAGACCGAGCGCCGCCCCCGCGACGCTGTACACGAGGGAGCGACGCACGGCGGGATCCTACGTTCACCCGCCGCGTGAACGGCCGGTGAAGAAAATAGACGCAATTTCCGACAATGACCCCGCAATCGGGCTTGACCCCCTCGGCCCCGTCCCGTAGGTTGCCGCTTGCACCGAGCACGGAGCGCAAGTAGGTCGAAGCGCAGCTCGAAGGCTCTACGCGGAAGCGGACGGTCAGCGGGCTGAGTGGACGAAAGCGCCACCGGCTCGGTGAATTTTTTTTTGGGATGGCGGAAACCATGTTTCCCCATCGACCCCCTTCTTCTTCGTCGTGCACGGCTCGACGTGCGCAGC
>JBOHBB010000266.1:0-7883 GCA_050698135.1 Gaiellaceae bacterium
CTCCTAGGCGCTCGGCTCGGAGAGCGCCGCGGGAGCGGCCGCACGGCGCCGGAGGAGGCCGCGGCCGGGCTCCACGGCCGCGCCGCTCGCCCGGACGATCAGGGCGACCGAGACGACGATCGCAGCGCCCGCGACTGCCATCTGCATCGAGACCTCCTCGCCGAGAAGCGCCCAGCCGAGGAAGACGGCGCGATCGGGTAGACGTAGGCGTACGTGCCGACGAGCGAGATCGGGGCGACGCGCAGGAGTCAGACGTATGCCATGAAGCCGACGAAGCTCCCCGCGACGATCAGGTAGGCCAGAGCGAGCAGCGAGTCCCGCGAGAGGCGTGCGTCCCCGAGCTCGCACGCGGCGAGCGAGACGACGAGCAGAAGAGCGCCGCCGCAGAGCGAGGCGAACCGGCCGAGACGAGCGGCCGTCGTGGGAGCGGAGCCCCGCGGGAGTAGAGCGAGCCGGCCCCCCAGCCGAGAGCGCCGAGGACGATCGCGAGCGCACCGAGACGGTCGATCGAGCCGTCGCCGAAGGGGTCGAAGAGGAAGCCGAGCCCGACGAAGCCGAGCACGAGCCCGGCGTACGCAGAGGCCCGCAGTCGCCGCACGAAGAAGATCCGGTCGAGGAGCACGATCCAGATCGGGATGCTGCCGACGAGGAGCGCCGCGACTCCGGCCGGGACCTGCTGCGCCCAGGCGAGGCTGCCGTGGCCGACGACGAACAGCAGCCCGCCGAAGACGAGCGCGGCGGCGACCTGGGGCCGGCCGATCGGGTCGCGGCCACGGTCGTCGCGCGAGAGAGCGAACGCGAGCAGCGCGCCGCCGGCGACGAGGTGGCGCGCGGACATCGCCATGAGCGGCGGCAGGTCGCGGACGACGATCGCGAGGGCGATGAACGTCGAGCCCCAGACGAAGTACACCGTCCCCAGGGCGAGCCAGACCCGTGCGCCGTGGCGCGCCGCCATGGGCCATGATCGCCCCAAGCGTTCGATCAGCTCAAGTCCGATCCCGCTCGGCTTCGATCACACGCGCTGATGCTGCTCCGACGGCGCCGGCGCTCGAGTGCACCGATTCGGACTCGATCTTTCCACTGGGCGGGCCGCCACCCTGGCCGGCGCCTGTGCGGGAACCCCGAAAGGGCGTCAGCGTTCGCCCCGATGCCCGGCCGGTTCCGCGGCGGGAGCCTGTGCTCGATGGGAGGTCGAGCGATCATCGACGGGAACGAGGCGGCGGCCTGGGTGGCCTACCGCGCGAGCGAGGTCATCGCCATCTACCCGATCACCCCGGCGACGCCGATGGGGGAGCTCGCGGACGCGTGGTCGGCGCAGGGCGTGCCGAACGCGTGGGGCACGGTGCCCCAGGTCGTCGAGATGCAGAGCGAGGGCGGCGCCGCCGGAGCCGTGCACGGCGCCCTCCAGGCCGGCTCGCTCGCGACGACGTTCACGAGCTCCCAGGGGCTCCTCCTCATGCTTCCGAACATGTTCAAGATCGCCGGGGAGCTCACGCCTGCGGTCATCCACGTCGCCGCGCGCACCGTCGCGACCCACGCCCTCTCGATCTTCGGCGACCACTCCGACGTGATGGCGGCCCGCACGACCGGGTTCGCGCTGCTCGGCTCGTCGTCGGTGCAGGAGGCGCAGGACCTCGCGGTCGTCGCGCACGCGGCGACGCTCCGCACGCGCGTCCCCTTCCTCCACTTCTTCGACGGGTTCCGGACCTCCCACGAGCTCAGCACCGTCGAGCGCCTGACCGAGGACGATCTCCGCGCGCTCCTCGATGAGAGCCTCGTCGCGGCCCACCGCGCGCGGGCCCTCTCGCCCGACCGCCCGGTTCTCCGGGGGAGCGCGCAGAACCCGGACGTCTTCTTCCAGGCACGCGAGGCCGTCAACCCGTTCTACGCGGCGGTCGCGGGGATCGTCCAGGAGGAGATGGCGCGGTTCGCCGAGCGGGGTGGACGCTCGTACCGGCTCTTCGACTACGTCGGCCATCCCGAGGCGGAGCGGGTGCTCGTGCTGATGGGATCCGGGGCCGGCGCGGCCGAGGAGGCCGTCGAGCGGCTGCGCGCGGAGGGCGAGCGCGTCGGCCTCGTCAAGGTCCGGCTCTTCCGGCCGTTCGACGCCGCTGCCTTCGTCTCGGCGCTGCCGGCCTCCGTCGGAGGCGTGGCGGTCCTCGACCGCACGAAGGAGCCGGCGGCCCTCGGCGAGCCCCTGTACCAGGACGTCATCACCGCGCTCGCGGAACGAGCCGACGACCTGCCGCGCGTCATCGGCGGCCGCTACGGGCTGTCCTCGAAGGAGTTCACGCCTGCGATGGCCGCCGCGGCACTCGCAGAGCTCGGGGAGCCCAGCCCGAAGCGCCGGTTCACCGTCGGGATCACCGACGACGTGAGCGGCCTCTCGCTCGAGGTGGACCCGTCGTTCACGACGGAGCCCGAGGACGCGAGGCAGGCGGTGTTCTATGGACTCGGCGCGGACGGGACCGTCGGGGCCAACCGCAACTCGATCAAGATCATCGCCGAGGCGACCGGCCTCCACGCCCAGGCGTACTTCGTCCTCGACTCGAAGAAGGCGGGCTCGACGACCGTCTCGCACCTTCGCTTCGGACCGGACCCCATCCGCTCCTCCTACCTGGTCCAGCGCGCCGACTTCGTCGCCTGCCATCAGTTCGGCTTCCTCGACCGGATCGACGTCCTCGAGCTCGCGGGCGAGGGGGCGACCTTCCTCCTGAACGCGCCGTACGGGCCGGAGGACGTGTGGGTCCACCTGCCGGCCGAGGTGCAGGGGCAGATCGTCGCGAAGCGACTCCGCCTGTTCGTCGTCGACGCGACGCGCGTCGCGCGCGAGGCCGGTCTCGGCAAGCGCGTGAACACCGTCCTCCAGACCTGTTTCTTCGCGCTCGCGAACGTGATGCCACGGGACGAGGCGATTGCGGCGATCAAGGACGCGATCCGCGCGACGTACGGCAAGCGCGGTGAGGCGGTCCTCGAGAGGAACTTCGCGGCCGTCGACCGCGCTCTCGAGGGGCTCGTCGAGGTCGAGGTGCCGGCGCTCGCGTCCGCTTCGGGCCACCGGCACGAGCCCGTTCCTGCCGAGGTGCCCGCGTTCGTGCGGGAGGTGACCGCGCCGATCATCGCGGGGCGCGGCGACGACCTCCCCGTGTCCGTCCTCCCGGTCGACGGGACCTTCCCGACGGGGACGTCGCGGTACGAGAAGCGCTCGATCGCGGCGGAGATCCCGATCTGGGATCCCTCGATCTGCATCGACTGCGCGAAGTGCGCGCTCGTCTGCCCGCACGCGGCGATCCGGATGAAGGTCTTCCCGCCGGAGGCGCTCGAGGCCGCCCCCGAGGGCTTCCTCTCGAAGGAGTGGAAGGCCCGCGACCTGCCGGGAATGCTGATGACGATCCAGGTCGCCCCCGAGGACTGCACGGGCTGCGGCATCTGCGTCGAGACCTGCCCCGCGCACTCGAAGGAGGAGGTCAAGCACAAGTCGATCAACCTCGAGCCGAAGGACGAGCACCTCGAGGTCGAGCGCGAGCGCTACGAGTTCTTCCTCGCGATCCCGGAGATCGGCCGGGAGCTCACCGCCCCCGCGACCGTGAAGGGCTCGCAGATGCTCCAGCCGCTGTTCGAGTACTCGGGCGCGTGCGAGGGCTGCGGGGAGACGCCGTACCTGAAGCTCTTGACGCAGCTCTTCGGCGACCGGATGGTCGTGGCGAACGCGACCGGCTGCTCCTCGATCTACGGCGGCAACCTGCCGACGACCCCATGGGCACAGGACGCCGACGGGCGCGGGCCTGCGTGGTCGAACTCGCTGTTCGAGGACAATGCGGAGTTCGGGCTGGGCATGCGGCTCGCGCTCGACCAGCAGGAAGCGTCTGCGCGCGCTCTCGTCGCCGAGGTCGCCTCGGACCTCGCGCCCGCGCTGCTCGATGCCGACCAGACGAGCGAGGCGGGCATCGCCGCGCAGCGCGAGCGAGTCGCGGAGCTCGAGACTCGCTGCCGCGAGCTCGGCACGCCGGAGGCGCTCCGCCTGCTGGGACTGGCGCACGCGCTCGTCAGGAAGACGGTGTGGATCGTCGGAGGCGACGGCTGGGCCTACGACATCGGCTTCGGCGGCCTCGACCACGTCCTCGCCTCCGGTCGGAACGTGAACGTGCTCGTGCTCGACACCGAGGTGTACTCGAACACCGGGGGCCAGGCGTCGAAGGCGACGCCACGGGCCGCCGTGGCGAAGTTCGCGGCGGGAGGCAAGCGCACGCGCAAGAAGGACCTCGGCATGATCGCCTCCGCCTACGGGGACGTCTACGTGGCGCAGATCGCGATGGGCGCCGACAACCCGCAGACGGTGAAGGCGCTCGCAGAGGCGGACGCGTACCCTGGGCCGTCCATCGTGATCGCGTACAGCCACTGCATCGCGCACGGGATCGAGATGAAGAAGGGGATGGAGCAGCACAAGCTCGCCGTCGACACCGGCTACTGGCCGCTCTACCGCTACGACCCGAGGCATGCGCACGCGGGCGAGCACCCCTTCCACCTCGACTCGCGGGCGCCGAAGCTCCCGGTGTCCGAGTTCATGGCGAGCGAGGCCCGGTTCGCGATGCTCCAGCGCGCGCGACCCGGCGACGCGGCCGAGCTCGGCGAGCTCGCGCAGCACGACGTCGACGAGCGCTGGCACGTCTACGAGCAGATGGCGGAGATCGAGCACGAGCCGGGCGAGCCGGAGATACAGAAGGAGCAGGCGTGACCCCGGACCTCTCGTCCTCGTACCTCGGGCTGCAGCTCCGCGGCCCGATCGTCGCCTCGGCCTCGCCGCTCACCGGCAGCCTCGACTCGCTCCGCGCCCTCGAGGAGGCGGGAGTGGCGGCGGTCGTCCTGCCCTCGCTCTTCGAGGAGCAGATCGAGCACGAGCAGATCGACCTCCACGAGCTCCTCGAGCACCAGACCCACAGCTTCGGCGAGGCGCTCACCTGGTTCCCCGAGCTCGAGGACTACAACACCGGCCCTGACCGGTACCTCGAGCACCTCGCGCAGGCGAAGTCGGCGCTCGAAGTGCCCGTGATCGCGAGCCTGAACGGAGTCTCGGCCGGTGGCTGGGTGCGCTACGCGCGCCTGTGCGAGGAGGCGGGGGCGGATGCCCTCGAGCTGAACGTGTACGCCGTCGAGACCGACGCCGCGCAGTCCGCGGCGGACGTCGAGGAGCGCACGCTCGCGCTCGTCCGGCAGGTGCGCGCGGCGGTGTCGATCCCGCTCGCGGTCAAGGTGGGCCCGTTCTACTCGGCGTTCGCGCACATGGCAGCGAAGCTCGCCGCGGCGGGGGCGGACGGCCTCGTCCTCTTCAACCGCTTCCTCCAGCCCGACATCGACCTCGACACGCTCGACGTCGCGCCGTGGCTCCCGCTCTCGACCCCGGTCGAGCTGAGGCTCCCACTCCGCTGGATCGCGATCCTGCGCGGCCGGGTGGAGGTCGACCTCGCCGGGACGACCGGCGTGCACGACTGGCAGGGCGCGCTGAAGCTCCTTCTTGCCGGGGCGAACGTCGTCATGGTCGCGTCCGCGCCGCTCAGCCGCGGCCCCGGTGTCGTGCGCGAGCTCATCGACGGGATCGAGGTCTGGATGGACGAGCGTGAGTACTCCTCGGTCGATCAGCTCCGCGGAAGCCTCAGCCAGGCTTCCAGCCCCGACCCCGCAGCCTTCGAGCGCGGGAACTACATGCGGGCACTCGTGTCGTACGCGCCGAGGCCCGAGGGCGGGCACATCGGTCGCGATGGCAGCGCCTCTCGTTAGAATCGGAAGTGTCGTGACGAGCCACGCCGCCGATACGTCGCGGCGCCTGCCACGCGGCTGGGCGCACCTCGCCCTTCAGTTCGTGATCTGGATGGGCTTCTACGTCGTGTACCAGATCGCGCGCGGGGCGGCCGACCGGGACGTCGCGGGCGCCTTCCACAACGGCGAGTGGGTGCTCCGCACCGAGAGCCAGATCGGCGCGCTCTTCGAGCCGGCCGTGCAGCGCGTCGTCGACACCTCGTCGGTGATGGTGACCCTGACGTCGTACACGTACTGGCTCTCCCAGTTCGCGGTCGTCGGCGTCACGTTGCTCTGGGTCTACTTCCGCCACCACGAGCGCTTCGCGGGCTTCCGGAACTGGCTGATCGTCGCCAACCTCATCGGGCTCCTCGGCTACGTCTTCATGCCGACGGCCCCGCCGCGAATGTTTCCGGAGTGGGGGTTCGTCGACACGCTCGCCCAGTACTCCTCGGTGAACCACTCGAGCGGGCTGATCGCCGTCGCGTCGAACCCGTACGCCGCGATGCCGAGCCTGCACGCGATGGACGCGCTGATCGTCGGGATCGTCATGTTCGGCGTCGTCCGCTCGCGCATCGCCAAGGCGCTCTGGCTCGCCTGGCCGATCTGGGTGTCCTTCGCCGTGATCTCCACCGGGAACCACTACTGGCTCGACATCGTGGCCGGCTTCGTCATCGCGGTCGCGACCGGGTACGCCCTTCGCCGGGCGCGCACGCTGCGCCTCCGGCGCGCATGAGCGACCCGGAGCCGCCTCGTCCCGCAGAGAACGCCCGCGTCAGCCAGCTGGACCGCGTCAAGCAGGAGTACACGCAGGCCGCGCGCGAGATCCTCACGCGCTCGATGCGCGGCGTCGCCAAGACGAAGCTGACGCCGGACATGTTGACGCTCGCCGGCGTGTCGCTCTGCCTCGCCGGTGCGGTGCTCGTCGGCTTCGAGTACCGCAACGAGAAGCTCTTCTTCTGGCTCGGCGGCTTCCTGTTCGTGATCGGGTCGATCGCCGACATCCTCGACGGGGCGCTCGCGCGGGCGGCGAGCAAGGGCACGGTCTTCGGCGCATTCCTCGACTCGACGTTCGACCGCCTCGGCGAGGCGGCGATGCTCTCCGCCATCGGCCTCGCCTTCATGCGCGACGGGAACGAGATCGCGCTCGTCGCGACCTTCGCCGCGGTCATCGGCTCGTTCCTCGTCTCGTACACCCGCGCGAAGGCGGAGTCGCTCGGGCTCCGCGGCGACGTGGGCTTCGGGTCCCGGGTCGAGCGCGTCGTCCTCATCTCGGTCGGCCTCGGCCTCGCCCCGTGGGGCTGGCTGCAGTGGCCGATCTACGCGCTCGCTGTGATCGTCTGGGTCACGGTCACGCAGCGGATGCTCTTCGTCCGCCGCCAGCTGCGCGAGCTCGCCGAACAGGCGTCCTAACCTCGGGTCAACGAACGCCGGCGCGCAAGTCGTGGTAATCTGCTAGCAGTTTGTCTGCTAGCACTCCATCTCGCACTTCGATTCTCGTCCGGATGCCGTCCTCGTTGAAGGAGGCTCTGGTGCGGGAGGTCGCCCGCCGCGGCTCGAACGTCAACGACGTCGCAGCCGGCATCCTCGCAGACGCGTTCGGTCTCTCCTACGTGCCGAGCGGCCGCCGCCGCAAAGTGCTAGCAGGATCGAGCCCCGTCCTCCTGCTCCGCGTTCCGCAGGAGCTGAAGGACGAGATCCATGCGGAGGCGTCGCGCCGCGACACCAACGCGAACGACGTCATCCTCGCCGCGCTCGCAGAGGGGCTCGGCGTCCCCCACGCACCCAGGAACGGAAAGGAATCGATGGCCACTCAGAACGGCTCCAAGAACGGCGCGCGCTCGAAGGACAAGGTGCGCGTCGCGATCATCGGCGTCGGGAACTGCGCCAACTCCCTCCTCCAGGGCGTCGAGTACTACAAAGACGCCTCGCCCGAGGGCTCTGTCCCCGGGCTCATGCACGTCGACCTCGGCGGCTACCACATCTCGGACATCGAGTTCACAGCCGCGTTCGACGTCGTCAAGGGCAAGGTCGGCGTCGACCTCGCCGATGCGATCTGGGCGCACCCCAACGACACGATCAAGTTCGCC
>JBOHBB010000267.1:0-1824 GCA_050698135.1 Gaiellaceae bacterium
CGCCGGACGCGCTCACGGTCGCCGCGTCCGACGCGCGTCCCGCGATGCCGACCGTCCGCGTGCAGGTGCGGGCCGGGCTCCGCGTCCTCTTCGAGGGACCGCTGGCGCTGGGCGGCGCCCCATCCGAGACGGTGACCGCGGACGTCGTCACGGTGACGAGGGCCGCGGCTGCAAAGGGGATCGCCGGGTTCTTCGGCGCGGACGGCGTGAGCGCGATCGCCGGCAGTGCGTCGCTACTGCCGCGCGGCGCGCTCTCCGAGGAGGCGGTCGAGGAGTCGACCACGGCCGGCGCCCTCGCCGTGCTGGTCGACGGCCAGCTTCCTGCAGGCGCCTTCAGCCTCGACGTCCCCGCCGGGGTCCCGGTCGTGGGGCTGCCGCGTGCGCTCGTGAAGGAGATGCGCGCGTTCCTCGCCTCCGGCGTGCCCGTGACCGTCGCGGTCGGGGCCGTCTCGGTCGCCGAGAACGAAGAGGGAGGCGCGATCGCCGCGTTCTCGTCGCGAGGACTCGCACAGAGCGGCGTGCTCAAGCCCGACGTCGTCGCAGCCGGCGTCGCCGTCCCGACCTCGGAGCCGGGGCGCGGCGACGAGGGAGAGGTCCGCTTCGGCACGGTGAGCGGGACGAGCGCCGCCGCCGCGGTCGTAGCCGGAGCCGCCGCCGTACTCGCGGAGGGACGCCCTCGCGTCGCCGCGGCCGAGCTCCGTGGGCTCCTCGTCGGGTCGGCCCAGCGCACGGACCTCGACCCGGCGGCCTCGGGCGCCGGCCTCGTCGACCTGCGCTCCGCCGTGCAGCAGGAGGTCGTCGTCGTTCCCGCGACCGTGTCGTTCGGCTCCGTCGAGAGCGCACCCGAGTTCGAGCGCTTCACGCTCGAGCAGACGGTTCGGCTCCGCAACGTCTCCACGCGCACGCTCGTCGTCCGGATCGCGTCGGCAGCGCTCGCCCCGAAGGGCGTCGTGATCGGAGTCGACCCCGCTCGCGCCCGCCTGCGTGCCGGCGCGGCCGTCGAGGTCGTCGTGCGCGCCGACACGCGCGAGCTCTCGAAGCAGGCGGGCGTCGCCACGGGCGAGCTCGTGCTGCGGGTCGCCGACTCGCAGGAAGTGCGCGTTCCCTGGGCGGTGGCGGTCCCGGAACGAGACGTGGACCTGATCTCGCACGTCGCCCTGCGCACGACGAGCACACGCGTGTCGGATGCGACGCCCGCCGTCCTTACCTTGGTCGCGGGCGCGGTCACGGGCGGGCCGCAGCCCCAGGTTCGGGCCGTCGAGGCGCTCGAGGTGCAGCTCTGGCGCGGGGGAGCGCTCGTCGGCATCCTCGCGAGCCGCCGCGAGGTGCTCCCGGGCCGATACACGTTCGGGCTCACCGGGAGGGGGCCGGACGGCGGGCGGCTGCGGCGCGGGAGCTACGTCGTCCGGGTCGTCGCGCGCCCGGGCGACGGCATCAGGCGACAGGTCGAGAGCGTCGGCTACACGGTTCGCTGACCGTCCTATACTCGCCGCGTCCAGTCGAGTGAGGAGGCGCGTGTCATGTCCGAAGCGGTAGTGGCCTCACACCTCCGCGAGAACCCCTTCGACATCGCACGCTCGCAGCTGCGGCGGGTGGGCGAGATCTTCGCCATCGACCCCGACCTCGTCCGCGTCCTCTCCCACTGCAAGAAGGCGGTCGAGGTCTCGATCCCCGTCGCGATGGATGACGGCTCGATCGAGGTCTTCGTCGGGTACCGGGTCACGCACAACATCGCCCGCGGGCCGTCGAAGGGGGGCATCCGCTACCACCAGGACGTGACGCTCGACGAGGTCAAGTCACTCGCGATGTGGATGACCTGGAAGT
>JBOHBB010000268.1:0-10764 GCA_050698135.1 Gaiellaceae bacterium
CCCGCGCCCCAGGCGGACGAGACTCCAACCGAGATCGCCCCGTTCGAGCCAGCCCTCGAGCAGATGCGGCTCGCGCTCACGCTCGGCCTGCGGGACTACGTGTCGAAGAACGGCTTCGACGACGTCGTCGTCGGCGTCTCCGGCGGCATCGACTCGGCGGTGACCGCTGCGCTCTGCGCCGACGCGCTCGGGCCGGACCGCGTTCACTGCGTCTCGATGCCCTCGCGCTTCAGCTCGGAGGGGACGAGGGCCGACGCGCGTCGGCTCGCCGAGGGCCTCGGCTGCGACTTCCACGAGATCGCGATCGACGGCGTCGTCGACGCGTTCCACGACTCCCTCGCGGCCCCGACCGGCGGTCTCGAAGGCCTCGCGGCCGAGAACCTCCAGGCCCGTGTCCGGGGCGTGCTGCTGATGGCGCTCTCGAACACGCACGGCTGGCTCGTCGTCTCGACGGGGAACAAGTCCGAGCTCGCGGTCGGGTACTCGACGCTGTACGGGGACATGGTGGGCGGGTTCTCGCTGCTCAAGGACGTCTTCAAGACGGACGTCTTCCGCCTGGCCCGCCACCTGAACGCGAACGCCGGCCGCGAGCTCGTCCCGTCGACCACGATCGAGCGCGCGCCGAGCGCCGAGCTGCGGCCGGACCAGCGCGACGAGGACTCGCTTCCGCCATACGAGGCGCTCGACCCGGTGCTCGAGGCCTACGTCGAGCTCGACCGCTCACGCGAGGAGCTGCTCGAGGAGTTCGACGCCGACGTCGTCGAGCGGGTGCTCCGACTCGTCGACCACGCGGAGTACAAGCGGCGGCAGGCGCCGCCCGGGGTGAAGCTGCGGCCGAAGGCGTTCGGCCGGGACCGCCGGACGCCGATCACGAACCGCTGGGCTGGTTGACCCGAGGCGCCCTTGAGCGGTCACTCGATGCCGGGCAGCCTCAGGCACCTTGACGGCAATGATCGTAAGTAGTAACTTACGGTAAGTGCAGGCTAACGGTCACCCTCTGGACGCGCTCGGCGACCCGACCCGCCGGCAAGTGTTCGAGCTGTTGAAGGACGGCTCCCGCTCCGTCGGCGAGCTCGCCGCCGAGCTCCCGGTCAGCAGGCCGGCCGTGTCGCAGCACCTGCGCGTCCTCACGGACGCTGGCCTCGTCGTGCACACGAAGCACGGTACGAGGCACCTGTACGAGCTCGACGCCTCCGGGGTCGGAGCGCTCCGCGAGTGGGTCGACGGATTCTGGGACGAGGCCCTCGCACGCTTCAAGGCGGCGGCCGAGAGCAAAGGAGGAACGGCATGAGCGAGTCACTCGTCATCGAGGTCGTGCGCAAGGTGGTCACCGTGGACTGCGCCGTCGAGGAGGCATTCCGCATCTTCACCGCGGACGCCATGAGCTGGTGGCCGGTCGACACGCACTCGATCTACGGCGGCGACGCGCGCCAGATCGTCTTCGAGCCCGGGGTGGGCGGGGATGTGTACGAGATCTCCGCCTCCGATGAGAAGGGGCACTGGGCCACCGTCTCGGTGTGGGAGCCTCCGACGAGACTCGTTCTCGCCTGGAACGTCCTGGAGCGACCGGGCGAGCAGACCGAGGTCGAAGTTCGGTTCTCCCCGGACGGGGCGGGCACGCGCGTCGAGCTCGAGCACCGCGGCTGGGAGGCTGTTGCCGAAGGCGCCGCAGACAAGCGGGCGAACTACGACTCCGGCTGGGACCACGTCCTCGGGCACTACGAGGCTCGGCTTTCCTAGACGCCGACGTCGATCGGCTCCGCGGGCGGCCCGTGCAGGAGGAGCTCGCGGACGAGGAGCGGGAGGCGGCGCGGCGCGAAGACCGTCGTGGCCGCCTCCAGCTCGCCGACCGTCCACCAGCGGATCGCGGTCATGCCCTCGCCGCGCAGCTCCTCCCGGGAGAGGCGCGGCAGCGGCTCGAACCGCGGCGTGCGCACGAGGTAGTACCGCTCGGTCTGACCGTCCCAACGGCCGCCTCCGAGCGGGACGCGGTGGGTCCGCGTCCAGACGAGGGGACCCAGCAGGAAGCCCTCGAGGCCGGCCTCCTCGAGCAGCTCGCGCCGCAGCGCCGCATCGTCCGTCTCACCCTCCTCGATGCCGCCGCCGGGCGTCGCCCACACGATCCGGTCGCCGAAGTCGAAGCGTACGAGCAGGATGCGCTCGGACTCGTCGACGACGATCGCGCGGGTTGCCAGCCGGAGCCGTGGACTGCTCATTCGAGATCGACGAGTCCCCGCAGTGCCCGGAACCAGTGCAGCCGCTCGTCCCAGGGCACCCCGGCGTTCGCGGGCGAGGTCGGCGGGAGCACGAAGAGCGCGGAGTCACCCAGCGTTCGCTCCTGGACGCCGAGCTGCGCGCACCCCCCGAAGACGCCGTTGTAGGCCGCCTTCCCGACGAACGCGACGACCTGCGGCCGAAGGGCCTGCGCGATCCGCTCGAGCCGCTCGGCGGCGCCCTCGAAGTCGGCCTTGCGCAGGTCTCCGGACCCGCGGGTCGTCCGGCGTGCGGCGTTCGTGAGCCCGATCCCGAGCCCGGCCAGCTCGTGCGCCTCCTGCGGCGCGAAGAGGCGCGGCGTGAAGCCCGCGGCGTGGAGAAGCCGCCAGAAGTCGTTGCGCGGATTGGCGAAGGGCGCGCCCGCGGCGGCGCTCGCCCGGCCCGGGTTGATCCCGCACAGCACGAGGCGGGCGCCGGGCTCGAGCACGTCCGGGACCTCAGCCCCCACCGGGTCGGTCACGCGACCAGGTCGAGGACCTGGGGGATCGCGTCGATGCGCAGGCCGGACCAATCGCCGAGACCGTCCCAGCGAGGATCCTCCCCACTCGGATGGACGAGGACTGGCGTCATCCCGACGCGTGCCGCTCCGCGAAGCTCGTCGTTCGCACCGTCACCGACGAAGAGGCACTCCGTCGGGTCGACGCCGAGCCCGGCGCAGGCGACCTCGTAGATCTCCGGGTCGGGCTTGATGCACCCTGCGGTCGCCGAGAAGACCTCGACGTCGAACAGTCCTGCGAACGGCGTCTCCTCCCAGACCAGCGCGACCTCCTCCGTGCAGTTCGAGATGAGGCCGGTTGCGATGCCACGGCGTCTCAGCTCGGCCAGCGTCGAGATCGCACCGGCGGTCGGCACGAGAGCGGACCGCGTCAGCTCGAGCCGCCACTCGAGCACCTCTCGGACGTCGACGTCCGCGCCGACCGAATCGTGCAGGGCTCCGACGGCGTCCGCGATCGGTCCCGTCTCTCGCTCGCGATAGCGCTCGTCCCCGTACCAGTGCTCGTCGAGCTGCTCGACCGTGATGCCGAGCCGATCCGACCAGCGCCGGCGCAGGTCGTGCGACTCGTCGTCCGGCCACGCGGCGAGCGTCTGCCAGAGGTCGAAGACGACAGCGCGGACCACACCCGAATCCTGCCTGTCGGCCAGGCGAGCGGGGGAGCTACGCGGCTTCGGCTTCGCGCGTGTCGAGGCGGAGCTCGAGCAGGCGGCGAAGGCGCTCGCCCGTCTCCGACGGGTCGTCGCGGGGGTCGGGCTCCCGACGGAGGACCTTCACCGTGTCCTCGGCCCAGCGCCAGCCGTAGCAGCGCTCGTAGCACTCTGCCTCGCTGAGCGTCCGGAGCCGCTCCACGCGCGCACCCTAGGCGACCTCCCGGACGGTGCGACTAGGCTCAGGCGCGAGATGGCGACGCCGAAGGTGCTCGAGTTCGAGGTCACGGTCGACGCCGCGCGGGTTGCCCGCAGCGGACTCGGCGGAAGCCCGCTCCCCCGCGAGCCGGAGTGGCTGGCGGAGCACCTCATGCTCGCCGCACTCGTACGCTGCACCCTCTCGAGCCTCGACCACCACGCCCGGCGGGACGAGCTCGAGGCGTCCGCGTCCGGGCGTGCCCATGGGCTCGTCACGAAACGGGAGGGAGACGAGCGCTACGCGCTCGTCGACGTCGACGTCCGGCTCGAGGTCGCGCTCACTCCCGCGCCGGCGACGGACGCCGTCCGCGAGCTCCTGACACGGGTCGAACGGGGATGCTTCGTCGGCAACTCGCTGACCGCCGCGCCGCGCTATCACTGGCAGGTCAACGGCGAGGAGGCCTCGGCCGCATGAGCACCGCCACGCTCGACGTCGAGGCAGTCCGCGCGCGCTACTCGGCGCTGCAGCGGCCGCTCGCATTCTTCGACGGCCCCGGGGGGACGCAGTGCCCGGATGAGGTCATCGACGCGATCTCGGCGTACCTTCGTGAGTCGAACGCGAACATCGGCGCGCCGTACGTGACCTCGCGGCGCACGGACGAGCTCGTCGGGCTCGCCCACGAACGAGCCGCGTCGTTCCTCGGGTGCGCGGCGGAGGAGATCGCCTTCGGACCGAGCATGACCGCTCTCAACTTCCTCCTCACGCGCGCGTTCGCACGGACGTTGCGCGCAGGTGACGAGGTCGTCGTGACCACGCTCGACCACGACGCGAACGTGTCGCCCTGGCTCGAGCTCGCGCACGATCTCGGGATCCTCGTGCGCGTCGCGGGGGTCACCGACGCCCTCGAGCTCGACTACGACGACCTCGCCTCGCTGCTCACCGCGCGCACCCGCGTCGTGGCGTTCCCGGTCGCAGCGAACTCGGTGGGAACGGCGCCCGACGTCCGCCGGGTCGTCGAGCTCGCCCACGCGGTCGGCGCTCTCGCCTGGGCGGACGCCGTGCACTTCGCGCCGCACGGGCCCATCGACGTCGCGGCCTTCGACGTCGACGTGCTCATCTGCTCGCCGTACAAGTTCTTCGGCCCGCACCTGGGGCTCGCCTTCGGCAAGCGGGAGCTGCTCGAGTCGTGGCGCCCGTACAAGGTGCGACCCGCGGCGAACGAGCCGCTGGGGCACCGCTTCGAGCTCGGGACCGCGCAGCACGAGCTGCTGGCCGGCTTCGTCGCCGCCGTCGACTACATCGGCTCGCTCGGCTGGGACGCCATCGTCGCCCACGAGCAGGCGCTCGGCGAGCGATTCCTCGCCGGCATCCCGGACGGGCTCGAGCTCTACGGGCTGCGGACGATGGACGGGCGGGTGCCCACGTTCTGCTTCAACATTCCGGGGTCGACGCCCGCGACGGTCGCAGCGCGGCTCGCCGAGCGTGACCTCGCGGTCTGGCACGGCGACTACTACGCGGTGGAGGTGATGAAGCACCTCGGCCTCGTGGAGGGCGCCGTGCGGGCGGGCATCGTCCACTACAACACCGAGGACGAGGTCGACCGGCTCGCGTCAGCGCTCGCCGACCTGACGTGAAGCTCCTCCTCCTCGGCGGGCCGCGGTTCCTCGGCCGCGCTGTCGCGGACGCCGCACTCGCCCGCGGTCACGAGCTCACGTTCTTCAACCGAGGCCGAACGAGCCCGGAGCTGTATCCCGAGGCCGAGAAGCTGCACGGCGACCGGGTGACCGACCTCTCTGCGCTCGCGGGGAGGGAATGGGACGCCGTGATCGACACGTGCGGCTACCTGCCCGACGTCGTCCGTTCCTCGACGCGGGCACTGGCCGGCTCCCCCCTGTACTGCTTCGTCTCCAGCATCTCCGTCTATGCGGACTTCAGCGTGCCGGTGGACGAGTCGAGCCCCGTCGCCTCACTCGGCGACCTCCCGCGCGGCGAGGTGACGAACGAGAGCTACGGTCCGCTCAAGGCGCTGTGCGAGGAGGTCGTCGTCGAGTCCTTCGAGGGGCGTGCGCTCGTCGTCCGGCCCGGGCTCATCGTCGGTCCGCACGACCCGACCGGCCGGTTCACGTACTGGCCGCACCGCTTCGCGCGTGGCGGCGAGGTGCTGGCGCCCGCGCCGCCCGAGCGACCGACGCAGTTCGTCGACGTCCGCGACCTCGGCGCCTGGATGGTCGAGCTCTGCGAGCGCGAGGTCGGTGGCACGTTCAACGCGACGAACGAGGGCGTTCCCTGGGGGGAGTTGCTCGAGGCCTGTCGTGCGACAGCCGGAGTGGACGTACGGGTCACGTGGGTGCCCGACGAGTTCCTCCTCGCGCACGAGGTCGGAGAGTGGATGGAGCTGCCGCTCTGGATCGCCGACCCCGCGCTCGCCTTCGCGGATCGCGTCGACGTCACACGTGGCCTCGACGCCGGCCTCCGCTTCCGGCCGGTGGCAGACATCGTGCGTGGGGCCCTCGAGCAGGCCGAGACGACCGCAGCCACCGGGCTCACGTCCGAGCGCGAGGCAGCGCTGCTCGCCGCGTGGCATGGCCGGTAAGGACTCCGGCGCTCTGCACTCGAAGAAGCTCGGCGCGAAGCCGGGAGCGGGCCGAGGGCGATCGAGCAGGTCGACTGCATCGAGCACGTGGTGTCGTCGCAGCACGAACCTCTCGGAAGTACCGTCTCCGTGTGCGCTGGGTGAGCCCGCTCCGGAGCCTCGGCGATCGGCTGCTGGAACGCCTGACGCAGATCGGCGCGGATCCGCAGGACGACGACGACACGCGCGCCAGCAAGGCGCTCCTCGTGCTGATCTCGGCGCTGATCCTGCCGGTCTCGCTGCTCTGGGCGGCCCTCTATCTCGCGTTCGGATCGCCGGTGGGCTGGGTGCCGCTCGTGTACTTCGTCATCCTGCTGGCGGCGATCGTCGTCTTCTCGCGCACACGGGACTTCGGCCGGTTCCTGCTCATCGGCCAGATCGCCATCCTGTTGGCTCCGACGCTGTCGATGATCCCGCTGGGCGGCTTCCTCGAGTCCGGCGGCGTCGGCCTGTGGGGGATTCTCGCCCCGCTCGGGGCGCTCGTGTTCAGCGACGTTGGAACCGCGGTTCGCTGGTACGTCGCGTACCTCGTCGTATTCCTCTGCTCTGGGATCGCCGGAGAGCTGCTTGGTGGCGTGTCGCCGGCGGTCCCCGAGTGGTTCACGAGAACGATGCTCGCTCTCAACGTGATGGTGGGCGGCACGATCGTGTTCACGCTGCTCGCCGTGTTCGCCGCCCAGCGCCGGAACGCGCTCGCGGCGTTACGAGCTGAGCAGGCGAGGGCGGAGAGCCTGCTGCTCAACATCCTGCCGGCGTCGATCGCCGACAAGCTCAAGGCGGAGACGCAGCCGATCGCGGACCAGTTCGGCTCGGCGTCGATCCTGTTCGCCGACGTCGTGGACTTCACCCCACTCGCGGAGCGCCTACCGCCGACCGAGGTGGTCGGCGTCCTCGACCACCTGTTCAGCCACTTCGATGTGCTTGCCGAGCGCTATGGGCTCGAGAAGATCAAGACGATCGGCGACTGTTACATGGTCGCGGCGGGCGTTCCCTTGCCCCGACGGGACCACGCACACGCGCTCGCGCAGATGGCGCTCGACATGCAGGCAGCGATGCGCTCGGTCGACGAGATCGGGCATCTCGGGCTCGAGCTGCGTGTCGGGATCAACTCAGGACCAGTCGTGGCAGGCGTGATCGGCCGGAAGCGGTTCCTGTACGACCTCTGGGGCGACGCCGTGAACACCGCGAGTCGCATGGAGTCGCACGGGACCTCGGGGCGGGTCCAGATCACCCGGGCGACCAGGGATCTGCTCGAGGACGAGTTCGTCTGCGAGCCGAGAGGGACCATCCAGGTCAAGGGCAAGGGGGAGATGGAGGCCTGGTATCTCGTCGGTCGCCGAGCGGACTCGGCAGCGGGACGCCGCGCCCATCCGGAGCCGGGCGGGCCGTCCGGCTGAGTCGGGGCCGGGGGCGGGCTCTTGGCCCCGGTCGCTCCGAGTCACACCGGCCTCAGCGAGATCAGTGCGCTCCGACGAGCCGTGCGATGACTAATGTGACGATCCGTGGAAGCCGGGATGCAGTACGTCAAACTCGGCGGCACCGGCCTACGCGTCTCGCGTGTGTGCCTGGGGATGATGAGCTTCGGCAGGCACGAGAGCCGCGAGTGGGCGGTCGACGAAGCGACCGCCGAGCCGATCGTGCGGCGGGCGGTCGAAGGCGGAATCACTTTCTTCGACACCGCCGACGTCTACAACGGAGGCCAGAGCGAGGTCGTCACCGGCCGCCTCTTGCGCAAGCTCTTCGGGATGCGGGAGGAGTACGTCGTCGCGACCAAGGTGCGTGGCAGAACGATGCCCGGGGAGAATGGCCGCGGCCTCTCCCGGAAGCACGTGCTCGCCTCGATCGACGCCTCGCTGCAGCGCCTCGAGCTCGACTACGTCGACCTCTACCAGATCCACCGCTGGGACGACGAGACGCCGATCGAGGAGACGATGGAGGCACTCCACGACGTCGTCCGAGCCGGGAAAGCCCGCTACATCGGCGCCAGCAGCATGTACGCCTGGCAGTTCGCGAAGGCACAGCGTGTTGCCCCGACCCAATTCGTCTCGATGCAGAACCACTACAACCTGATCTACCGCGAGGAGGAACGGGAGATGATCCCACAGTGCGTCGACATGGGCGTCGGCGTCCTCCCGTGGAGTCCGCTCGCTCGAGGGCTGTTGGCGGGGAGCCGAACCTCCTCCGGCGAGCAGCTGACGACTCGCTCCAGGACCGATCCGTTCCTCGACTCGCTCTACCGGCCGGAGCTCGACGTCGCGGTCATCGACCGCGTCGGAGAAATCGGGGCCGAGCGTGGCGTCCCGGCCGCACAGGTCGCGCTCGCCTGGCTTCTGCACAAGCCCGGAGTCACAGCGCCGATCGTGGGAGCAACGAAGGTCGAGCACGTCGAGGACGCGCTCGCGGCCGAGGGGCTCTCGCTGAGTGAGGACGAGATCGGGCGGCTCGAGGCCGTGTACGTCCCGCATCCCGTCTCGGGAATCGAGCTCTAGGACGCTTCGAGGCCTTCGTTGCGGTCCACAACCGCGAGCCCGCTTCCCTCACGCGCCGACTTCGCGAACAAGCCCGATGGTTCTTCGACCGCGAGGCGGCAGCCTCGGTTGCACGGGCACGCAGTCTTCGCCGCGGCCTTCACACGCAAAGCGTTTCGATCACCCCGACGATGGTGACCATGCGCACCCACAGTCTTCGCCGGGCGGGGCGACTTCCTCCGAGAAGTGGGCGCAGAAGCTTCGGATACTTCGCCCTGCAAGCCAGCGAGGCCGTGGATGCCTGAGGACCAGGCGGTCTCGCTTCGTGAGGTGACGAAGGCCAATGTCCGCGAGGTCGTTACTCTCGAGGTGGCACAGGAGCAGTCGTCGTACGTCGCGACCAACGCCAAGTCCATCGCGGAGGCCTACTTCGAACCGAAGGCGTGGTTTCGGGCCATCGGCGCGGGAGACGACCTCGTGGGATTCGCGATGGTCTACCGCGATCCCGCCGCCGGCATCTTCTACGTCTGGCGTTTCATGATCGACGCCCGGCACCAAGGTCGGGGGTATGGGCGGCGAGCGATGGAGCTTCTACTCGACGAGGCGCGAGCTGACGGTGCGAGAGAGGTCACCCTGAGCGTCGTCCCCGGCGACCACTCCGCGCTCGACTTCTACCGCCGGCTCGGTTTCGAGGAGACCGGGAAGATCGAGCACGGTGAGGTCGAGCTGCGACTGTCACTGACGTGACGAGTGGCTCAACCCGCCGCTCCTGTTCGCTTAGCCGGCCGGCAGGCGCGTCGACGTCGACAACTTCCGTCGTCGCGAGTGGTCGCCGGCGATCGAGGCGTCGGGCGTCGAGCGGCCGGCACGGCTGTACGACCTGCGCTCGACGTTCGCCTCGAACGCGCTCGCCGCCGGCGTAACGGTGTTCGAGCTCGCGCGGCTCATGGGCTCATCCGTGCGCATGATCGAGCGCCACTACGGCACGCTGCTCGAGGGCGCGCAGGCCGGGCTCGCGAGCCGGCTCGACGCGCTCGAGGCGACGCTCGAGAACATCAGCCGTGTGTGACAGGCGGTGGTCAGCAGGTACCTGAACAGAAGGCCGACCTAACTCGGCGACTGGGGATCCGCCAGAAACGACTCGAGCCGCTCCACCTCGTCGTCGACCTCGCGCCGCGTCGAGGACGGGAGAGGCGCGAACGGCTCGGCCACGACCCGCCCGTTCTCGACGCGCCAGGTCCCCGCGACGAAGCCGTCGGCAAGGAACGTCTGACCGACGTCGCCGTTGTTCGCAATGATCGTCTTCCGGTACTCCTCGGGCAGCACGCGTGTGCGGTCGGCCCAGGCCAGGAGCACGTTGTCCCACTTCGGAAGGAAGCGAACCGGAGCCGGTGCGTCGGCGCTCGGGAGCGGTCCGCGGCCGACGTCGAAGAGCTCACGGCCCTGTTCGTCGCGAAATCGGCGCAGCGGCTCGAGCCTGTCCAGCGAGCGCTGGATCTCGGGGACGTGCATCCTGCTCCAGGCCACGATGTCGCGCCGTGACGCGGGGCCGTAGGCCGCGAGATAGCGGCGGATGAGCTCGGCTCGCGCCTCCGTCGGGTCGTGCGCCGCGGGCTCGTCGAGCGCGACGAAACGGCCCTCGG
Organism: Gaiellaceae bacterium; assembly: GCA_050698135.1. GTDB lineage: Bacteria > Actinomycetota > Thermoleophilia > Gaiellales > Gaiellaceae > GMQP-bins7. The sequence goes on from JBOHBB010000268.1 coordinate 10,360, forward strand.
GCCGCGCATTCCAGAACGCTGTCTCGTGGTGGTGGAGGAGATGCGCACGTGCTCGTGCTGCGCGCCACGCACGTCGGGCGTCGAGTCCCGTGAGCGAGTGCTCCTTCTCGAGATGGGAGAGGCCTTCGGTCGTCGTCACCGGACCCGACGCGGCCAGCGCGCGAACCGACGCCGAGATCCGCTTCGCGAGCGAGGACTCCCGCGGGAAGTTCGAGTCGCTCATCGCTGCGCGGATCAGCGCGTAGTCGGCGGGCGTGACGAGGTGAAGCGTTCCCCGCATGGCCGTTGCCTTGACGACGGCACCCCGAGCGAGCTCGCGCTCGAGCGCCACTCGTTTGAAGTCGGTCGTCCTGGTCCAGATGCCGAGGTATGGTGCGGGCGGCCACTGAGCCTGCATCCCGACGA
>JBOHBB010000269.1:0-19239 GCA_050698135.1 Gaiellaceae bacterium
CTTCCAGACGATCCTCGGCGCGACCGGCACCGGGAAGACGGCAACGATGGCGTGGACGATCGAGAAGCTCCAGCGCCCCGCGCTCGTCATCGCGCACAACAAGACGCTCGCCGCCCAGCTCTGCAACGAGTTCCGGGAGTTCTTCCCGGACAACGCGGTCGAGTACTTCGTCTCCTACTACGACTACTACCAGCCTGAGGCCTACATCCCGCAGGCCGACCTCTACATCGAGAAGGACTCGTCGCAGAACGACGACATCGCGCGGCTGCGGCTCTCGGCGACGTCCTCGCTGCTGACCCGCCGCGACGTCGTGGTCGTAGCCTCGGTCTCGTGCATCTACGGCCTCGGCTCGCCCGAGGAGTGGCGCGAGCGCGTCCTCATCCTCGAGGTGGGGGAGGAGCACGACCGCGACGCGGTGCTCCAGAAGCTCGTGGACAGCCAGTACGTCCGCAACGACACCGTGCTCGGCCGCGGGCGCTTCCGCGTCAAGGGCGACGTCGTCGAGGTGCAGCCGGCGAACATCGAGACCGCGTACCGCGTCTCGTTCTTCGGGGACGAGGTCGAGCAGATCACCCACTTCGACCCGCTGACGGGCGAGGTGTACGCGAAGCTCGACAACCTCGTGGTCTGGCCGGCGACCGAGTACGTCACCTCGAAGCCGACGATCGAGCGCGCGGTGGACGACCTCCGGGCCGAGCTCGAGGAGCAGGTCGCGAGGTTCGAGGCCGAGGGGCGCATGCTCGAGGCACACCGGATCCGCCAGCGCACCGAGTACGACCTCGAGATGATGCGCGAGCTCGGCTTCTGCTCCGGGATCGAGAACTACTCGCGCGTGCTCGAGGGACGGCCACCCGGATCGCACCCGTTCACCCTCATCGACTACTTCCCGGACGACTTCGTGTGCTTCGTCGACGAGTCGCACCAGACGGTGCCCCAGCTCGGCGGGATGTACGAGGGCGACCGCTCGCGCAAGCAGACCCTCGTCGACTACGGCTTCCGGCTCCCGTCGGCGCTCGACAACCGCCCGCTCCGCTTCGACGAGTTCCTGGGCAAGGTACGGCAGCTCGTGTTCGTCTCGGCCACTCCAGGGCCGTTCGAGCTCTCGCGCTCGAAGGTCATCGCGGAGCAGCTCATCCGCCCGACCGGGATCGTCGACCCCGAGGTCGAGCTCCGCCCGACGCGGAACCAGATCGACGACCTCCTGAACGAGATCCGCCACCGGGAGGAGGCGGGTGAACGGGTCCTCGTCACGACGCTCACGAAGAAGATGGCGGAGGACCTCACCGACTACCTGCTCGAGGCCGGCGTCCGCGCGCGCTACCTCCACTCCGAGATCGACACGCTCGAGCGGATCGCGATCATCCGCGAGCTCCGCCTCGGCGAGTACGACGTCCTCGTCGGGGTCAACCTCCTGCGCGAGGGGCTCGATCTCCCGGAGGTGTCGCTCGTCGCCGTCCTCGACGCGGACAAGGAGGGCTTCCTACGCGGGAAGACCGCGCTCGTGCAGACGATCGGGCGCGCGGCGAGGAACACCGCCGGCAAGGTGCTCATGTACGCCGACAAGCGCACCGAGGCGATCGTCGGGGCGCTCGAGGAGACGAACCGCCGCCGCGCGTACCAGGTCTCCTACAACGAGGAGCACGGGATCACCCCCGAGACGATCGTGAAAGGCGTCTCCGACATCTCCGAGCTCCTCTCCCTCGAGTCGCCGCACGTGCCCACCTCACGCCGGCGCCGGGGCAAGGCGGAGGTCGAGGGGATGTCCCGCGACGAGCTCGAGAAGCTCGTCATCACGCTCGAGGAGGAGATGTACCTCGCCGCCGAAGAGCTCCGCTTCGAGTACGCGGCGAAGCTCCGCGACGAGGTCAAGGACCTGCGGCGGGAGCTGACGGCCCTCGCCGAGGCGTAGCCCGACGCTAGTCTGGCGGCATGTGCCGGAACATCAGGACGCTCCACAACTTCGAGCCTCCCGCGACCGACGACGAGATCCAGGCCGCCGCACTGCAGTACGTGCGCAAGGTCAGCGGATCGCAGAAGCCGTCGAAGGCGAACGAGGCGGCCCTCGGCCGCGCGATCGACGAGATCGCGGCGTCGACGAGGACGCTGCTCGCCCAGCTGGTGACGACGGCGCCGCCACGGGACCGCGAGGTCGAGGCCGCGCGCGCACGCGCCCGGGCAGAGAAGCGCTTCGGGCGAGCCGCGTAGAGCTAGACCGCTGCGAGCGCGTCCAGCTTGCCGGCGAGGTAGCGCAGGTAGGGCTGCGGGTCGACCGGCCCGCCGGCGACGCGCTCGATCGTGTCCGCCGGAGTGAACCTGCTGCCGAGCGCGTAGAGGTTCTCGCGCAGCCACGCGTGAAGCTCGGAGAACTCGCCGCGCTCGAACTGCTCGTCGAGGTCCGGGATCGCCTCGCGCGCCTTCTCCGCGATCTGCACCGACAGCACCGACCCGAGGAGGTACGTCGGGAAGTACCCGAACGCCCCGGAAGACCAGTGCGAGTCCTGGAGGACGCCCAGGCGGTCGCTCGGCACGTCGAGGCCGAGGAGCTCCTCGAAGCGCTCGTTCCACGCGTCCGGGAGGTCCGGCACCGCGAGCTGCCCGGAGACGAGCGCCTGCTCGAGCTCGAAACGGAGGATGACGTGGAGGCCGTAGCTCGTCTCGTCGGCGTCGACGCGGATGAGGGTGCGCTGCACCCGGTTCACGGCGCGGTGGAAGCGCTCGAGCGAGACGTCGCCGAGCAGGTCCGGGAACGCCCGCTGGACGCGCGGGTGGAACCAGCGCCAGAACGGCAGCGAGCGGCCGACGACGTTCTCCCACAGGCGGCTCTGCGACTCGTGCAGCGTCGAGGACATGCAGCCAGCGAGCGGCGTCCGGTCGAGCTCGGGGCTCGAGCCCCACTCGTAGAGCCCGTGCCCGCACTCGTGCATCGCCGTGAACAGGGAGTTGAGGTCGTCCTCGGCATAGCGGGTCGTCAGGCGGATGTCGTCCTGCCCGAAGGTGATCTGGAACGGGTGGACCGTGAGGTCGAGGCGGAACGCGTCCCAGCTGGCTCCGAAGGCCTCGATGAGCTCTCGCGACAGCGCGTGCTGGCCGCCGTTCGCGAACGGGCCGGCGAGCACCTCGTCGGCGTCGGCGTTCGCATGCTCGGCGACGAAAGCCGTGAGCTCCGGCTGCAGCACGGAGAAGATCGCGTGCACCTCCTCGGTGCGCAGGCCCTCCTCGAACTCGTCCAGCAGCACGTCGTACGGGTCCTGGCCGGGCCCGACGCACTCCGCCCAGCGCAGCCGCAGCTCGACCATGCGTTCGAGCCAGGGCCGGAACGCTGCGAAGTCGTCGTTCTCGCGCGCCCCCACCCAGGCCTGGTACGACTCGGCCTGCGCGTGCGCGAGCTCGGCCGCGAGCTCGGTCGGGACGCGGGTGGCGCGCTCCCAGTTGCGGCGTGCGACGCGGACCACGCATGCGTCCAGGTCGTCCGGGGGCAGGCTCGCCACGTGCGGCGCGAGCTCGTCGAGCAGCTCGCCGATCCGGTCGTCGACCTGCTTGTCGTGGATGACGGCCTCGAGCGTCGCGAGCTGCGTCGCGCGCGAGGCGCCGCCACGTGGTGGCATCCAGACCGAGAGGTCCCACTCGAGCACGCCCTGCGCCCGGGAGAGGTCCTCGATCTCCCCGAGTCGCTTCCTGAGCTCGACGAGCGCGGGCTCCACGGCCGCGCACTCTATCCGCGTGGGAAGGTCCGCCGTCCGGTCTCGGCGAAGGCGGCGCCGTCCCAGGCGAACGTCGTCACCGTCAGCGACTCCGCGTCTGCCTCGTACACGTTGACGCCTCGAGCCTCGCCTCGGCGGCGCGGCCGAGGTCGGCCGAGACCGGGCGCGGTGGCGAGCACGACCGCGCCGCGACGGCCGTCCTCGAGTGCCTCGAACTCACGCCGCTCGGCGATTCCCGCCTGGTGGACGTGCCCGCCGACGACGAGCTCGGCACCCGCCGCCGCGAGGTCCCCGAGGACGCGGTCGCGAGCCTTCAGCGGCCGCTTGCGCCGGGCGCGCCACGGAGGAGCCCCGAGGTGATGGTGAAGCGCCACGACCCGCAGCGCGCCGGGGCGCGCGCCGCCGAGAGCGGCCGTGAGACGCGCGAGGCGGTCGGGGGGCAGCGCACCGCCCTGCTGGCGCCATGGCCGGACCGAGCACGCCCCGACGACGTGGAGCCGCTCCGACGAGTACACGGGCTCGGTCGTCCCGAAGACGCGCTCCCACTCCGCGTACGTACGCGTGAAGCGCGCCGGGAACGTGTACGGGATGTCGTGGTTCCCCGGCACGGCGAGGAGGGGCACGCCGAGGCCGCGCAGCTGCGCTGCCGCATGCTCGAGCTGCTCGCGCCGCCCGCGATGCGACAGGTCCCCCGTGGCCAGCAGGAGCTCCGGCGCGATCCTGGCCGAGAGCTCGCCCAGAGCGGCGAGCGTGTCGGGCGTCTCCCGGTGGCCGCAGTGGAGGTCGGAGACGTGGAGAATACGAGCGGCCACAGCCGGGGCAGGCTATACACTCGATTCGTGGCGAACGAGTCGCCGGAGCTCTTCGACGACATCTACCTCGGCCTGCAAGCCGGTGGCGCCGTGCGCAAGCAGCGTCGCGGCGAGCCGCTCTCGGCCGAGGAGAAAGAGGTCATCGGCCGCTGGTCACGCCTCTCGCTCTGGCGCAAGTTCATCGCCATCGGGGCGTTCGCGCTCGGCACGTTCGGCCTCGGCTTCACGGTCGGCGGGCTCGTCTTCGGGCGCTGGCGCGCAGCGCGCCGCTGACGCGGCGCAGGCGCTTCGGGCGGCCGACGCAAACCGTTCCACCGTTCCTCCCGAAGAAGCGGGTGCACGTCGATCGCGAAGGAGGGGCAATGCTCAGGGCACTCGCCACGGTCGCCAGCGCGGCGCTCGCCGTCGTCGGCCTGGCTCTCGCCGCGCCGCAGAAGGACACGTACAACCTCACCGCCAATCTCAGGGTGCGCTTCGAGGTACCCAAGCCGACCGGTGTACGGCCCGGAGCGGTCGGCCTCTTCACCGGGAAGGCCGTCGAGCTCGAGTCGGACCGCGTCCGCGTGACGTGGCGCCTGACGTTCTCGAAGCTCACCGGACGCGCGGTCGCCGCGCACGTGCACGCCGGGCGTGCGGGGAAGGCCGGGAACGTGCTCGTCCCGCTCTGCGGCCCGTGCAGGAGCGGGCAGCGCGGCACCGCGAACCTCTCCCATGCGCAGCTGCGCGCGATCAGGCGGGGAGCGACCTACGTCAACGTCCACACGGTACGGAACGCCGCCGGCGAAGTCCGCGGCCAGCTCAAGGCGTCGGAAGCGAGCTCGACGCCGCCGGACGACCCGAGCCCGAGCCCGGAGCCGCCGCCCACGACCCCGTACCCGTAGCAGCCGTCTGGACTTCTCGCCCGAACTGGCTACGGTGGAGTCATGGGGCTGGGTGGGCCCCCCTTCCGGGGGGTGGTTCTGGGATCGCTTGCGCTGGGCGCGATCGCAGTCGTGCTCGTCGTCGGGGCCGTGTCTTCGGACGGCGCCGACGGCAGGCCGGCGACGTTTCTTCCGCCGCTCGCGCCGCACCCCGTCGCCGGCCAGTTCGAGGCCGACGGCACGACGCTCGGGGAGTGCTCGGAGCAGGCGTGCGTCGAGCAGGCGTTCGGGAACATCGCCTTCCGCCGCGGCCCGAAGGCGGCGCTGGCCCTCTTCGCGCGGCGGATCGCGGAGGACGATGCCGGGTGCCACCGGATCGCCCACACGATCGGGGCCGCGTCGCTCGCCCGCTTCCGCGGGAACGTGGCGCGCACGTTCGCCGAGGGCACGTCGAGCTGCTGGTCCGGCTACTACCACGGCGTCCTCGAGCGCTCGCTGCTCGGCGTCCGGTCGTACACGCGCGGCTCGCTCGCGAAGGTCGCCCGCCGGCTCTGCGCCGACCCCACGGTGCGCGAGGTCACGTGGCTCGCGTACCAGTGCCTCCACGGCCTCGGGCACGGGCTCATGCTCACGACCGGCTACGACCTGCGCCGCAGCCTCGACGTCTGCAGGCGCCTGCCCGCGAGCTGGGACGCGGAGGCCTGCAAGGGTGGCGCATTCATGGAGAACATCTCGCCGATGTACGGCGCGACGTCGCGCTGGCTGCGGAACGACGATCCCCTCTATCCGTGCCCGGCCGTCGTCGAGGCGGACCGCTACGAGTGCTACAAGCGCTCGACGACCCGGATGCTCATGGTGATCGGCTTCGACTGGGAGCGGATGGCCGAGCTGTGCTCGTCACTGCGCGCGGACTGGAAGGAGGCGTGTTTCGTCTCCTTCGGACGCGACACGTCCGCTCAGAACGAGCGGGACGCCGACCAGATCATCCCGCTCTGCGAGCTCGCGCGTCGGCACGCGGCCGAGCGGGTCTGCATCCAGGGCGCGGCGATGGACATCACCGCGAACGACGCGAGCGGGGCGCGGGCGACCGTGCTCTGCAACGCGCTCGAGCCTCGCCTCCGTGGTGTCTGCTACCGGGCGATCGGCATGATCGCCGGTCGCTTCCACCGAACGGACGAGGAACGCGAGGCGGACTGTCGCGCGCTCGCCGCGACCGCGCGCGACCTGGCGTGGTGCCTGCGCGGCTCACTCCGGAGCGCCGAGCTCGTCGACATCGCCTAGCCGACCGGACGAACGTCTGTTCGACTGGCTAGACTGGCGGCATGGCTGACGAGCTCGTCGTCCACGGCGCTCGCGAGCACAACCTGAAGAACGTCACCGTCCGCATCCCGCGGAGCGCTCTCGTCTGCGTCACGGGCCTTTCCGGCTCCGGGAAGTCGTCGCTCGCGTTCGACACGATCTACGCGGAGGGCCAACGGCGCTACGTCGAGTCGCTCTCCGCCTACGCGCGGCAGTTCCTGCAGATGATGGAGAAGCCGGACGTGGACTCGATCGACGGGCTGTCGCCGGCGATCTCGATCGACCAGAAGACGACGTCGCGCAACCCGCGCTCGACCGTCGGGACGGTCACCGAGATCTACGACTACCTCCGCCTCCTGTACGCGCGCGTCGGGCGCCCGCACTGCCCGATCTGCGGCCGGCCGATCGCCGGGCAGTCGCTCGACCAGATCGTCGAGCAGGTGCTGCGCCTCGACGAGGGGACGAAGTTCACCGTCAACGCGCCCGTCGTCCGCGATCGCAAGGGCGAGTACAAGGACGTCCTCGAGGAGCTGCGGCGGGACGGCTTCACCCGCGTGAAGGTGGACGGCGAGCAGCGGCTGCTCGAGGACGAGATCGAGCTCGACAAGAAGTACAAGCACACGATCGAGGTCGTCGTCGACCGGCTCGTGATGAAGCCGGACCTCAGGCAACGCCTGACGCAGTCGATCGAGACGGCGACCTCGCTCGCGGCCGGTCTCGTCACGATCGACGTCGTCGACGGCGACTCGCAGCCGATGACCTTCTCCGAGAACTTCGCGTGTCCGGAGCACGGCGTCTCGCTCGCGGAGCTCGAGCCGCGCATCTTCTCGTTCAACTCGCCGCACGGCGCCTGCCCGCGATGCACCGGGCTCGGCGCGCAGCTCGAGATCGATCCCGACCTGCTCGTGCCGGACCCGTCACTCTCGATCGAGGAGGGCGCGCTCGTGCCGTGGACGATCGGGAGTCAGAGCTTCTACGACAGCGTGATCGAGGCCGTCGCCGACCGCTACGAGATCTCGCTCGACACGCCCTGGCGCGACCTGACGGCCGAGCAGCAGGGCCGGTTCCTGTACGGCACCGGAGGCGACAAGGTCTTCGTCACGTACCGGAACCGGATGGGGCGGAGGCGCCAGTACACGATGGCGTTCGAGGGGCTCGTGTCGAACCTCCAGCGCCGCTACCGGGAGACGGACTCGTCGCAGCAGCGGGATCGCATCGAGGAGTACATGAGCTTCCGCGCGTGCCCCGAGTGCGGCGGCGCGCGGCTCAAGCCGGAGGTGCTGGCCGTCACGATCGGCGGGCGGTCGATCCACGAGTTCTCGCAGCTCTCGGTCACGGCGGCGCTCCGCTTCCTCGACGAGCTCGAGCTCACGAAGACCGAGGAGCTGATCGGGCGCCGCATCGTGAAGGAGGTGCGCGAGCGCCTGACGTTCCTCGACAACGTCGGCGTCGGGTACCTCCAGCTCGACCGGGCCGCCAAGACCCTCTCCGGCGGCGAAGCCCAGCGCCTCAGGCTCGCGACGCAGATTGGCTCGCAGCTCGTCGGCGTCCTCTACATCCTCGACGAGCCCTCGATCGGGCTCCACCAGCGCGACAACGGCAAGCTCATCGCGACGCTCGAGCGGCTGCGCGACCTCGGCAACACCGTCCTCGTCGTCGAGCACGACGAGCAGATGATGCGGGCGTCGGACTGGCTCGTGGACATGGGCCCAGGCGCCGGGGAGCACGGTGGCGAGGTCGTGGCCGAGGGCACCGCGGACACGGTCGCGGCGACGGACGGCTCGGTCACCGGGCAGTTCCTGAGCGGGGAGCGCCGGATCGCCGTGCCGCCGCGGCGCGGCGAGGACCAGCGCGGCTGGTTCGGTGTGCGCGGCGCGTCCATGCACAACCTGAAGGGGATCGACGTCGACTTCCCGGTCGGACGCTTCGTCGCGGTGACCGGGGTGTCCGGGTCGGGCAAGTCCACGCTCGTCAACGAGGTCCTCTTCAAGGCGCTCGCGAACCGGCTGAACCGGATGCGCGTCAAGCCGGGCGACCACGACGACGTCGAGGGGATCGAGTGCTTCGACAAGGTCATCGACATCGACCAGAGCCCGATCGGGCGGACGCCGAGGTCGAACCCGGCGACGTACACCGACCTCTTCACCCACGTGCGCGAGCTCTACTCGCTGACGCCGGAGTCGAAGATCCGCGGCTACAAGCCAGGCCGCTTCTCGTTCAACGTCCGCGGCGGGCGCTGCGAGGCGTGCAAGGGCGACGGGACGATCAAGATCGAGATGCACTTCCTGCCGGACGTGTACGTCCCCTGCGAGACCTGCCACGGGCGCCGCTACAACCGCGAGACGCTCGAGGTGCGCTTCAAGGGGAAGTCCATCGCGGACGTGCTCGAGATGTCGGTCGAGGAGGCGCTCGAGTTCTTCGCGAAGATCCCGAAGATCCGCCGGCGGCTGCAGACCCTGCACGACGTCGGGCTCGACTACGTGAAGCTCGGCCAGCCGGCGACAACGCTCTCCGGAGGCGAGGCGCAGCGCGTGAAGCTCGCCGCCGAGCTCTCGAAGGTCGCGACCGGGAAGACGCTCTACATCCTCGACGAGCCGACGACGGGGCTCCACTTCGCCGACATCGAGAAGCTCCTCGAGGTGCTGCAGCGGCTCGTCGACGCCGGGAACACCGTGCTCGTGATCGAGCACAACCTCGACGTCATCAAGCAGGCGGACTGGATCGTCGACCTCGGGCCCGAGGGCGGGGACGAGGGCGGTGAAGTGATCGCGGCGGGAACGCCGGAGGACATCGCCGAGATCGAGGACTCGTACACGGGGCAGTTCCTGCGGGGCGTGCTCGCCGAGCCGGCCGCCGCGGCCGCCTGACCTCGGGTCCGAGGCTCCTAGAACTCGTACGTCACGCGGTGGACGTAGCCGTCGCGCACGCCGTAGAAGGTGGCGCGCGTGTCGTCGACGGCGGGAAAGGTGGCGGACTCGTAGACGGGCCCTACGACGTCGTCGACGACCGGCCGTGCACCGGCGCGGTGCTGCGTCCCCGTGTAGGCGATGTGCGTGCCGTCGGGCGAGAACGCGTAGAAGCCGGGCTCGTAGTACTCCTCCCAGGGCGGGTCCCCGTGGCCCGGCGGCACGGCCAGGGCCAGGGTCTCGAACAGCGGTCCCGCCTGGCCGTCCAGGATCACCAACACCGCCCCTTCGACGATGCCCGCGTATGCCAGGTGTCCTGCCGCGCTGAACGAGAGACCCTTGACCACCTCGAACGGAGGCCCGGGGTCCCCGTCTGCGACGGCGAACGTCTCCGACCCCTTCCGGGCCACGTACGCGAATCGATCGCCGAGGGGGCTGAACAGGGGGCGATCGAGCGCGTCGAACTCGGGCCCCGGCATGCCGTCGACCACGTAGCGCCGACGCTCTCCACGCAGGGCTCGGCGCGAGACGGCGCCGTAGGCGTAGCGTCCTCCGTCCGGGCTGAAGCAGTACCCGCCAACGGGCGGCTGGGAGAGGTCGCCCTCCGGTACGCCGTCGACGACGAGCACGAAACGGCTCCCCTTCTCGGCCGCATACATGAGGCGCGCGCCGTCCGGGCTGAAGACCGGTCTGCCGACCCAGTCGTACCACCCCTGCTCCACGCCGTCGACGACGCAGGTCATTCGCCCGCTGCGCAGGGCCGGGTACGCGACCTGCCGGCCGTCGGGGCTGAACGCGATCTGAGGATGGATCTCGTCGAACCGCGGCCCCTCGACCCCGTCGAGCACGACGACCATGTGGGGGCCTTCGCGGGCGACGTAGCCGAGGCGGCCGTCGGGGCCGAACGCGATCGAGTTCAGCGAGAAAGGCTTGCCGGGCGACCCGAGGTCCCAGGAGACGATCGCGTCGTACTCGCGCTGAGCAACCTCGTCCACGACGACTCGCTCCCGGGAGCCGAGAGGAGGCGAGCCGGCCACGAACGCCACGCGGTCTCCGCTTCGATCGAACCGTGGCAGTCGAGTCGACGGGACGAGCCCGAGCCGGGGCACGTGATCGACCACCATGCGCCAGGCGCCCTCGACCAGGGCGGCGTAGGCGACTCGTCCGCCGGACGGGCTGAGCGTCGGGGGCACGTCCGCGGAGAAGTCGTCGAACTCCGGCCCGAGCGCGCCGTCGACGCCGACTCGGACCTTCGTCTGCCCCGCCGTCACCGCCACGTACGTGACGTGCCGCCGGTCGGGACTGAAACGAAGCAGATGGCCGGCGGGGGCGAACGGCACGAGTGCGTCGAGCGCGGGGCCGGGATCTCCGTCCCAGTAGACCCGCTTGTGCAGGCTCGGGGAGTCGAGCTCGGCGACGTACATGCCGTCTTGGTGGGCGGGGTGGTCGACGACGATCACGTGTTCTCCGTCACCGGTGCTGTCGAGCAGACATCCGGGCGGGGCTGCGAAGAGCGCCTGCTCGACGAAGCCGGAGGCGTGCTCGGTCACTGGCCCCGACCGCGCTCCGGGAACTCGATCCTCGGGCTCCCGGTCTCGTCGACGTCCGCGCGGATCTCGTCACGCGCGGCGCTCGCGAGCTCGAGGTACTTCTCGCGGAACGTCTTGAGCTCATTCTCCGAGAGCTCCTCGAGGTCGAGCAGCCCGTTGTGCGCGCCCTCGACGGCGCGGATCAGCTCGTCGAGCTTGATCTGCATCGCCTCACCGTCGCGGTTCTGGGTGTTCTGGATGACGAAGACCATCAGGAACGTGACGATCGTCGTCGCGGTGTTGATGACGAGCTGCCAAGTATCGCTGAAGCCGAAGACGGGGCCGGACACGACCCAGAGGACGATGACGAGCACTGCGCCGGCGAACACGAGCGGGTGGCCCGCGTACCGGGCGGAGCGCTTCGCGAAGCGGTCGAACGGCGAGCCTCGGCGCATGGTCCTCGTGCGCCGAGCGTACGAGCGTCCCCGGACGGCGGGCGGAGGCCGATGTCCTCCTCCGACCCCGAGCGACGCATCCGGGCTACGCTCGGCTCGTGCTCCTCGACACGACCGAGGACGAGCGCGAGCTTTCGCCGGACCGCGCCTGGTGGCTCCGCGTGGCCGCGACGCTCGTGAGCCCACGCCCGGTCTTCTTCGCGCTGCGGGACGAGGACCCCGACGACGTTGCCGCGCGCGCGGAGCCGGTCCTGCTCCTCGTCCTGCTCGCCGGCATGGCCGCCGTGCTCGCGAGCCCCACCGCGGGCGGGCTCCTCGACAAGGACGACTACGACGCGCTCCTCGTCGCCGTCTGGACGTTCGTCGCGGGCGGCATCTACGGGGCGGTCGGCTACTTCCTCGCCGGGTTCGCTCTCTTCTTCGGCGCCCGCCTCTTCGGGAGCCTGGGCGACTTCCGGCGCGAGCGCCAGCTCTTCGGCTTCGCGCTCGCGCCCCTTGCGCTCTCGTTCCTCGTGCTGCTGCCCGTTCGCCTCCTCCTCTACGGCGGCGACACGTTCCGGCGGAGCGGCGCCGACGAGGGGGCGGGGGAGACGGCGCTCCTCGTCGCGCAGCTCGCCTTCGGCGCGTGGTCGCTGGCGCTGCTCGTCCTCGGAGTCCGCGTCGTCCACGGGTGGGGCTGGCTCCGCTCGCTCGCTGCGATCGGTGCAGGTGCGGCGCTGCTTGCGGCCATCGTGGGCGTGTTCGCGATGCTGTAGTTCTAGAGCCAGCTCTCGGCTTCGCGACCCGACTCGACGGCCTGCTCGAAGACCTCGAGCTCTCCGTTAGGCATCGCGTACGTGTGCCGCTCCTCGGGAAATCGGCGCTCGCGCACGTCCGACGCATAGCTCTCGAGCGCCGAGCGGATCACGTCGCCGACCTCCGCGTAGCGCTTGACGAAGCGGGCGGCGCGGCCCTCGTACAGGCCCAGCAGGTCGTGCCAGACGAGCACCTGGCCGTCGCAGTCCGCCCCCGCGCCGATCCCGATCGTCGGGATCGCGAGGCGTTCCGTCACGCGCCGGGCGACCGGGGCCGGCACGGCTTCGAGCACGAGGGAGAAGCAGCCCGCCGCCTCGAGCGCCCGCGCGTCGGCGAGCAGAGCGAGCGCCTTCTCGGCCGACCTGCCCTGGGCCTTGAACCCGCCGAGCATCGTCGCCGACTGCGGAGTCAGGCCGATGTGCCCCATCACCGGGATCCCGGCGCCGACGATCGCCCTCACCCGCGAGAGCATCGGCCCTGCGCCCTCGAGCTTCACGGCGTCGGCACCAGCCTCCTTGACGAAGCGGATCGCGTTCCTCACCGCATCCTCGTCGGAGACCTGGAACGTGCCGAAAGGCATGTCCGCGACGACGAGCGGGCGCCGCGCTCCGCGCGTCACGGCGCGCGTGAGCATCAGCATCTCGTCGATCGTGGCCGGCACCGTCGACTCGTGCCCGAGCACCGTCATCGCCGCCGAGTCGCCGACGAGGACGAGGTCGGCGCCCGCCTCGTCCGCCAGCCGCCCTCCCGGGGCGTCGTAGGCGGTGACCATCACGATGGGCTGCCGGCGAGCCTTCATCTCCGGAAGCTCCGTGAGCGGGAGCTTTCCCGGCGCCGGAGTCGCGGGGGCGGGCTGCTGCGGACGGATGCTCATCGTTCGTCTCCTTCCAGCGGGACGTTGTCGATCAGGCGGGTGGAGCCGACGCGGACGGCGCCGGCGAGGACGGGAGGGTCGAAGTCGGCCGTCTCGACGTAGTCGACGACGAGGCCGTTCTCCGCGAGGTGGGCGTAGGCTTGCTCGGGGCTCCTCGTCGCGAGTGCGCGCGGGAGCGCGAGCGCCCGAGCGCGCTCCTCCGGGGACAGCAGCACGTTCCGGGACGAGAGGGCGAGCCCGTCGGCGTCGCGGACGGTGGGCAGGGCGCGCACCTCGACGTCGACGGCGAGGTCGCGGGTCAGTCGGCGCACCACCTCGACCTGCTGTGCATCCTTGCGGCCGAAGTAGATATGCGTCGGTCGGACGATCGTCAGCAGCTTGAGGACGACGGTGGCCACGCCACGGAAGTGGCCCGGGCGGAAACGCCCCTCGAGAATCGAGCCGAGCTCGGCCACCTCGACCCAGGTCTGGAACCCCGGCGGGTACATCTCCCGCGTCGAGGGCGCGAACACGATGTCGACGCCGGCCTCCTGCGCGGCCTCGAGGTCTCGCGGCTCGTCTCGCGGGTAGCGCTCGAGGTCGCCCTGCTCCCCGAACTGCGCCGGGTTCACGAAGAGGCTCATGACGACGGTGTCGCACTCGGCACGGGCGGCGTCGAGGAGCGAGAGGTGGCCGGCGTGCAACGCCCCCATCGTGGGCACGAGCCCGACCCGGCCGGATCGCAGCGGCTCGCGCGCCTCGCGCATCTCCGCGATCGTGCGCAGGACCCTCACGCGGGCACCTCGTGGGGGTCCCGGCCGGCGACACGCGCGGTCGCCTCGGCGAGCGCCAGGTAGAGGCCCTCGAGCTCCGGGCGCTCTGCGCGGATCACCTCGAGGTGCCGCTCGACCGTCTCCCAGTCGCCGCGGGCGATCGGGCCGGTGAGCTCGAACCCGCCGTCGACGACGCCCCGAATGAGCGGGTCGAGCGCTTCGGGGGGAGCCCCCGCCGCCTCGAGCAGCGCGCGCGCGGCCTCACGGAGGGTCACGAGGTAGTTCGACGCGAACGCGGCTCCTGCGTGGTAGGCCGAGCGGCTCGCGTCGTCGAGCTCGAACGGACGCAGGCCGAGCGTCTCTGCGAGCCACGTGGCGACCGCCAGCGCGTCCGGGCTCTCGGCGGTCACCGCCGCCCAGGCGCCGTCGAGCTGCTCGGGGCCGCGGGCCTTCGTGAACGACTGCAGCGGGTGCATGCCGAAGCGCCGCTCGTGCGGGTGGAGCGCTGACAGCGGCGTCGCGCCGCTCACGTGCGCGACCCACGGGCCCAGGGGGATCCCGCGCGCGACGTCGGCGATCGCCCGGTCGGGAACGCACAGGAGCACGAGCTCCGGCTCGGCCTCCCCCATGCGAAGGCCGCGCCCGCCGAGCCGTGCGCTCACCGCCGAGCCGACGCGGCCGCCGGCGCCGATGACCTCGATGCTGTCGATCATTCGTGGCTCCAGTTCCGCGGCTGCGGATACCGGGCAGCCGGAGTGTAGCCGGGTCGTGCTACCTCACTGCAAGCCGCGTCCCGAGGTGGGCGCGAACGTTCGGCCACTCGTCGTCCGTGACGCTGTACCACGCGCTGTCGCGGTTCTCGCCACTCCGCACGAGCATGTGCTTGCGGTGGATCCCCTCGAAGGTCGCCCCGAGCGCCTCCAGCGCGCGGCGGGACCGCTCGTTCAGCGCATCGGTCTTGAACTCGACGCGCCTGCAGCCCCATGCCTCGAACGCGTGCCCGAGCTGGAGCAGCTTCGCCTCGACGTTCGCGCCGGTGCCCCAGGCGGACGGATGGAGCCACGTCCAGCCGATCTCGACCGACCCGTGCTCTGGCCGCAGTGCGAGGAAGCGCGTCGAGCCCACGACCTCTCCGTCGCGCACCGTCACGAGCGGGAGCTCCGTGCTCTCGGCGGCGGCGGCGAGAGCCTGTTCCATGAAGGCGCTCCACTCCTCGCGGCTCGCCGGCTGGACGATGCCGAGCCACTGCCAGGTCCGCGGATCGCGGGACGCGAGCCACAGCCCCTGCTCGTGCTCGGGAGAGAGGGGCTCGAGCCGGACGATCCGGCCCTCGAGCACGGGGACGGCCCACCGCTCCACCGCCCGCGACAGTACACTCGCGGCGTGCCGATCTACGAGTACGCGTGCATGGAGTGCGAGTCGCACTTCGAGGAGCTCGTCCGGTCGGGCGAGCAGGCGGTCACCTGCCCGGCGTGCGGCGGCGCGAACGTGCTCAAGCAGCTCTCCACGTTCGCCGTGCACGGCGCGGGCGTGAAGGCGACCGTCTCCGCTCCTTCTGCGGGCGCCGGCGGCGGTGGATGCTGCGGCGGCTCCTGCGGCTGCGGCCACTAGGCTCCTCGCACGCGCGGGAGTACCATCCACCTCGGAAGGAGGAGGATGGAGCGGAGATTCGTGGCCTGGGTGGTCGTCGCGGTCGGTGCGGTGCTCCTCGTCCTCTCGGCGCTCGCGGACTCGCTCGGGATCGGCGACGAGGACGGCTTCGGGTGGAAGCAGACGACCGGGGTCGTCGTCGGCGCGGCAGTCCTCGTCGGTGGCCTCGCCTGGATGTACGTGCCCCGGCGGGGCGAGGTGGAGGCCGGCGCCGAGGAGTGACGCATCCGGGGCGCGGCGTAGACTGAGCCCCGATGGACACCGTCGAGCGCGCAGCGGCGCTCCGGGAGTACGCGGAGCAGACGGCCTCGTGCACGAAGTGCGCGCTCTCGACCGGGCGGACCCAGGTCGTCTTCGGCTCGGGGAGCCCCGACGCGGACCTCGTGTTCGTCGGCGAGGCGCCCGGCTTCCACGAGGACCAGCAAGGGGTGCCGTTCGTCGGCCAGGCGGGGAAACTCCTCGACCGGCTGCTCGAAGGCATCGGCCTCACGCGGGCCGACGTGTTCGTGGCGAACGTGCTCAAGTGCCGGCCTCCGGGGAACCGCGACCCGCAGCCCGACGAGATCGCCGCCTGCGAGCCACACCTCTTCCGCCAGATCGAGCTGATCGAGCCCAGGGTCGTCGCCACGCTCGGGAACTTCGCGACGAAGCTTCTCTCGGGACGCCCGGCGGGGATCACGCGGGTCCATGGCCAGGAGCAGGAGGTGACGCTGGGCGCGCGGACCGTGCTCCTGTATCCGCTCTTCCATCCCGCCGCCGCCCTCTACACCCCGTCGATGCTGAAGGTCCTCGAGGAGGACTTCTCGCGGATCCCCGCGCTTCTCGACCGTGCGGCCGACGCGCCGCCGGCGAACGACGATCCGGAGCCGGCTCCAGCAGCAGAGCCCGAGCCCGTCCAGCTCGGCCTGTTCTGATGCCGCCAGGCCCCGGGGGGTCTGACCCCGCCGCGCGCCTCGTGGAGGTGGCGACGGGCTCGGCGTTCGAGACCGAGCAGGTCGCCGCGCGAGTCGCCGCGCGCCTCAGTCCGGGCGACGTCGTCACGGTGTCGGGGGAGCTCGGAACGGGGAAGACGACGTTCGTGCGCGGGGCGTGCCGGGCCCTCGGGATCACCGCGCCCGTCACGAGCCCGACCTTCACGATCGGCCACCGGTACGCCGGGAGCCCGGACGTCTCGCATCTCGACCTCTTTCGCTTCACCGGCGTCTCCCCGGCCGAGTGGGGCGACCTGGAGCCGTACTTCGACGACGCGATCGTGTTCGTCGAGTGGCCCGAGGCAGGGCTCGCGGCGCTCCCTGCAGCTCGCGTCTCGGTTCGTCTCGAACACCGCGGAGGCGACCGGCGCATCCTCGAGCTCGCCGCGACGGACGGCTCGCTGCTAGAAGGAATCGAGGAATGCTGACTCTCTCGTTCGACACCGCCACCGACGTCGCAACGAGCGCGCTCGTCGAGGACGGCGGCGTCCGCGGAGAGCGGACCTCGGTGCCCCGAACGCTGCTCGAGGACGTCGACGCCCTCCTGCGTGACGCCGGCGTCGAGCCCCGCGCGGTCGACGCCCTCGTGGTCGGCACGGGCCCGGGCAGCTTCACGTCGACGAGGATCGGCCTCGCTGTCGCCCGCGGTCTCGCGCTGGCGCTCGACGTCCCGGTTGCCGGTGTCTCGACGCTGGACGCGCTGGCCGCTGCTCGACCGGACGCGTTTCCCGTGGTGGACGCCCGCCGTGGCGAGGTGTTCGTCGCGGGGCCGCTCGCCGTCGCCCCGGACGAGCTCGAGCTCGAGCCGGGGAGCGTGTGTGTCGGCAACGGCGCGATCCGCTACCGGGCGGCGCTCGAGCGGCTCGGCGCGCTCGTGCCGCCCGACGCGGATCCCGTCCACGTGCCGCATGCCCGGCTCCACGTCCCGCTCGCGCCGGGCTTCGGCCCGGCGGAGGAGGTTCTCCCGATCTACGTGCGCGCGCCGGATGCGAAGGCGCGGAGCGCCGCGTGAACGTCGAGCTCCGCCGGCTCGACCAGCGTGACCTCGAGACCGTCGAGGAGATCGAGCGCGCCTCGTATCCGACCCCGTGGTCGCGGTCGATGTTCGCCGCCGAGCTCCGCAAGCCGAGCTCGATCGCGATCGGCGCGTACCTCGAGGAAGGGGAGCTCGTCGGGTACGCGTTCGTGTCCCGGTACGTCGACGCCTGGCACGTCATGAACGTCGCCGTCTCGCCGACCTTCCGGCGACGGGGGATCGCGTCGACGCTTCTCGAGCGCCTCTTCGAGTTAACCGCCTCCGACCCCAGGCGGGGCTACACGCTCGAGGTGCGCGTCTCGAACGCCGAGGCGATCCGGCTGTACGAGCGGCTCGGCTTCGAGGCGCGCGGCATCCGGCGCGGCTACTACACGGACAACCGCGAGGATGCGCTGATCATGTGGCGGGAGCCCGCAACCGAGGAGAAGGCGTCGTGAACCCCGGCGTTATGGGCGCGACCGCGAAGGAGGCACCGTGATCCTCGCGCTCGAGACGTCGTGCGACGAGACCGCGGCGGCGGTCGTCACCGGCGAGGGCTCCGTGCTCTCGTCGGTGGTGTCGTCGCAGGCCGACCTCCACGCCCGCTACGGGGGTGTCGTCCCTGAGATCGCCTCGCGCCGCCACCTCGAGCTCGTCGCCCCGGTCGTGCGGGAGGCGCTCGGCGAGGCGGGGGTGACGCTCGACCGGGTCGAGCGGGTCGCGGTGACGACTGGCCCCGGCCTCGTGGGAGCGCTGCTCGTGGGCCTCTCCGCCGCGAAGGCGCTCGCCTGGGCGCGGCGGCTGCCGCTCGTCCCCGTGGACCACCTCGAGGGCCATGTCGCCTCCCTCTATCTCGAGCCGGACCCGCTCGAGCCGCCCTTCCTGTGCCTGCTCGCGAGCGGCGGGCACACGATGCTGCTCGCCGTGCGCGAGCGTGGCCGCTCCGAGCGCATCGGGACCACGCTCGACGACGCGGCCGGCGAGGCGTTCGACAAGGGAGCCCGCCTGCTCGGGCTGGGGTACCCGGGCGGTGCCGAGATCGATCGGCTCGCGCGCGAGGGCGACGCCGAGGCGTTCGCGTTCCCGGTCGCGCGCGTGCCGGGACTGGATTTCTCGTTCTCCGGGCTCAAGACCGCCCTGCTCTACGTCGTCAGGGACCTCGGCGAGGCCGAGGCGACGAGGAGGCGGGCCGATCTGGCCGCCTCGTACCAGCGCGCGATCGTGCGGGCGCTCTCCGGCCGCGTACGCGAGGCGGCCCGCCAGACCGGGCTCGACCGAATCGCCGTCGTCGGGGGAGTCGCCGCCAACAGCGGCCTGCGCGAGGCTCTGCCCGAGGCGCGCTTCGCGCCGCTCGCCCTGTGCACGGACAACGCGGCGATGATCGCCTCGGCCGCGCGCTTTCGCGACGCGCTTCGCTACCCCGCCTACCTCGGGCTCGATGCCTACGCGTCGTTCACGTAGGGCGCTCGTCCGGGCGGGAGCGGCGACCGCCGCCGCGCTCCTCGTCGGCGTCGTCGGCGCTCGCGCCCAGCAGCCCGTGTCGCCGACGACGATCGACGAGGCGGGCTGGCAGGGCGTGCTCGGGGTGCGCTCGACGGTGTCGACGGCACAGCGCTACGT
>JBOHBB010000270.1:0-10849 GCA_050698135.1 Gaiellaceae bacterium
CCCGTCGGCCGAGCGCGCGTGCTGCTCGACCGAGGCCGTGGCCGCCGCCCGGGCGACCTGCCACGCGCGCGGCGTGCCGCACGTGACGCTCGACCTGCGCGAGGAGTTCCGCGAGGCCGTCGTCGACCCGTTCGCGGCCGGCTACGCCTCCGGAGACACCCCGAACCCGTGCGCGCGCTGCAATGGAGCGTTCAGGTTCGACGCCCTGCTCGCGTTCGCGGAGCGGGCTGGGGCGGAAGCCCTCTGGACCGGCCACTACGCGCAGGTCGTCGAGCGCGACGGGCGGCTCCTCGTCGGTCGCGGCGCGGACCCGGAGAAGGACCAGTCGTACATGCTCTCGACTCTCGACCCGGCGGTGCTCGGGCGCGTCCGGTTCCCGCTCGGCGGCCAGTCGAAGGCGGAGACTCGGGACGAGGCCGCGCGCGCTGGCCTCGCGGCGGCCGGCCGGCCGGAGAGCCAGGAGGCGTGCTTCCTCGCCGGCGGCGACTACCGCCGGTTCCTCGAGCGCCACGGCCTCGAGAGCGCCGACGGGCCGATCCTCGACGAAGCCGGGGCCGTGCTCGGACGCCACGACGGCTACTGGAGGTTCACGCCCGGCCAGCGCCGCGGCCTGGGCGTCGCGTCCGGCCGCCCGCTGTACGTGCTCGGCACCGACCGCGCGGCCAACGCCGTCGTGGTCGGCCCGCGGGAGTCGCTCGCCGTGACGAGGGTCGAGGCGGAGGGCATCCTCCATCTCCCGGCCGAGCGCGTCTCGGCGAAGCTCCGCTACCGCTCGGCACCTGTGGCCGCCCGGGTCGAGGCGTCGACCGAGGGCTTCGTGCTCGAGCTCGAGGAGCCCGCGCACGCCGTCGCCAGGGGCCAGGTCGCGGCGCTCTACGACGGCGACGCCGTCGTCGGCGCGGGCGTCATCTCGGGCGTTGCCTGACCCGGACGGACTAGGATCCCGGCGATGAGCGTCCTCGCCTCGACCGCCGGCGACGTCCTCGACTACGCCCTCGCGATCTTCTTCATCGCGGTCGGCGCCGCACTCGCGTACATGCTCGTGCGCCTCGGCGGGACATTCGCCCGCCTCTCGGTTCTCATCAAGGGCACGGAGCGGGACCTCCTGCCGGTGTTCGTGAAGTCGGGAGGGACGGTCGACCGGGTGAACGACCAGCTCGACAAGCTCGATGTCGTCACGGACAGCGCAGTCTCGATGGCCGACAGCGCCGACACTGCCGTGCGGGCGGTCTCGACGGCGATCACGACACCGGTGAAGAAGGTCTCCGGGCTGGCGTCGGGGATCTCCCACGGTTTCGGGGCCCTGCGCGCCCGCCGCGACGTGGGCGAGGCGGTGTCCGTTGCGAAGGAGGCGGCGGCACGTCGCGAGACCGAGCTCGACGAGGAGCTCCACGCGGCCGGCAACCCCCCGTCGGACGCACCTCCGCCCGCGGCCTGAGCCTTCACCGCGCTCGCGCGACAGGAGTCCGCGCGAGCGGGCTCCGGACTTGCGCAAGAATTGCACGATGCGGACGACGTCCGAGCTCAGAGAGGGATTCCTCGCGTTCTTCGAAAAGCGGGGCCACCTCCGCATTCCGTCGGCCTCGCTCGTGCCGCGCGCCGACGACCACTCGAGCCTCCTCACGACGGCCGGCATGCAGCCGCAGATGCCGTTCTTCCTCGGCCTGGAGCCGCCGCCGGCGCAGCTCACGACGACGTCGCAGAAGTGCTTCCGCACGGTCGACATCGACGACGTGGGGCTCGACGGCCACCACCTGACGTTCTACGAGATGCTCGGGAACTTCTCGTTCGGGCAGTACTTCAAGGAGGGCGCGATCGAGCTCGCGACGGAGTTCATCCAGGAGCGTATGAAGCTCGACTGGGATCGCATCTGGGTCACTGTCCACGCGGGCGACCCGCAGATGAAGCTAGGCCCGGACGAGGTCGCGATCGAGCTGTGGACGCGGATCGGCATGCCACCCGAGCGAATCGTCCCGCTCCCGACTTCCGAGAACTTCTGGGGCGTGGGCGGCCCCGGGCCTTGCGGGCAGGACTCGGAGATCTTCTGGGACTGGGGGGAAGAGCACGGCTGCGGCGAGCCGGACTGCGCCCCCGCGTGCCCGCGCTGCCATCGGTTCCTCGAGTTCTGGAACCTCGTCTTCATGGCGCACGAGCTCCACGCCGACGGCACGGTGACGCCGCTGCCCGAGCAGAACATCGACACGGGGCTCGGCCTCGAGCGCGGTGCGGCGATCCTGCAAGACGTCCGCTCGGTCTACGAGACGGACGGCTTCCAGGAGATCATGGGCTGGATCGCCGCCGAGTCCGGCATCGCGTACGGGGACTCACCCGCCGCGACGAAGGCGCACCGGATCCTTGCCGATCACGGCCGCGGGATGACCTTCCTCGTCGGTGACGGTGTCACGCCGTCGAACGAGGGTCGTGGGTACGTCCTGCGGCGCATCATCCGCCGCGCCGTGCAGCAGGCACAGCGCATCGGCCTGCACGACGTCCATCGCCTGTCCGCCGTCGTCGTCGAGCAGATGGGCGACGCGTTTCCGGAGCTTCCGCCACAGGCGGACGAGATCGCGCGTTTGCTGCGACTCGAGGAGGAGCGGTTCCTGGAGACGCTCGAACGTGGGATGAAGCTCTTCGAGGAGCTCGGCTCCGAGACCGTGATCACCGGTGAACAGGCGTTCACGCTCGCGGCGACGTACGGCTTCCCGGTGGAGCTGACCGTCGAGCTGGCGGAGGAGCGCGGCCAGGCGGTCGACCTGGACGGGTTCCAGATCGAGATGGCGCAGCATCGCGAGGTCTCACGTGCGGCTGCAGGCTCGAGCGAGCTACAGCGCGCGGCCGACTTCGCGAGGAGCGCGGACTTCACCACCGAGTTCGTGGGCTATGCGAAAACGGACGTGCTTACGCAGCTCGGGGCGCTCGAGCAGCTCGAGGACGGACTCTTCCTCGCGAAGCTCCGCGAGTCGCCCTTCTACCCCGCGGGCGGAGGCCAGGTCACGGATCAGGGCACGGTCGAGCTCGACGACGGGTCCGGGACGCGGGCCGAGCTCGTCGAGGCGTACCGCCTCCCGGGCGACCAGGCGCTGCTCCTGCGCGGGACGGGCTTCGCCGAGGGCGACCGCGTACGTGCGGTCGTCCCGTGGAGCGTCCGCTTCCCGACGATGGCGAACCACACGGGCACCCATCTCCTGCACCGCGCCCTGCGGGACGTGCTCGGCGACCACGTGCGGCAGGCGGGGTCGGCGGTGCGGCCGGACAAGCTCCGCTTCGACTTCACCCACGAGCAGGCGCTCACCGCGGCGGAGCGGCAGGAGGTCGAGCGACGCGTGAACGAGCAAGTGTTCGCGGGCCTTCCCGTGCACGTGTTCGAGACCCCGATCGACGAGGCGCGCCGGCTCGGGGCGGTGATGCTGTTCGGCGAGAAGTACGGGGACATCGTCCGCGTCGTCGAGGTCCCGGGGTACTCCGTCGAGCTGTGCGGCGGCACGCACGTCTCCTCGACCGCGCAGATCGGCCCGTTCGTGATCCTGTCCGAGGGCTCGGTCGGAGCCGGGGTGCGCCGGATCGAGGCACTCACGTCCGGTGATGCATGGGCGCTCCTCGACGCGCGCTCACGCGAGCTCGAGGAGCTTCGCTCCGAGCTCGAGCGCGTGCGGAAGGAGGCGAAGGCGCGCCCGGACCGGGGCACGGCGCGGCCCGACGCGGACGCCGAGGTCCGGGTCGAAGGCGGCGTCAGCGTCATCGTGCAGACGGTCGAGGGCCTCGACGCCGAGGAGCTCCTCGACCTCTCCGACCGCTTCAAGCAGAGGCACGCGCCGGCGGCCGTCGTCCTCGGCTCGCGCGAGGACGGGAAGGTGCACCTCGTCGCGAACTTCGACGACACCGTCGCCGAGCGGGTGAGCGCCTCCGACGTCGTGCGGCAGGCTGCGGCGATCGTCGGCGGGGGCGGCGGCGGCAGGCCGACGATGGCGCGCGCCGGAGGGAAGGACCCCGAGAAGCTGCCCGAGGCGCTCGCGGAGGCCGAGCGCCTGATCCTCGGCGCGCTTCGGTGAAGGCCCTCGCGCTGGACTACGGCGCTGTGCGCACCGGCGTCGCGATCTCCGACGCGACGGGCTTGCTCGCGCGTCCGCTGGGAGTCGTCGAGCAGGCGGCCTCCCCGGCGGGGCTGGCGCGGATCCGGGACCTCGTCGACGAGCACGGGGTTGACCTCGTCGTCGTCGGGTTGCCGCTCACGCTCCGCGGGGAGCGGGGGAGTCAGGCCGCCGAGACGGAGGCGTTCGTGAGCGCGCTCCGCGACGCCCTCGGAGTCCCGGTCGAGACCTACGACGAGCGCTTCACGACCACGCTCGCGATCCGGGGCGAGGGCTCCGCTCCCGAGGACGCACGCGCGGCCGCGCACCTGCTCGAGAGCTACCTTGCATGGGCGGCGCGGACCTGACCCGGTACGGCTCCCGTCGCATCTGGGCACGCCGCACGGTCGCCGGGATTACCCTGCTCGTCGTGCTCGGCGCGGCCGGATGGGCCGGCGCCGCGCTGCTCCGCGACGACGCCCCTCCGCCTCCACCTCCGGAGACGACGCCGGCGATCGCACGCCTCCGCATCATCTTCCCGGAGGGGTTCACGCGCGCGGAGATGGCGGACCGCGTGGCCGCGGTGCGCGAGATCGCGATCCAGAAGCGAGACGTGACGCCGCGGTTGACGCGGTCGGGCTACCTGGGGGCGAGTGAGGCGGCGATCCCGCCGGCTGAGTTCCGGAAGGACTGGGGAGGGAGGTCGATCGAGGGGTTCCTCTTCCCCTCGACCTACGAGTTCAGCCAGCACACGCCCTCGGCCGGGCTCGTCCGCGACCAGCTCGCCCACTTCCGGAGGCAGTGGCGGCGGGTCGACCTCCGCGAGGCGAAGAGGAAGAAGCTGACGCCCTACGACGTCCTCATCATCGCCTCGATGGTCGAGAAGGAGACGGTCGCGCCGGAGGAGCGGCGGCTCGTCGCGGCGGTGATCTACAACCGGCTGCGGCTCGGGATGCCGCTCGGCATCGATGCGACGATCCGCTACGGGCGGGATGTCCCCGGCACCGAGCCGCTTCGGCAGTCGGACCTGGATAGCGACGATCCGTACAACACGAGGAACCGGCTCGGGCTCCCTCCGACCCCGATCGCGAACCCGGGGCTCGCCTCGATGCGCGCGGCGGCGAATCCCGCGCCCGTCGACCACCTCTACTTCGTCCGCAAGCCGGACGGCGTCCATCACTTCTTCACGGCGAGCGAGTCCGAGTTCTTCCGCAAGAAGTGCAAGTACGGCTTCGGCTGCTAGCGGACACCCGGGAACGCCAGGCCGCGACGACGGTGCGGCGGCCGTCTCCCGGGATCGCCGGCCCCGCTCACGATGCGGCGTTCGGGCTCGTCGAGACGCGTTGCCCGTCAGCCGAGACGCGGTTCGACGACCCTGGCCGTGCCGTCCGTGGAGTCACCTTCCACCTGCGCTCGCCCATGAGCTCCTTCAGGTGCGCCGTCCGCGCGACGACGTTCTTGAACTCCGTGTAGACGAGCTGCGACCCGAGGCCGTAGACCAGGAACCAGCGACGGTGACGGCGCAGGTCGGGGATTGCAAGACGCCACGCCGTCCAGGCTTGCATGACGCCGGCGCTGAACGTGAAAGCCGTCGTAGCCAGGAACACCGGCACGACCCAGGAAATCGGCGGAGACCCGCGCAGGTACCAGTACGCGAGGATCGGGAAGATCTGGAGCGAGATCCACGGGAACACCTCGCGCCAGCCGAGCAGATAGACGAGGCCCAGTCGCTGCCGAACGCTCAACCGGTCGTTGCGCAGGCCAGTGCGCAGATAGCGAAACGACACCTGAGACCACCCTTGAGCCCATCGCAGTCGCTGGCCCCAGAGCACGCGGAAGCTCTCAGGTGCGAGCTCCGTCGACACGAGGCCGGGATCCGAGACGATCCGCCTTCCGTCGGCAAGGACACGCATCGAGGAGTCGATGTCCTCGGTGAGCATGAACGACCGCATCCTCGTCTGCTTCAGCAGCGGGGTTCGCCAGTAGCCGTTCGAGCCCCCGAAGATGCCGAAACCATGGACGCGCGCGCGACCCGGGTGCGCGACCGCGTAGATCGCTTCGAACTCGGTCGCTACGAGCTTCTGAACGGCGCCGTCCTCGCCGTTTCGCACGACGCAATGCCCCTGCACGACGTCCACGCCATCCGACAGCCAGTGCCACGCCCGGCGGAAGGAGCCCGGAGCCGGGTGGTGATCGGCGTCGAACACGGCGACGAACGTACCGGTGACACGAGCGAGCGCTGCATTGACGTTCTGGGCCTTGGACGCGCTCCAGTCGACACGCATGGGAACGAACCGTGGGTCGCGCACGGCGATCGCACGAAGCTCGTCTTCCACCGGCAGGTCATGAGGCGTGTTGTACGCGAGGATGACCTGGAGCTGGTTGTAGTCCTGTCGCAGGAACGCCTCGACCGTTTCCACGACCGTATCCGCCTCGTTGGGGAGATATGCAGCGATGATCGCGCTCGCCGGCGGATAGCGGGCCCGAGCGGTCTCCGGCGGCTGTTGGGGGCGATACGCGGCGAGGCACTCGACCCAGATCGCGAGCGCCGTCAAGGCGAGGGCAGCCACCACCACGAGGTACGCCACACTCGTGACGTCCAGCCCGGCGCGATCGAGCGCCCAGTATGCGAGGAGCGGTCCACCCAGGCACGCGGCCTGCTGGGCGACGACCTGGAACAGGGTGCGACGCCCGTCCAACCACCCGCGAAACCGGCCGCGGCCGGGGCTGCGCTCGTCGGAGCCCCCTTGCCAAGGCTTCGCCTGGAGGTCGAGCTGCTCCGCGGCGTGCATCGTCGCCGTCCAGGCACGCGACTCGCTCCCACTTGGATCGACATCGGGCTGCAGCGCAGCGAATCCGATCGCCGGCGTGAGCTGCACAGGGGTGCCTTCCAGCAAGAAGGTCCTCGTGTGGACCCGGCTGACGAGCCGGTTCAGTCGGGCCTGCGCGGCCCATGGCGGCGTGTCGGGGAGGAGCAGGGCAAGATGACCGCTTGAGAAGCCGATGTCGTCGAGCGCTCGCCCGTCCGCACGAACGAGCGATACCACGTCCGCGAGGACGGCATCCTGCGCCCGTTGTCCGAGCCGAGCTCCGACCTCGGACAGCTCGTGGAACGTGAGATAGGCGAGACAGGCCGGGCGATTCGTCAGCCGCACGCGGTCGGACTCGCGCCGCAACAGCAACGCGAAGCTCTCCTCTGTGAGCGCTCCGGTCAGCGGGTCGCGCAGCATGTCGGCTCGCGCGACAGCTCGGCGATCGAGCCGTGCCCGGATTCGGGCCGCGAGCTCGCCGGGCTGCGCAGCGTACGGCACCACATCATCGGCGCCCCGCTCGAACGCCTCGAACATCGCCGCGGCGTTGTCGGCCAACGTCAGGACGATGGCGGGAACCGAGTCCCAACGTTCCTCGTCACGGAGTCGATCGAGGAACTGGAACCCTTGGATGTCCCCGGGAAGCAAGACGACATCCGGGACGGCTTTGCGGAGATGGTCGAGCGCCTCCGAGACGCTCGCAGTCTCGAGCACGAGACAGCCGCACCCTTGAACGGTGGTCGCCACCAGGCGCCACTCCGGCTCGGAGCGGCTCAACAGCAGGACCGTGTCCTGCCGGCCCGAGCTCGCGATGCGGCCTGGCTGTGGGTCCGCGCCCCGCCGAAGTGCCGCAGGCTCCGTCATGAGGGGACTTATCGGTGCTCGCCACGACGATCGTTAGTGCTCCCGGCCGTCGAAAGACGAGCGGCGACACTCGCACTCCGGCACTGGCTCGAGGGTGCCGTCTCCGGGCGCCACCATGAAGACGAACGGGCAACGCCCGAACCGAGGCTCGCGTGAACGTCTGATGCTGGGCTCCGCGCGGACGGAGCGGGCGATACTCCCGGCGTGAGCGAGATCTCGGGGACGACCCGCCTCGTCGGCATCCTCGGCTGGCCGGTCGAGCACTCGCTGTCGCCGCGGATGCAGAACGCCGCCTTCGCCGCGCTCGGCCTCGACTGGGTGTACGTGCCGCTGCCGACGCCGCCCGATCGCCTGGCGGACGCGGTCCGCGGTCTCGGCGCTCTCGGGTTCGCGGGGGCGAACGTGACGACCCCGCACAAGCATCGCGTCGCGCATCTCTGCGCGCCGGGAAGCCCGCTGTCCGTGAACACCCTGCTCGTGCGGCAGGACGGCGTCGAAGGGGCGTCGACCGATGCGGCGATCCTGTCCGGTCTCCCGGAGGAGCGCCCCGTCGTCCTCGGTGACGGAGGCGCCGCGACGGCCTTCGTCCAGGCGCTCCCGCACGCGCGACGGTTCTCACGCCGGGATGAGTGGCCGCCTGTCGTCGAGGGCGCCGACCTCGTCGTCAACGCGACCTCCGCCCGCGACGAGGTCGTCGTCGAGCTCGGACCCGGCCAGGTGCTCGTCGACCTCCCGTACCCGGAGACGGCGACCGCCGAGGCGGCGCGTCGAGCCGGCGCGGAGGTCGTGACGGGCCTCGAGGTCCTCGTCGCGCAGGGCGCCGCGTCGTTCGAGCTCTGGACGGGCACTCCCGCTCCGGTCGAGGCGATGCGGGCCGCACTAGGCTTGCCCGCGTGAGCCTCGAGCTCGTCACGGCGGGGGAGTCCCACGGCCCGGCGCTCGTCGCGATCCTCGTCGGGCTGCCGGCGGGGCTGCGGCTGGACCGCGACGCGATCGACGACGACCTGCGTCGCCGCCGCGAGGGGTACGGGCGGAGCCCGAGGCAGCAGCTCGAGCGGGACGAGGTGGAGGTGGTGGCCGGCCTGCGCCACGGCGTGACGCTCGGATCGCCGCTCGCGCTCGTCATCGCGAACCGCGACCACGCGAGCTGGGCGTGGGGGATGAGCCCGTGGCCGCCGGCAGGCGAGCCGACGGGAAAGGGGGCAGCGCCGGTCACGCTGCCCCGCCCCGGGCATGCGGATCTGCCCGGCGTCCTCAAGTACGGGCACGACGACGTGCGGAACGCGCTCGAGCGCGCCAGCGCCCGCCAGACCGCGGCTCACGTCGCTGCCGGCGCCGTTGCGAAGGCGCTACTCGGGGAGATCGGCGTGTCGGTCGCGGGCCGCGTCCTCGAGATCGGGATGGAGCCGGCTCCGGAGGAGTGGAAGGCCGTGACCGAGGCGGCGCGTGCCGACCGCAACACACTCGGCGGCGTCGTCGAGGTCGTCGCCGACGGCGTCCCGCCGGGCCTCGGCTCCTACGCCGAGAAGGCGGAGCGGCTCGACGCTCGGCTCGCCGCTGCGTTGATGGGGATCCAGGCCGTGAAGGGTGTCGAGATCGGCGACGGGTTCGCGCTCTCCCGGGTCCGGGGGTCCGAGGCCCATGACGAGATCGAGCCGGGGATGCGGCGCCGGACGAACCGCGCGGGCGGCATCGAAGGCGGCGTCACGAACGGCGAGCCGGTCGTCATCCGCGCCGCGATGAAGCCCTTACCGACGCTGATGCGGCCGCTCGGCTCCGTCGATCTCGCCACCGGCGAGGCCGGGCAGGCGCTCGTCGAGCGGAGCGACGTCCAGGCCGTCGAGGCCCTCGCGGTCGTCGCAGAGGCGGCCGTCGCCTGGGAGCTCGCCCGGGCCGCGCGGGAGAAGTTCGGCGGCGACGCACTCGTGGACGTCATCGCGTCGCATGCGGCTTACGTGGAGCGAATCCGCTGGCGCACGCGCTAGACCGGCACGTCGTCCTCGTCGGCTTCATGGGGGCGGGGAAGACGACGATCGGCGCCGAGGTGGCGCGGCGTCTCGGCAGGCCGTTCCGCGACGTCGACGACGAGATCGAGCGCGAGCACGGGCCGATCTCGGAGCTCTTCGCGACCCGGGGCGAGGCGGCGTTCCGCGAGCTCGAGGCGAGCGCTCTCGTGGATGCCTGCAGTCTCCGGGAGCCGGCCGTCGTCGCTGTCGGCGGGGGCGCCGTCGAGACGACGGGCCTCGTCCCGGGGCTCGACGCACTCGTCGTGCACCTCCACGTCGACGTGGACACGGCGTGGGAGCGCATCGGCGGCAGCGAGAGGCCGCTCGCCCGTGACGAGCCCGAGCTCCGGCGCCGGTACGAGCTACGGGCGCCGCTCTACGAGGCGGTCGCGGACGCGCGCGCGGCGGACGTGCACGGCGTCGTGCTGGCGGCGGCGGGGATCCGCTTCGCTGCCCATCGCGAGGCGAAAGGCGACGCGGTCGTCGTCGACGAGACGGTCGCAGGGCTCCACGGGATCGAGGCGACCGCCGTCGTGCCTGCCGGCGAGGCCGTGAAGACCCTCGCCGAGGCCGAGCGCCTCTGGCGCACGCTGCGGATCGACCGGGGCTCCACGCTCGTCGCCGTCGGCGGCGGGTCGACGACCGACCTCTCGGGCTTCGTCGCCGCGACCTACCTTCGGGGGGTCGCCTGGCACGCCGTGCCCTCGACCCTCGTGGGGCAGGTCGACGCGGCGATCGGCGGCAAGACTGCGCTGGACCTCCCGGAGGGCAAGAACCTCGTCGGCGCGTTCCACTGGCCGGTCGAGACGACCGTCGACACGACGCTGCTCGAGACGCTGCCCGAGGAAGAGCTCGCGAACGGCCTCGCCGAGGTCGCGAAGACCGGCCTGCTCGCCGGGGAGCCGCTGTGGGAGCTCGAGCTCGATGAGCTGGTGCGCCGCTGCGCCGCCTACAAGGCCGCCGTCTGCCTGCGTGACCCGCACGAGCAGGGCGAGCGGGCGGTGCTGAACCTCGGCCACACGTTTGCGCACGCGCTCGAAGCCGCGGGCGACTACCGCCGTCTGAGCCACGGCGAGGCCGTCGCGCTCGGCCTGCTCGCGGC
>JBOHBB010000271.1:0-3756 GCA_050698135.1 Gaiellaceae bacterium
GCGGGAGAGCGTGGAAACGGTCGCGATCGTTCCGTTGACGGGAGACCGCGGGCTCGCCGGCGCGTTCAACGCACAGATCGTCCGGCGTGCCCTTGCGCTCGAACGCGCTCTTCTGGCCGAAGGCACGGGCGTTCGCGCTCGAGCGGACGGTGCAGGCTGAAGGGAAGGTCGTTCGCTGGGTCGCGGTGGGGAAGAAGGGCCGCTCGACGCTGACGTTCCGCCGCCGTGAGCTCGCGGGCGAGTACATCGGGTTCACCGACCGGCCCGCGTACGAGGACGCGCAGGCGATCGCGCACCGCGTCTCCGAGCTCTTCACCGAGGGCGAGGTCGACCGCGTGACGCTCGTCTACAACACGTACGTCTCCGCCCTCACCCAGCGCGTCACCGAGCAGGACGTGCTCCCGATCTCGCCGGACATCCTCGAGACGGACGAGGAGGAGCGCGAGACGGACACGCTCCGCGGCGACTTCATCTTCGAGCCCGAGCCCGAGGATATCATGCAGCGGCTGCTGCCCGTCTACGTCGAGACGCAGATCTATCGGGCGCTGCTCGAGTCGACGGCGTCGGAGCAGGGTGCGCGGATGACCGCGATGCGGAACGCCTCGAAGAACGCGGGAGAGCTGATCGACAGCCTCACGCTCCAGATGAACCGTGCCCGCCAGGCCGAGATCACGCAGGAGATCCTCGAGGTCGTCGGCGGCGCGGAGGCGCTGAGGTAGAGCAGCAGTAGCTCGGTGCGGTAGCCGGGTTGCTGGGGATAGCTGGTGGAACCTCCCGGTTCCCCCAGACCCCCTCCACTGGTCCGCTGCGCGGACGAGTCGCTTCGCGACTCCTAACAAGTCGCGGCCGCGGGCGTAGAAGTAGCTGAGCGGCGATGGCAGTCCCAGCCCGAGAGACACCCGCAGCTACCATCACGCCGGTGGAGCCGGCCGTCGTCGAGCGCGAGCGTGATCCCGAGCGCTTCGCGCGGGCCAGCGCCATCGCCTCGAGATTCCTCGACAACATCGAGCACGTCGTGTACGGGAAGCGGGAGGAGATCAAGCTCGTCCTGACGGCGCTCACGTGTGGTGGGCACGTGCTCCTGGAAGACGTGCCCGGGACGGCGAAAACGATGCTGGCGCGCGCGATCGCGGGCACGATCGAGGGGGCCACGCCAGCGCGCATCCAGTGCACGCCCGACCTCCAGCCGACGGACGTGACCGGCATGTCCGTGTTCGATCAGAAGTCGCGCGACTTCGAGTTCCGCCCCGGCCCGGTCTTCGCCAACGTCGTCCTCGTCGACGAGATCAACCGCGCGACTCCGAAGACGCAGTCCGCTCTCCTCGAGGCGATGGCCGAGTTCCAGGTGACGGTCGACGGCGTGACGAGGGAGCTCCCCTCGCCGTTCCTCCTCATCGCGACCGAGAACCCGATCGAGTACGAGGGCACCTTCCCGCTCCCGGAGGCCCAGCTCGACCGCTTCTTCCTACGGACGGCGCTCGGCTACCCAGGCTTCGACGACGAGCTCCGGATCCTCGAGCAGCAGCGCTACACGCACCCGCTCGATGCCCTGGAGCCCGCGATCACGCTCGAGGACGTGCACGAGCTCCGCGCGCAGGCGCAGGACATCTACGTCGACGGAGTCCTCCATCGCTGGCTCGTCGAGCTCGTGCGGACGACGCGCGAGCAGGAGTCCGTGGTGATCGGGAGCTCGGTCCGCGGCAGCCTCGCGCTCGAGCGCGCCGCACGCGCCTGGGCGCTGCTCGAGGG
This sequence comes from Gaiellaceae bacterium, assembly GCA_050698135.1. Lineage (GTDB taxonomy): Bacteria > Actinomycetota > Thermoleophilia > Gaiellales > Gaiellaceae > GMQP-bins7. The sequence continues at coordinate 1,750 of JBOHBB010000271.1, forward strand.
GCGCGGGTACGTGATCCCGGAGGACATCGAGCGCCTCTTCCTCCCGGTCCTCGTCCACCGCGTCGTCTTCACGCCAAGCTTCGTCGCGCGCGCCCGGGCGACGGGATGGGCGGAGGCGATCGACGAGTTCCGCGCCGCCTGTCTCGAGCTGGCGCCGAGACCGGGCTCGGAGGAGGATCCCTTCTTCGGGCAGCCCCGCCCCGCCTAGGCCGGGGGCAGCGTGAGAACCGCTCGGCTGACGTTCCCCCTCGTTCCCCGCCGGCGGGTGCACGGGGTCTCCTTCGGCACGATGCGCAGCCTGCGGAGAGGGTCGGGGACCGACGTCGCCGGCTCGAGGCCGTATCGGCCGGGCGACGACATGGACGCGATCGACTGGGCGGCCTCCGCACGGTTGTCGACGGCAAGGGGCGCCGACGAGTTCGTCGTGCGCGAGCGGTTCGCCGAGGAGGCGCCGAAGATCCTCATCGTCTGCGACCGCCGCCCGCAGATGGCGCACTTCGCGTCCCCCCTCCCGTGGCTCGACAAGCCCGAGGCGATGCGCCACACGGTCGAGCTCGTGCTCGCCAGCGCAGGCGCCGCAGGTGGCTTCGTCGGCTACCTCGACTACGCGGACGGCGACCCGCATTGGCGGCAGCCCAAGGGCGAGCGCAAGCTGATCGAGCTCAAGGACGACCGGCTGTGGTCGCTCGAGTACGGGGGCCCTCACGACTGGCTCGAGCGCTCGATCGCCCACCTCGCGAACCACACCCGGGCCGTCAGCCCTGGGACCTTCGTCTTCGTCCTCTCCGACTTCATCCCCCCGCCTTCGAGCGACGTGTGGCTGGCGGCGATCGAGAACCGCTGGGACCTCGTGCCCGTCGTGATCCAGGACCCGACGTGGGAGCAGAGCTTCCCGGAGGTGAGCGGCGTCGTCCTCCCGCTGCGGGACCCGGAGACCGGAAGCGTGGGCTCCGTCCGCCTCCGTAAGCGTGAGGCTGCGGCCCGGCGGGCCGCGAACGAGGCGCGCCTGCACGAGCTGACCGAGACCTTCCGCCTCCTGGACGTCGACCCGATCGTGCTCGGCTCGAGCGACCGGTCGGACATCCTCGCCAGCTTCCTCGTGTGGACCGACCTCCGGCGAACGAGGCGCGTGGTGGGCGCGTGATGCCCCGCACCCGGATCCCGACGAGGCTCGCGCTGGCGCTCGGCGCCGTCGTGGCCGCGCTCGCGGTCGTCCTCGTCGCGGGACTGCGCTCCGGCGCCGACGACGATGCGCCCCCGGCCCAGAGAGCCCCGATCGCCGCCGCCGCGACGCTCTCGCCGCGGATCGCGCTCTTCGGGGACACGTTGACCGCCACCGTCGACGTCGTCGTCGACCGGACGGTTATCGATCCGGACGCCGTCGAGGTCAGGTGGTCCCACGCCGCCTGGAAGCCGGTGGGGACCCCCGAACGCACGCGCCGAGACTCCGGCTCGACCGCGTTTCTTCGTACCACGTACGTGCTTCGCTGCCTCGCGCAGCCGTGCGTCCCGGTGCGCGAGACCGAGGAGGTCCAGTTCGACGCCGCCCGCATCTCGTACGCCGCCCCGGTCGGGGAGGGCTCGCGGCGGCTGACCGTCGACGCGGAGTGGCCGCCGCTCATCGTCCACTCGAGGCTCGCAGGCCCCGACGAAAATCGGCGCGACGTGCTCGCGTCGCCCTGGCGTGCCGACCTGCTGTCCTTGCCGGCCGTCTCCTACCGCGTGTCGCCTTGGCTCCTCCTTGGCCTCCTCGTGGTCGCCGGCACGCTCTTCGTGGCCGCCGCCGCGGTCATCCTGTATCGACTGCTCCCCGAGCGCGAGCCGCCCCCGGAGCCCGAGCCCGAACCGGAGCCCGTGCCGACGCCGCTGGAACAGGCGCTCGCGCTGCTCGAGGCGCCGGCGGCGGCCAACGGCGGCCAGGACCGGCGGCGGGCGGCGGTGCGGAAACACGCGTTGCGGCACTGGAACAAGACACAGGCCGCCGCCACAAACGGCCACGGCGGACCG
>JBOHBB010000272.1:0-13043 GCA_050698135.1 Gaiellaceae bacterium
GCCGTGGTGAGCCCGCGCCGGGCGTCCGAGCTCGTCCACGTGACACCTTGTAGCTTGCGGGCTCGTGGCGGCTGACGGAGTCGGGTCGGGATGAGGCTGCGGTCGCCGTACGACCGGGAGATCGTGCGGCTCGCGCTCCCCGCGCTGGGCGCACTCGCGGCCGAGCCGCTGTACCTCCTCGTCGACACCGCGATCGTCGGCCACCTCGGGCGATCCCAGCTCGCCGCGCTCGGCATCGCCTTCGCGGTGCTCGGCGGCGTCTTCGCGATCTTCAACTTCCTCCAGTACGGGACGACGGCGCAGGTGGCGCGAGCCGGCGGCGCAGGCGAGGAGGAGACCGCGCGCCGCCTCGGCGCGCAGGCGGTGTGGCTCTCGCTCGCGTTCGGTATCGCGGTCGCGACGCTCGTCGCCGTGCTCGCGGAGCCACTCGTCTCGCTGATGGGCGGCGAGGGGGAGGCCGCCGAGTACGCCGTCACCTATCTTCGCATCGCGGCGATCGGGCTCCCCGCCGCCTTTCTCGCGCTCGGAGGCCAGGGCTACCTGCGCGGCATCTCGGATCTGCGGACGCCGCTCGTCATCCTCGTCGTCGCGAACGCGGCCAACGTCGTGCTCGAGGTCGTCTTCGTCTACGGCATCGGCTGGGGCATCGAGGGATCGGCGTGGGGCACAGCGATCGCCCAGCTCGGCATGGGCGTCGCGTTCCTCGTCGTGATCCTGCGCGGGATGCACCTCGCCGATGCGCGGCTCCGCCTCGGCCTCGCGCGGCGGGTGCTCTCGCTCGGGAAGTGGATCTTCGTCCGCACGACGGCGCTCATGAGCTCGTTCGTCCTCGCCGGCGCCGTCGCGACGCGTTTCGGCGAGGCCGCGATCGGGGCGCACCAGGTCGCCTTCCAGCTCTGGATCTTCCTCGCGCTCGTCCTCGACGCGGTCGCGATCGCGGGCCAGATCATCGTCGGGCGCGAGCTGGGCGCGGGGCGGAGGGAGGACGCCTACGGCGCGAGCGAGCGCATGATCTGGCTCTCCGTCGCGCTCGGCGGGGCGTTCGCGTTACTCATGCTCGGGCTCGGGAGCGTGCTTCCTCGGGCGTTCACCGGCGACGCCTCGGTGCTCGACGAGGCTGCGCTCCTGTGGCCGCTCTTCGCGCTGATGCAACCGCTGAACGGCGCGGTCTTCGCGCTCGACGGGATCCTCATCGGCGCGGGGGACGGGCCGTTCCTCGCCGGGTCGATGGTCGTCGCCTTCACCGCGTGCGCGACGGTGCTGCTCGCCGCACTCGCCGGCGACTGGGGGATTCGCGGTGTCTGGGCCGCGCTGGTCGTGCTGATCGTCGTCCGGCTAACGCTGATGACCACGCGGTTTCGGCGCGGGCGCTGGCTCGTTACGGGCTGGGCGTCCTAGACGCGCCAGTAGCTCCGCCGGAGCAGAACGACGATTGGCAGGATCTCGAGTCGCCCGACCCACATGAGGACGGTCATCGTCAGCGTGGAGGAGTCGCCGAACGACTCGAACGAGCCCCTCGGGCCGGCTGATCCGAGGCCCACTCCTGCATTCCCGAGCGTCGACGCCGAGGCGAAGATGAGATCGAGCGCACCGGCCTCTTGGTCGCGGAGTGCGGACTCGAAGGCCAGCACCGCCGTCCCCAGAACGAAGACGGCGACGTAGATGAGGACGAACGAGACGATTGCGAACAGCGTCTGCTGGTCGACGACGGCTCCGTTGTAGCGGACAGGACGTATCAGCTCGGGCTGCAGCGTACGGACGACCTCGCGACCCACGAGTCGCCCGACGAGAAGGTGGCGGACCATCTTGATCGAGCCCGCGGTCGAGCCCGCACACCCGCCGGCGAAGAAGAGAAGCGCGAGGACCATGAGAGCGAACGTCGGCCACTGCGCATAGTCGACGGTGAAGTACCCGGTCGTCGTGACCACCGAGACGACCTCGAACAAGCCCGATCGGACGGCCGCCTCGCCTCCCTCGGGCCCGCGCAGGAGGAGGACCATCGCGACGATCGCTCCGGCAAACGCCAGAACGGCGATGTACAGGCGAAGCTCCTCGTCGCGTGAGGACTCGCGCACTCGACCCAGGACGAAGGTGCGGTAGAGGAGAAGGAAGTTGGTCCCTGCGACGACCATGAAGACGAGGACCGTCCACTGCGTCACCGCGCCGAAGGCGCCGATCGAGTCCGGCTCCGTCGAAAAGCTTCCGGTTCCGAGCGTGCTGAGCGTGTGGGCGAATGCCTGGTACGTGTCCATTGCGTCTCCGCTGCCGACCCAGCCCCACCGCGAGTGCGACGAATCCCGCGGCTGTCAGCCCGAGATAGAGAACCCCGAAGCGCCGTACGGTGTCTCGGATGCGCACCGACAGCCCCTCGATCTCGGGACCGGCGAACTCGGCCTCGAGGATCTGGCGGCCCCCCACGCGCAGTCGTGGCAGGACCGCAAGGGCGAGTGCGACGACTCCGATTCCGCCGAGCCAGACCGTCAGCTGCCGCCAGACCTGGATCGACACGGGAAGCGTCGAAACGTCGGTCGCCGTGGTAGCCCCGGTCGTCGTGAAGCCCGACATCCCCTCGAAGAAAGCGTCGACCGGACGTCCGAGCTGCGGATCGTCGGAGAGGATGTAGGGGAGAGCACCGTATGCGGCTGCGATGAGCCACGTGACGCAGATGACGAGGTAGCCTTCCCGCACTCCCACCTCTTCCCGGCCGTGGGTCCTCCACTCGAGAACGACGCCGAGCGCGCTCACGAGCGCCCCGGACGCGAGGAATGGCCAGACGGGCTCCGAGTGGGCCACGGCGAACGCAGCGAGGACGAGGGCGGAAAGCCCAACGTACTTGACCAGCTCGCCGACGAGGTTGAGAGCGCCGGAGACGTCGACGCCAAGTCGGGCGGGCGGCCCGATCCTGCGCCCCCCGGCGGAGCTCAAAGAACGCGCTCCACTTCCGCCGCGCGGGACGACTCCGTGAAGACGATTACCCGGTCGCCGGCCTCGAGAACGTCCTCGCTGTGGGGGAAGATCGCCTTGCCGTCTCGAACGATCGCGGCGATGAGGGCGCCGCGAATCGGCATCTCGCGGAGCGACAGGCCGACATACTCGCTCTCCGGCCGGGTCGTGATGTCGAGGATCACGAAGCGCTCGCCTTCGAGCATCGAGACCTGCCGTGTGCGCGGGTCGTGCGCGAAGCGAACGATCTCCTCCGCCGTTACGAGGCGCGGATCGACCGTCACGTCCGCGGCCGGCGAATAGTCATAGATCTCCGCCGAGATGGGCTCGTGCGCGAGCGCGATCGTGTATGCGACGCCGAGCGACCGCGTCAGGGTCGCGACGAACAGGTTCTTCGCGTCCTCGCGCATGGCGACGATCGCAGCCTGGACGCGTCCGATTCCCTCTCGGCGCAGAAACTCGGAGTCCAGCGCGCTCGCGTTGAAGACACGCGCCCGCGGCAGCTGCTCGGCGACGACCTCGGAACGGTCGCGATCGGCTTCGATGAGACGCACGCCGATGCCCTGGTCGAGCAGCGTTTGCGCAATCGCCACGCCGAGGTCCTGCCCCCCGAATATCACCACCTCGCGAACATCGCCTCTCGCGGGGCAGAGGAGATCGGCCCATGCGCGTGCTGCGGCCGGCGATCCCACGACCACGACGATGTCGCCCACCTCGAGTAGCGTTCCTCCATCCGGGAGAATCGGGCGTCCGTCGCGGATGACGGCGGCGACCCGTGAGTCCTCGGGAAGGCGCGCCGTGCGCAGCGGCCGGCCGACGACCTCGCCACTCGAGGCGGCGCGCAGCTCGAGCTCGACGACCTGCACCTGGCCCTCCGCGAACGTGTCCGTGTGACGTGCGGTCGGCATTCCGATCGCCGCGGACACCGCTCGGGCCGTCTCGTACTCGCTTGACACGACGTGGTCCGCGTCGAGCCGGCCTTGCCGCCAGATGTGCTCGTACTCGGCCTTCGACGTGCGCACGATCGTCGTCGCCTCGGGTGCGAGGCTTCGTGCGAACATCCCCGCCACGAGATTCGCCTCGTCGTCCGACGTGCACGCGATCACCAGGTCAGCCTCTCGAATGCCCGCGGCGGCCAGATCGCTGGGGCTCGAAGCGCTCGCGTTCGCCGTCGCGGCGTCGTATCGCACGGCGATCGGCCGCAGTCGCTTCGTCGAGGTCGACGACGTTCAGCTCGTGTTCACGATGGAGCGCCTCGACGACCGTCGCGCCGACGAGACCAGCACCGATGACCATCACCCTCATGGCGGCGTGAGGGTACTTCCACGAGGTTCGCGATGCTCCTCGCGGTTACGCGTTGTCAGGCGTCGGGCGTAGGACGAGGATCTCTCCAGGCCCGTGCTCGAGCATCCATGTCAGATCCTTCGAGGAGAATCCGGTGCGCCCGGGCGCGGGGGCTGGCACGACCACTCGATCGAACGATTCGACCTCCCAGAGCCGACCGAGAGCGTCGATAGGAGACCGGCCGCGCTCGATTCGCGCGTCCACGGGCACTCCGGCGCGCCTCGCAGCGAGCTCGACGGCTTCCAGGAGGGGCATGGCACGGCTCAGCTCGCCCTGCTGGACAGGCGCATCGAGGCTGAACTCGAGCGGGACGACGAGGAGGTAGGCGGGGACCAGGACGGACTCCTCGGCTCGCGCGATACGCAGGGCCGCGTCGAGAACGGCGGGATCCAGCTGGCGGTCGGCGAAGGGAACGAGCAGGCGTGGCTGGCCGGGCCTGATCTCGGGATCGCGCTTTCCGAAGAGCTTCATTGCCGCAGCTCGTCCCGGAGCGCTCGGTGGGCGACGACCCGGATGTCGATTCCCGGCAGCTCGCGGATCATGCGGGAGACGAGCGATCCACGGGTGATCTCGACCCAGCGGCGCTCGTCGGGAGTGCCGACGAAGATGTACGTGGAGCCACGCTCTGCGGCGACGCGCCGAATGGTCTCCACGAGGTCGGTTCCCTCCTCCTCGAGGAAGTGCACGCCGAGGATCGACGCGAGCCGCCTCAGCGCAGCGAGCTGCGTGGCTTCCTCGGCGTCGAGCCCCTGTCCGGGCCGGCGCATCCACAGCGCGTCGATCTCGCCGCCGAGACGCTGCGCCGATCGCCACGCTCGACGAAGCACGCGCTGCGAGCGCGGCTGTGGCTCGACGAGCGCCAGGACGCGCTCGCCTACGGCCTGCTTGCTAAGCGGGTCCAGGACGGCGGGGCCGCGCCGATGCTCCACGTCCTCCGCAACCTCGCGCAGCGCAAGCTCGCGGAGAGCAGAGAGGTTGTCCTGGCGGAAGAAGTTTAGGAGCGCACGCTCGGCTTGACCGCCTGGATAGACCTTCCCGGCGCGCAGGCGGTCCTGCAGCGCTTCGGGGGAGATGTCGACGAGGATCACCTCGTCCGCCTCGTCGAGCATGCGGTCGGGGAACGTCTCCCGTACTCGTACGCCCGTCAGCTCGAAGACGGCGTCGTTGAGGCTTTCGAGGTGCTGGACGTTGACGGTGGAGATGACGTCGATCCCCGTGTCGAGGATCTCGTCGATGTCCTGGTAGCGCTTCTCGTTTCGTGACCCTTGTGCGTTCGTGTGCGCGAGCTCGTCGACGAGGGCGAGCTCGGGCGCGCGCCTGATCACGGCGTCGACGTCCATTTCCTCCAGCTCGAGCGAGCCGTGCTCGAGGCGGAGTCGCGGCACGACCTCGAGCCCCTCCGCGAGCGCAGCGGTCCCGGGGCGGTCGTGCGGCTCGAGGTAGCCGATGACGACGTCCCTTTCCTCCGCCTGCGCCTGACGGCCCTCCTGGAGCATGCGGTACGTCTTGCCGACGCCGGCCGCCATTCCCAGGAGGATTCGATAGCGCCCGCGCATGCGGAGGATCCTAGGGGCCGAGACCTTCGACGACCGGCCCGAGAATCAGCGCAGGGAGCAGCGTCAGCCCGGGCGTGATCACGATCACGGCGAGCAGGAATACGGCGAAGTTCGGCGAGTCGGTCCGGAGCGTCCCTCGCGTGACTTCGCTCGCCCGCTGGCGGGTTCCACGGGGCGAACTACGCCCCGAAAACGTTGTGAACGAGAAGGTCGATCAGCTTGATGCCGATGAACGGCACGATCACGCCGCCGAGCCCGTAGATGAGCAGGTTGCGGCGGAGGAGAGCCGTGGCGCCGATCGCCCGGTACTTGACGCCGCGCAGGGCGAGCGGCACGAGGGCAGGGATCACCAGGGCGTTGAAGATGATCGCCGAGATGATGGCGCTGTAGGGCGTGCCGAGGTTCATCACGTTGAGGTCGTCGAGCGGCCCACGCTCACCGGGAGTCGAGGCGTACGTGAAGGCGAAGATGGCCGGAAGGATGGCGAAGTACTTCGCGACGTCGTTCGCGATCGAGAACGTCGTCAGCGACCCGCGCGTGATCAGCAGCTGCTTGCCGACCTCGACGATCTCGATGAGCTTCGTCGGGTTCGAGTCGAGGTCGACCATGTTGCCCGCTTCCTTCGCGGCGGTCGTGCCCGTGTTCATGGCCACGCCGACGTCGGACTGCGCGAGCGCGGGCGCGTCGTTGGTCCCGTCCCCGGTCATCGCGACCATGCGGCCCCGCGCCTGCTCCTCGCGGATGAGCTCGAGCTTGCGCTCAGGGGTCGCCTCGGCCAGGAAGTCGTCGACACCGGACTCCTCCGCGATCACGGCGGCGGTGACCGGGTTGTCGCCCGTGATCATCACGGTCCGGATCCCCATCTTCCGCAGCTCGTCGAAGCGCTCGTTCATGCCGCCCTTGACGATGTCCTTGAGGTGTACGACTCCGAGCACCCAGTTGTCCTGAGCGACCACGAGCGGCGTGCCACCCGACTGGGCGACGCCGTGCACGATCGTGTCGAGCTCGGCCGGCGACTGACCGCCGTTCTCCGAGACGAAGCGCTTCACCGCGTCCGCCGCGCCCTTGCGCAGGCTCCGGCCGTCGAGGTCGAGGCCGCTCATGCGCGTGGAGGCGGAGAACGGGATGAACTGATGCTCGCCGAGCTCCTGCTCACGGAGCCCGAACCGCTCCTTGGCGAGCACGACGATCGAGCGTCCCTCCGGGGTCTCGTCGGCGAGCGAGGCCAGCTGGGCGGCCTGTGCGAGGTCGAGCTCCTCGACGCCACTCACCGGCAGGAACTCCGCCGCCTGGCGGTTGCCGAGGGTGATGGTTCCCGTCTTGTCGAGCAGGAGGACGTCGACGTCGCCAGATGCCTCGACGGCACGGCCCGACATCGCAAGGACGTTCCGCTGCACGAGGCGATCCATGCCCGCGATGCCGATGGCCGAGAGCAGCGCGCCGATCGTGGTCGGGATGAGGGCGACGAGAAGCGCGATCAGGACCGTCTGCGAGAGCTCGGTCCCGGCATAGAGCGCGAACGGACGCAGAGTCACGGTGGCGGCCAGGAACGTGATCGTCAGGCCGGCGAGCAGGATGTTGAGCGCGATCTCGTTCGGCGTCTTGCGGCGCTCGGCGCCCTCGACGAGCGCGATCATGCGGTCGAGGAAGGACCGTCCAGGCTCCTGGGTGACTTCGATCACGAGCCGGTCGGAGAGCAGCCGCGTCCCTCCGGTGACGGCCGAGCGGTCGCCGCCCGCCTCGCGGATGACCGGGGCGGACTCACCCGTAATGGCGGACTCGTCGACCGAGCCGACACCCTCGATGATCTCGCCGTCCGCCGGGATGATCTGGCCGGCCTCGACGACGACGATGTCGCCGCGCCCGAGGTCAGGGGCCGGCACCTCCTCGAGGCCTCCGGTGTCCGAGCGCCGGAAAGCAACGGTGGTCGTGCGGGTCGCGCGCAGGGCGTTGGCCTGCGCCTTGCCACGGCCCTCGGCGATCGCCTTGGCGAAGTTCGCGAAGAGGACCGTCAGCCACAGCCAGAGCGCGACGACTCCGGTGAACCACAGTGGCTCGCTGTCGCCGGACGAGAACAGGTCGCGAATGAAGATCGCGGTCGTGATGACGCTGCCGATCTCGACGATGAAGATCACGGGGTTGCGGAAGAGCGTCCTCGGGTCGAGCTTGAGGAACGAGTCTCGGATCGCGGCGACGACGATGTCGCGCGAGAAGACGCCCTGCTTGGTGGTGGTCATGCGGTCTCTTCGTCGAGAGCGAGGTTGAGCTCGAGCACGTTCACGCCGGGCTCGCCGAAGATGCCGAGGAAGCGGCCGTCGGTCGCGTCGCCGATCAGCTCGCGGACGCGGTCCTCGGAGATCCCGCGGACCTCGGCCACGCGCGCCGTCTGCAGCTCGGCGTTCGCCGGCGAGATGTGCGGGTCGATGCCGGAAGCCGACGTCGTCACCGCGTCCACGGGGATATCGTCGATCTCGAGACCGGGGTTGTACTGGCCCTCGAGCGCGAGAATCGCCTCGGCGCGCTCCTGGATCGCCTTCGCGAGGTGCGGGTTCGTCGGGCCGAGGTTGGCGAACGTCGTCGCTCCCGAGTTGTACTCGGGCGCCGTGGCCGAGGGCCGCGGGTGGAAGTACTCGGGCTTCGTGAACGCCTGCGCGGCGAGCTTCGAGCCGACGATGGTGCCGTCGCGCTCGACGAGGCTGCCGTCCGCCTTGTCGGCGAAGGCGACTTGTGCGAAGCCGGTGAAGACAATCGGATAGAGAAGCCCGAAGACGAGCGTCAGAAGGACGACGGCGACGATGGAGCGGCCGAGGGTGCGCAGCATCATGGCTCGAGTGCCTCCACGATCGGCCCGAGCGTGAGCGCGGGGAAGAGCATGAGGCCGGCGGTCAGGATGACGACGCCGACGAGAAGGACAGCGAAGGTCGCGCCGTCGGTTCGGAACGTGCCCGCCGACGGCGGCACGGTCCTCTTCGCAGCCAGCGCGCCGCCGAGGGCGAGTGCGGCGATGAGCGGCGCGAAGCGGCCGAGCCACAATGCGATCGAGCCGACGAGCGTAGAGAACTCGGTTGCCCCATAGCCCGCGAACGCGCTCCCGTTGTTGTTCGACTGCGAGTCGTGGGCGTACAGCGCCTCGGAGAAACCGTGCGCCGCCGGGTTGTAGATCGACGCGAGCCCACGGTCCGTGACGACAGAGATCGCAGTGAGGACGAGCACCATCGTGGGCACGAAGAGCGCGCCGACGGCGGCGAGCTTGATCTCCCTCGCCTCGATCTTCTTGCCCAGGTACTCGGGGGTGCGGCCCACCATGAGCCCTGCCACGAAGACGGCGATGACGATGTAGAAGAACATCCCGTAGAGCCCGGACCCGACGCCGCCCCAGATGACCTCGCCCGTGAACATGTTCGCGATCGGGACTGCGCCGCCCGTCGCGGTGAGAGCGTCGTGCCCGCCGTTGACGGAGCCGTTCGAGGCGTTCGTCGTCGCCACCGCCCAGTTGACGGTAGACGCGATTCCGTAGCGAACCTCCTTGTCCGAGAGGTTGCCGCCGCTCGAGCCGTCGCCGGCGGTGATGTTCACGCCCGAGTCGCGCAGGACCTGGGATCCATGCTGCTCCGCGGGGAGCGCAACGGCGATCCCGATGATGGTCATCGCCATCATCGCCGCGTACACCGGATACGCCTGGCGGCGTGATCCGATCATGCGGCCGAACATGAAGACCTGCGCCGCCGGGATGAGCAGGATCGAGAGCATCTCGAGGAGGTTCGTGAACGGGGTCGGGTTCTCGAACGGCACGGCGGAGTTCGAGTTGTAGAAGCCGCCTCCGTTCGTCCCGAGCTGCTTGATCGCGATCTGCGTCGCAGCCGGTCCGCGGGCGATCGTCTGCTCACCGCCTTCGAGGGTGGTTGCCGTCGCGGCGCCGTCGAACGTCTGCACGACGCCCTGCGAGACGAGGAGCAGCGCCAGGATCAGCGCGAGGGGGAAGAGGATGTAGACGAGCGAGCGGTAGAGGTCGACCCAGAAGTTTCCGACGGTGCTGGCCGAGCGCCGCGCGAAGCTGCGGATCACGGCGGCAAGGACGGCCATGCCAAGCGCAGCGGAGACGAAGTTCTGCACCGCGAGCCCGGCCATCTGGCTCAGGTACGACATCGTGTACTCGCCGCCGTAGTACTGCCAGTTCGTATTGGTCACGAAGCTCGCAGTCGTGTTCATCGAGACCCACGAGTTGACGTCCGCGAGATCGTCCGGGTTCAGCGGGAGGCTGCTCTGCAGGCGCAGCAGGAGGTAGAGGTGGACGGCGAAGGCGCCCATGAAGATGAGGGCCGTGACCGCGTAGGGCTTCCAGCCCTGCTCCTCGTCCGCGCGCGTCCCGACGAGCCGGTAGAAGCCGCGCTCCGGAGCCGTCAACCACCGTGGCATGCGCAGCGTTCCCGCGTAGACGCGGGTCATGTAGGCGCTGAGTGGATACGCCAGGAGCGTCAGGAGGACGAGATAGACGGAAATCTGGGCGATGCCGTTGCCGGTCACAGCTTCTCTCCGCGGAACAGCACGTACACGAGGTACGCGAGGACGAGCAATGACACGACGAGGCCGAAGAGGTCGCCGGCCGACATCAGACCCGGTCAAGCAGGACGATCAGGCCGAAGGCGGCGACGAAGCAGAGGACTGCGATGACGATGCCGAGAAGCTCGACCATCAGCGTGGCTCGAGTGCGTAGATCGTCGAGTCGAGATAGGCGGGCAGCTCGTCGACACGGTCGCGGTCGTAGAGCGGGCCCGATCCGTCGGTCAGCAGGCGGTCGGCGAGCACGACGCCGCGGGCGCTGACCGGCCGCTCGAGATCGGCGAGCCGTGCGGCGACTGCGAGGAGCATCTCGGACTCCGCGCGTACGGCGATCCGGTTGACCGGCGACGCGGCGGGGACGTAGCGCGGGCTCGAATCCCGGACGAGCGTGCGGAGCGAGTGCGCGAGGTCGAGTCGGTTCTTCGTCCCGACGAGCTCCTCGACGCGCCAGGCGAGGCGTAGCGGAGGGCTCTTCCTGAGCGCGAGCTCCGTATCCGCGGCCCGGCGGGCTGCCCGCAACGACCGGCGCGCCTTCACGCGCTCGACGGCCCGCCGGAGTGCTCGCAGACGCACTGGGCGAGGGGTGTCGGTGGGTGGTGCGGGAAGCGAGCTGTCCACGCCACGAACGTAGAGGCGCACATCTCAGCGCGACCTAAGGGTTCGGATGCCTCGCCTAAGGAATCTCTAAGGCCGCTCGGACGGGTTCACGAGCCGGTAACCGGCGCCGGGCTCGGTCAGGATGTAGCGAGGCCGTGCGGGATCCGTCTCGAGCTTCCGCCGGAGCTGGGACACGAAGACGTGGAGGTAGCTCGACTCCCGCTGGTACGCGAGGCCCCAGACCTCGCGGAGGATCGCCTTGTGCGTCAGCAGCTTGCCCTCGTTCTGGGCCAGCACGCGCAGCAGCTCGAATTCGTGGGGCGTGAGGTGCACCGGCTCCCCGCGCATCGTCACGGCTCGTTTCTCGAGGTCGACCACGAGCTCGTCGATGCGGAGGGTCGGCTCGGTCGCCGGACCTGTTCGACGAAGGGCGGCGCGCAGGCGGGCCAGGAGCTCCCCGATCGCGAACGGCTTCGTCACGTAGTCGTCGGCTCCCGCGTCGAGCGCCGCGATCTTCTCCGACTCGTCGCCGACGGCAGAGACGAGGATGATCGGAGCGTCCGTCCAGCGCCGGAGCTCTCGGGACACCTCGGTGCCGCGTCCGTCAGGGAGCAGCAGGTCGAGAATGATCGCCTGAGGCGGCTGCAAGGCGGCAGAGCTCAGCGCTTCCTCGGCGGTCGTCGCAGTGGCGACCTCGTACCCCGCTCCCCGGAGGTTCGTCTGCAGCGCGCGGAGGAACTGCGGCTCGTCGTCGACGACGAGGACTCGGGTCATGCTGGCACGGGCGCCGCCAGTTCCACGAGCGGAAGTGCGATCACGAACGAGGCGCCCTGGCCTTCGCGAGACTCGAGCCACAGCCGCCCGTCGTTCGCCTCCGTGAACCCGCGTGCGATCGCCAGGCCCAGACCGGCCCCCGGCTCGGCGGCGCGACCGGCGACGCGATGGAACGGCTCGAAGATGCGCTCCCACTCCGGCTCGGGGATCCCCGGTCCACGATCGGTCACGCGAATCAGGATCTCCTTGCGCGTCGCCGTGAGTCGAACGCTCACGGACTCTCCTGCAGGTGAGAGGCGAAGGGCGTTCTCGAGCACGTTGACCAGCGCGCGCTGAATCTGGGCGGCGTCGACGCGAACCGGGGGCAACTCGCCCGGCGCGGTGACGAGGACCCGCTCAGCGCCGGCGCCGAGCTCGTCGAGGGCCTGGGCGACGAGCTCCTCGGCAGCCCAGAGCTCCGGCCGCGCCTCGGCAGCTCTGGCCTGCAGGCGCGAGAGGTCGAGGAGGTTCTCGACCAGGCGCTTCAGCCTGAGATGTTCGACGCGGATCGCCTGGAGCAGGGCGCCGCGGTCCTCGTCGGTCAGCTCGAGCTCGCCACTCTCGAGGCCGTCGATTGCCTGCTCGATCGTCGCGAGTGGGGTACGCAAGTCATGCGAGACCGCCTGGATCACGGCGGTCTTGACGACGTCGCTGCGGCGGAGGGTCTCGGCGTCGAGCGCCTCGCGGGCGAGAGTCTCCCGTTCGATCGCCACCCCGAGGAGCGATGCAAGTGCCGGCAAGAGGCGTCTCTTCGTCGCGAGCAGTGGCTCCTCTTGCTCAGGCGTGAACAGCACTCCGATCGTACGCCCCTCGACGGTTAGCGGATGAGGCGACTCGTGTGCGGACGCGCGCGGGCTCGTGCCCACTGCGATCCTGACCGAGGAGACGCCGAGTACCGCTGCGGTCTGCTCCTCGATGCGCCCGATTCCGTTCTCGAGCCGCGTTCCCCGGAGCAGGTCCGCGGCGATGTCGGCGAGGAGCCCGGCCTCGCGCTCGCGTTGCTCGGCCTCGGCACCGCGCGTTCGATACCTCGATGCGAGGATCCCGACGACGATCGCCGTGGCGACTTACACGGCGAGTGCGAACCAGTTGCTCCGGTCCGCCAGCGTGAACGTGTAGACCGGCGGCAGGAAGAAGAAGTTGAAGGCGAGCATGCTCAGCACGGAGACGACGACCGCGTACGGAAACCCCCATACGACTGCCACCGGCAGGACCGCGAGCAGATAGAGC
>JBOHBB010000273.1:0-5212 GCA_050698135.1 Gaiellaceae bacterium
ACCTCGTACTCGACGCCGAGCGTATGAACGAGGACGCGGCCGATGCCTTGCTGAAGGACCTCGAGGAGCCGCCGCCGTACGCGGTCATCGTCCTCGTTGCGGGCGAGCTCGGGCCGCTGCCGCCGACGATCCTCTCGCGCTGCCAGCTCGTCCCGTTCCGGCGGCTGTCCGAGAAGGCGGTGCGGGAGTGGATCGCCGCGAACGCGCCCGACCGGGGCGAGGACGAAGTGCGGGCGCTCGCGCGTGCGTCTTCGGGCAGGCTCGACCGCGCGCGCCGGCTGCTCGATCCCGCCGCGTCCGGCCGCCGCGACGCGCTCATCGAGGTTGCCCGCTCGGTCTACCGCGACGACGACTTCGAGCCGTCGGATGCCGCAGGCGTCCTGCTCGCGGCAGCCGGAGAGCTGGGCGAGGAGGCGAAGGAGCGCGAGCAGGCGGCGATCGAGGGTGTGGACCTCCCGGCGCGCGACGCGGAGCAGCGCGTGCGGCGCGCCGAGCGCGGCGCAGAGCGCGACGAGCTCCTCGCGGGTCTCGAGGCGCTCGAGTCGTGGTATCGCGACCTCGTCGTCCTCCAGGCCGGTGCGGACGCGGCTGCGGTGCACGCCGACCGGCTCGACGACCTGCGCGAGGACGTTGCGAGGGATCTCGGCCACGGCCCGGTCTCCGCGGCGGAGGCGGTGCGCGAGACGTGGCGCGCCCTCGAGGAGTTCAACCTGAACCCCTCCCTCGCGCTCGAGGCGCTCTTCGTCCGGCTGCAGCGGGAGCTGCGCGGCGTCCCCGCACGCGCGTAGCGCTCCCATGGTGGACGCGAGCATCCTCGTCCCGACCCATCGCCACGTCTCGCTTCTCCCGTGCGCGCTCGAGAGTGCTCTCGACCAGGAGGGCGCCTCGGTGGAGGTGCTCGTCGTCGGCGACGGCGTCGAAAACGCGACTCGGGACGTCCTCGGACGCTACGAGCACGACGAACGCGTGCGGATCTTCGACTACCCGAAGGGGCCCCGCAACGGCGAGGCGTATCGCCACGGCGTCCTTGGGGAGGCCCGCGGCACGATCGTCTGCTACCTCTCGGACGACGACCTGCTGTTGCGGGACCACGTCGTCGAGATGGGGCGGCTGCTCGAGGAGGCCGACTTCGCGCACCCGGTGTCCGCGCGGATCGTCGCCGACGACGAGCTCCAGGTCTTCCCGTGGAACTACGGGCGACCCGAGTTCCGCGAGGCGGGCCGCACCCGGGTCGGCTCGGTGGGGCTGACCGGCGTCGCGCACACGCTCGAGGCCTACCGCCGCCTCCCCTTCGGCTGGAGGACGACGCCACCCGCCATGCCGACGGATCACCACATGTGGCGGCAATGGCTCGACCTCCCCGGCCTGCGCGCGGTGATGGGCGAGCGCCTGACGTACCTTAACTTCCCCGACCCGTTCTGGAAGGAGATGCCGGAGGAGGAGCGCGCCGCGGCCCTCGCGGGCTGGCTCGGCCGCTCGCGCGAGCCCGGGTTCGCCGAGGAGCTGGACCTGCTGCTCCAGCGGGCGACGCTGAGGGCCGCCGAGGACTACCACCTGTGGGCGCGAAGCGAGCAGGGGAACGCCGAGGCCCTCCGCTCGAGCCGTACCTGGCGCCTCCGGCGGCTGCTGCTCCGCCGCTGAGTATGCTCCCGCCGTGGCGACGGTTCCTGCGGACGTCGACGGCCTCGAGCACGCGCGGAAGGACGACCCCTCGGTCACGGCCGACGGGAAGCCCCTGCAGGAGCCGATCGAGGGAGCCACTATCCGGCGACCGCCGACGCACGCGGACGAACGTGGGAGCGTCTGCGAGGTCTACGACCTGCGCTGGGAGTTCACTGACGACCCGCTCGTCTACGTCTACCACGTGACGATCCGACCCGGCCAGATCAAGGGCTGGGTCCTCCACCGCGAGCAGAACGACCGCATGTTCGCGTACGCGGGGACGGTGCGGATCGTCCTCTACGACGCGCGCACCGACTCCGAGAGCTTCGGCCGGCTGAACGTCCTGCATCTCGGAGGCCACGACCGCGCGCTCCTGAGCATCCCGGCCGGCGTCTGGCATGCCGTGCAGAACGTCGGACATGACGAGGCGGCGTTCATCAACCTGCCCTCGCAGCCGTATCGGCACGACGACCCGGACAAGTACCGGCTCCCGCTCGACAACGACGTCATCCCCTACCGGCTGACGACCCGGACGCGATAGGAGCCGTCCGCCCTCCGGGCGAGCACGTCGACGCGGACGGCGGCAACGCGAACTGTTCGGATCGCACCGCCGACGCCGTAGGGCGCGTTCCACCTGGCCCCGCAGTCACGTCTCGGGGGCGAACGGTCGGAGCGGGCGGCGAAGAGCCGTACCGGAGAGCGCCTGAACGCCGTCTGGTCGACCTCGTACACGAGGACGCCGGTACGGCAGAGCGTCCGGTCGTAGCCGCTGCGGTCTCGAACCTCGACCGCAAGCACGCGGCTGCCACGCTTGACGAACACCGCCTTCGTCCCGTCCGGGCGACCGAGCGGTGTCAGCGTCACCGACCGGGAAGACCGTCCGGCGATGCACACGATCTGACCTGCGTCGAGCCAGCCGAGCTTCCAGCGGTGCCATCCGAGGAGCTCCGCGGGGTACCGCGCCGCCATGACGTCCCACCGGTGGAACGAGCTCGGAACTCCGGCCACGTACAGATCCGGCAGCCCGAGCAGATGGCCCGTCTCGTGGAGGAGCAGGTCGCGGTCTCCCGACTGTCCCGCGAAGCCGGCACCGAAGGGGATCCAGAGGCGCACCTCCCGACCGTCGGCGTGCGCCCCGAAGCTGTTGAGCGACGCGAACGTGATCGTCTCGGGTGTGTTCGACGACGGCGCGAGGTAGACGACGTCGACGGTCGAGAAGTCCACGTGCGGGTCCGCCGCGGCGACGGCGTCGTTGATGTAGCGGCCGGGGTTGGCCGCGTACTCCGTCGACCGGCGAGGGAGCGAGAGCCAGCGCGGGATCGTCTCGACGCGGAGCTCGAGACGGGAGTACGAGACCGTGCGGAACCAGTCCGACGCGTCCGCGATCAGCTGCTCGGGTGGCGCGACGGACGGGTCGGGGCTCGCGTCCGCCGCGTGTACGAGCAGCAGGACGGCCCGGAGCACGCCTACGGACGGCGCGACGGTGCCGGGCCTGCTCCTGCCCTCCGTCACCCCGGGAACGGTTGGGGCGGGACGGCAGGCGCCCGGCCCGGCACCTGCGCCGAACGGCGACGCGACGCTCGCCGCGCACGCGGCGCAGGACACAACGACGGCGACGAGCAGGCGACGCGCGATGGGGACTCAGACGGCGGGCGCGCCCGGCGGTTAGGTGCTCGGCGGCCGTGCGAGCTCGCCGATCGCGCGCTGGGCATCGATGAGGCCCTCCGGGCGGAGCGCGTACCAGTATCCGCGCGCGTTCCCGCGGAGCGCGACGAGCCCGCCCGCTCGCAGTTGCGTGAGATGGTGGTGCGTCGTCGACCTCGCGAGCCCGGCCGCCTGTGCGAGCTCGTCGAGGGTCGCATCCGCCTCGGCGAGGCGCCGGAGGATGCGGACGCGACGGGGGTCCCCGATCGCCCTGCCTACGGCGACGGCCCTCTCCGCGATCGCGGCCTCGGGGTCGAGCTCCGCACGCGGGAGCGGGTAGCAGATGATGCGCGCATCGCGGTGCTGGCAGAGCAGGAGGAGCGGCCGCGCGCCGGCGTGCGGCACGAGGACGACCCGCTCGAATTCGGGCTCGGGATCGTAGAGGTATCCGCGCGTCACCTCCGAGATCAGGTCGCGCGGCGCGAGGGCCTCGCTGCGGGCACGCGTTGCATCCGCCTCGGCCGTGACCCGCGCCAGGACGTCCGTCTCCACGGTCGCGAACACCTCCTCGGCGAAGAGTCGCAGCGCGGCGAGGAGCAGGCCCTTCGTCTCCTCCGGTGACACCGCGAGGAGCAGCGTGAGCGACTCGCGTGCCCGCGTCCCGTAGTAGCGGGGGTGGTCGAGGAGCATCTCGGTCGCAGCTTCGTCGCCAGCGGCAGCGCGCTCGAGCGCATCTGCTCCGACCAGCGTCACCCACGCGGGCACGTGCACTCCGACGAGGTGGCGGCGGAGCTCGAGAGGCTCGACGTCGCCGAGCCGCTCCACGAACTTGCGGGCAGGGGAGGGGCGTAGCTCGAGGGCGAGCCCGAGCAGGTGCAACCAGGCCTCGCCCGAGCGCTCGCCGCACGCGGCGACCGCGTCACCAAGCTCCGCGCTCCAGCCTTTCCGGGGCCAGGACCACGTCTCGTCGTGCTTCTCGTCGACCGAGGTCGCCGCCGAGAGCCCGATCAGCAGCTCGAGCGCAGGACGGGCCTCGACCTCGATCGCCAGCCTCGGCGGCCAGGGCATGACGTCACGGATCGGCGACTCGCTCATTTGACAAGCATAGTGTTCATTCGATAATAATCGAACAGCATGACGTCCCTCCGGTACCACCTCCTCGGCCGCAGCGGGCTCCGCGTCTCCGAGCTCGCGCTCGGGACGATGACGTTCGGCCCGGACTGGGGCTGGGGCGCCGACCTCGCCGAGAGCCGCAGGATCTTCGATCGCTTCGTCGAGGTCGGCGGCAACTTCGTCGACACGGCTTCGAACTACACTGACGGGTCCAGCGAGGAGTTCGTGGGCGAGCTCGTGAAGGCCGACCGCGACAGGTTCGTCGTCGCGACGAAGTACACGCTGTCGCTCGACCCGGGCGACCCGAACGCCGGCGGGAACCATCGCAAGAGCCTCGTGCGCGCGCTCGAGCAGAGCCTACGCAGGATGCAGACCGACTACGTCGACCTCCTCTACCTGCACATGCGCGACGCGACGACGCCGATCGAGGAAGCGGTCCGCGCGCTCGACGACCAGGTGCGGCTCGGAAAGGTGCTCTACGTCGGAATCTCCGACTCTCCGGCGTGGGTGGTGTCGCAGGCGAACACGCTCGCCGATCTGCGCGGCTGGAGCCCGTTCGTCGCGCTGCAGGTGCCGTACAGCGCAGCCGGGCGCCAGCCGGAGCGAGAGCTCTTCCCCATGGCGGCGTCCCTCGGCCTCGCGGTCGTCGCCTGGGGGGTCCTCGAGGCGGGCATCCTCACCGGGAAGCCGGACGCGGAGCGCCGCTGGCCCGAGGACCGCGTCTCCGAGCGGGTGGCCGGAATCGTCGCCGGCGTCGCCGGCGTTGCTCGTGAGCGCGGCTGCACGCCCGCGC
>JBOHBB010000274.1:0-5834 GCA_050698135.1 Gaiellaceae bacterium
CGAAGTCCGGCCTCGCCCGCTCGAACTCGACCGAGCGCACCACGGCACCTGCCAGGTCGAGCGACGACTCGGCATGGCCCCGCCTTTGGAGTTCATCGAGTGCCCAGATCACGCCGGCCGCACCGACGTACAGGCCGGATAGCGGCAGCGGCTTCTCCCGCGCATCCCACTCATGTGCGGGCCAGAGCGCTCTCGGATCGAACGCAGAGTCGGCGTCGGCAACGATCGCAGCGATCGCAGCCTCGACGCGCGCCGGAACCCACGGCTCGTCGATCAGAGCATCGAACTCTGTCGGCTCGTACAGCATCTGTCTTCCCTCCTAGTCGATCCAGCTTTCAGCAGCCGAGGCCGACAGCCACGGCTAAGGGCATGAAGTTGGGATCAACTAGGCCGGGTACGCCACGACCGCGAGTCTAACGAGCACACCCGGCCTTCGCGCCGCCGTTCTCGACGCGAAAGCTCCATAAACGGCTCCATCCAGGCCCTCAGAGGCCCTCCGGGCGACTGAACACATACGCAATAGGTGCCCACCCGGCAACCCCGCGGGGGCATGGGCACCTATGGGTGCGAGCGTGCCCACCGGGGCCACCCGCTGCCCACGAGGGGCTCGCCCGGCGGGTGGTCATGGTTGTTCCACCTGTGATGCCGCCGCTCGGCGGCGAGGGTGGACGCGGTGCTACCCGAGCGGGAGCTGCTCGGGCTCGTCGTCCCAGCCCGCCTCGGCGGTCAGCTTGCGGTTCACGATGTGACCGCCGCCTCGGCCCCAGGTGAGCCAGTACGTCCGCTCGTCCACCTCGACGGTGCGGTAGCGGTGGCCCTGGAACGTTCGCATCCGGCCCGCGCGGACGAGGGCGACGAAGGCGCGGAAGGCGGCGTGTGCCTCGGCGTCGCCGCGGAAATCCCTCTCGATGACGTACTCGTGCGGGTTCTTGGGCATCGTGCTCGCGAATGTCCACTCGACCGAGTCGACGAACGCCTGCGCGTCGAAGCTCCCCATCAGCTCGTCGCCTCCTTGGAGGCCCTCGCCGCCTCCTTCACCGCCTGCGCGCACAACGGGCAGGTGACGAGAGCGTCCGGCTCGACGACCGCCTCCTGCCAGCTCTGCGTGTCGATCCCGCACAGCGTCCGCGTCTCGCCCGAGACGAGGACGTGGCGCTGCGCGCCCTTCTTGGCGCGGGTCAGGCCCGAGCCGGCGAGCGTGTTCTTCACGCCCTTGGCGAGGACGAGCGGCTGCCGCCCGCCCCTCTTGGCAGTGCTCACGAGTGAGCTCCTTCCGTTCGTGGTGTCGGAGCGCGGGGTCGCGCTCCCGGGACTGCTCCCCTCGAGCGGGCCCGGCAGCGCCGCGACCGGCCTAGCCGGTCAGGTACGCGCTAGGAGCGGGCGAGATTCTGTGGGGGCACCGGTGGGGGCACGGGGTGCGATCCGGCGTACCCTGGCGCTGGTGCATGGGCGCATGGTTGAGCCAAATGCTGTCAACCACGCGCGCCGGAAAGGCCCATACGGGATTCGAACCCGTGCCGCCGCCGTGAGAGGGCGGTGTCCTAGGCCACTAGACGAATGGGCCGGAGAGGGAAGGGTAGCGAACGGCGGTTGGCGCTACACGGCCGACTCGGGCTCGCGCGTGTCGAGCCGCTCCTCGAACCCGCGGCGGATCGCCTCGCCGCTCGAGAGGACCGTCTCGTAGCGCACGCGGCGCGGCGGGAGCTTCACGATGCGCACGTTCTCGTCGCGATCGCCGTGGCAGCGGGCGTACGCCGAGGCCTCGTCGAGGGGCCGGAGCCGGTCGCGCTTCCGCTGTCCCCACACTCTGTCCGGACCCTTACCAGAAGGCAGGTCGAAAGGAAACCCCAGCCACCCGGGCGGTGCGCAGTTTGCGACGAAAACGTCGGGTCGCTACGAGGCCGCCCATCTGCAGCCCCACGGGCTCCAGTCCCGGCCGGAGAGGACGAAGTACCTGTGCGCTGCGAGAGCCTGCGCGTGCGCCGTCGCTCCGTGCCCGAAGAGACGCCGCTCGTTCGCGCCCATCTGGAAGAGCCCGAGGTACTGGCCGTTCTGGGCGGTCGTCGTCAGGCGCGACTCGCACCAGGCGATCGAGACCGCCTGCGCCGCATAGCGTCTGAACACCACGTGGATGGCCACTCTCGGCGTCGCCTTCGCCAGGCGGCGCGCCTCCCTGCGTGCGTCGCGGCGATGGATCAGGCGCTGGTAGTAGGCGATCTCGCGCCGCACCTGTGCGAGCCGCCGCTTCGCATGAGCGAGAGACGATTGCGCGGAACGACCGCTCGCGGTCGTGCTCAGGAGCAGTCGGTGGTTCTCGAAGAAGCGGATGGTGCCGCGAAGCCGACGCGCTGCGTCGAGCTTCAGCTGGAGGTTGGCCTCCACCGACACCGGGCGCTTTCGCTCCGGCGCCGGCGAAGCGCCTGCGCTCGTTGCCGCAGCGGCCTGTGTCACGAGCACGAGTGCGCACAGGCCAACGAGTAGGGCTTTCAGGGTCGTACCTCCCTGGGCGGGGACAGGGGCGCGGCCTCCCCACGAGGGGCCGCTCGTGTCTCACGAATCAGGAGACGGTAGCGAATGCGCCACGAGCCGCGCCGCAAACCCTTACAAAATGCTCATCGACCCTGTCACGATCGTAATCTCGGCGGAAAACGGGACCCGCCGACACGATCGGGGCGCTCCAAGGCTGCGGGGCAGGGATTCGAACCCCAACTTCCTGGTCCAGAGCCAGGCGTCCTACCGTTAGACGACCCCGCAACGGGCGCCTGGAGTCTAGCCGGTCACCCGTGCGGGGACTCGGGCTCGCCGATCGCGAGGCGATAGACGGGGACGAGGCGCTTCTCGGCGTCCGTGTCGATTCGCGCGACGACTTCGACGTACGGCTCGAGCCCCGAGCCGCGCAGCTTCGCCTTCAGCAGGCCGTCGACCTGGTAGATGCCGGACGAGTTGTTCATGACGATCTCGACCATGACCGGCCGCGTCTGACCGTCCGCGATCCGCACCTCGTCGATGGCCGCCGCAGAGAGCGAGTGGATCGAGACGGATCCTCGCTCGAACGGAATGCGAGAGCGGCCCTTCGCCATGTCGAGCGCATCGGCGACGCGCAGCACACCGGCCTCGAGCGAAAGCGGCTCGCCGTCGGCGCGGTGGCTCGTGATCGCCTGCAGGACCTCGGACACGACGACCGTGCGGTCGGGCTCGTCGTAGAGGTCGCCGAGCAGCTCCCGGAGCTTGGGCTCCGCGAGGAAGAGGCTCCAGTCCTCGTGGTCGCGGCGATGGACGGACATGCCCACGTCGTGGAGCAGCGAGGCAAGGACGACGACGACCTCGGCGTCCTCGACCGTGAGGCGGTAGTCGCCGACGAGCGAGGGCTCGACGCCGTTCTTCGTCAGCTGACGCAGGAGCTTGAGCGCGATGTTCGTGACGATCTGGATGTGCACCCACGAGTGGTCGTTGATCTCGAGCCGGGCGACCGCGTTCACGTTCGCGACGTGCCACCAGCCCTTGATCTGGGAGTCCGCGTCGACCTTCTCCAGGAGCCTCCTGAGCTTCCGGTTCCCGCGCGCCGGCACCCGCAGGTGCATGGCCGCGACGGCCTCCTCCGGGCTCAGGAGGGTCGTGTACGCGCTGTCGAGCGCGTGCGACTCCTCGAGCACCTGCTCCACATCGCCCTCGGTCGGCACCCGAGGAAGCCTAGAGGCTCGCGGGCTCAGGCGACCTCCGCTGCCCAGTCCCCGTAGAGGCGCGTGTAGGCCCCGCCCGCGGCGATGAGCTGCTCGTGCGTGCCGTGCTCCACGACCCGCCCGTGGTCGAGCACGACGATGACGTCGGCCCGCCGGATCGTCGACAGCCGGTGCGCGATGACGAACGCGGTGCGGTCGGCGAGGAGCCTTCGCAGTCCCCGCTCGATCCTTCTCTCCGTCCCGATGTCGACGGACGAGGTCGCCTCGTCGAGGATGAGGATCCGCGGATCGGCGAGCAGCGCGCGGGCGAACGCGACGAGTTGGCGCTGGCCGAGCGACAAGCGGAAGCCTCGCTCCCCGAGCTCGGTGTCGTAGCCGTCGGGCAGCTCCTCGACGAACGCGTCCGCCCCTACCGCGCCCGCGGCGGCCTCCACGTCCTCCCGGCTCGCCCCTGGCCGACCGAAGGCGATGTTGTCGGCGACGGTGCCGGAGAACAGGAACCCCTCCTGCGGGACGATGCCGAGCTGAGTCCGGATCGACGCCTGCGTGACGTCGCGCAGGTCGTGCCCGTCGATCGTGACGCGCCCTTGGCGCGGGTCGTAGAAGCGCGCGAGGAGCTTCGCGATCGTCGACTTGCCCGCGCCCGTGTGGCCGACGAGGGCGACCGTCGTTCCTGCAGGCACGTCGAGGTCGAGCCCGTGCAGGACCTCGGGCAGGTTCCCGTAGCCGAAGCGGACGTGCTCGAAGCGGACGTGGCCCTCGATGCGTGGCAGCGGCGCCGCGCCGGGGGCGTCCACGACCTCCGGCTCCTCGTCC
The DNA here is from genome assembly GCA_050698135.1 of Gaiellaceae bacterium. Classification (GTDB taxonomy): domain Bacteria; phylum Actinomycetota; class Thermoleophilia; order Gaiellales; family Gaiellaceae; genus GMQP-bins7. The sequence continues at coordinate 4,497 of JBOHBB010000274.1, forward strand.
AGCACCGCGGTGATCCGGTCGAGCGCGGCCGCGGCCGAGAGGAAGGTGTTGTACAGCTGGGAGAGCTGCTGCACCGGGTCGAAGAAGTTCGCCAGATACAGCGTGAAGGCCAGCAGCGTCCCGACCGTGAGGCTCCCGTCGACGACGAGCGCCCCGCCGAAGCCGAGGACGATCGCGGTCGCGACCGATGAGAGGACGTCCACCGCGGGGAAGTACAGCCCGTTCAGCACGACCGTCTCGTAGTTGGACTCGCGGTAGCGCTCGTTGACACCGCGGAAGGTCGCCTGGCTCGCCGGCTCGCGTGTGAACGACTGCACGACGCGCATGCCCGAGATGTCCTCGGCGAGCGTCGCGGTCACGAGTCCGAGTCGTTCGCGCACGCGCCGGTACGCCCGGTTCGACCGGCTCCGGAACCATGCCGTCGCCCCGGCCATGAGCGGCAGGACGATGAGCGTCGCCAGCGCGAGGCGCCAGTCGAGGAGGAAGAGGACGACGGCGGTGCCGACGAGCAGGAGCGAGTTCTGGACGAGGCTCGACAGGCCGTCGGTCACGAGCTGGTCGAGCGCCTCGACGTCGTTCGTGATCCGGCTGATGATCGCGCCGGTCCGGTTCCGCTCGTAGTAGCCGAGCGAGAGGCGTTGAAGATGCTTGAAGAGCTGGATGCGGAGATCCGTGAGCGCCCGTTCGCCGACCCAGCCCGTGAAGTACGTCTGCGCGCCCGACAGCGCGAACGCAGCAATGCCCGCGGCGACGAATGCCACGACGATGATCGTCAGGCGGCCGAGGTCGCCCTCGGCGATCCCGTCGTCGACGGCGAGCTTCGCGAGGTACGGGGGGAGCAGCGCGACGAGCGTGAACCCGAGGAGTGTCACGACGGCGAGAGCGGTTCGCGCCCGGTAGGGCCGTGCGAGCCGGACCAGCACCGCCAGCCGCCGGCGTGTCTGACGCCAGGTCCAGTCGTCGACACGGGCGCCCCGCTCGTCCGTGAGATGGCTGCCCGCCTGCCAGACCTTCATCGTTCGGCCGGCCTCCATTGGGGCACCCCGGCCCACCACCCACTGCGAGCGTATCGGGGAAGCGCGCGTGGGTGGGACGCGAGAGCGTGCCGAGTGTGCGCCGATGAGGCTGCGGCGACGAGCGCGCGCGCGGGCTCGTCGCAAGCGCGACGACGCATCCGAGCCCTCATCCCGCGACCACCTGCTGCAGGAGCCCGTGCTCGTGGATCTCGCGAAACAGGTCACTCGTCGCGAGCAGCTCGGTCTGCGTGCCGCGGGCGGCGATCCGCCCGTCCTCGAGCACGACGATCTCGTCGGCCAGCGCGATCGTCGAGAGCCGGTG
>JBOHBB010000275.1:0-6927 GCA_050698135.1 Gaiellaceae bacterium
GCTCGGTGACGTCGTCGGCCGCCGCCGGGTCTCCCGTCGCCGCGGTCGCTTCCCAGACGAGGTTGAGGACGGCCGGAGCGTCATCGCCGATGCCGTACGTGTCCATGAAGGCGCCGACGAACGGCCCCGGCTCGACGGCGAGCCCGGTCTCCTCGCGGAGCTCGCGCCGGAGCGCATCCAAGGGGTGCTCGCCCTCCTCGAGGAAGCCGCCGAGCGTGTCCCAGAGCCCCGCGTCGGGCTCGACCGCCCGGCGGCCGAGGAGAACACGGTCGCGATCGTCGACGACGAAGGCGGACACAGCCGGCGACGAGTGCGCCCAGTGCTCGAAGCCGCACGCACGGCACTCGACGCGTCCGGTCGAGTGATCGAGCGGAGACGCGCACCGAGGGCAGTGCCGCCAGCCGTCGAGGACGCCCACGCGGGTACCGTACCGCCGTGTCTCCACCGCTCGCCTCCGGCTCGCGGTCGTGGGGGAAACGTCGTTTCCCCCACGTGCCCCCTTCCTCTGGGAGCGCGGGAAACCTCCCGGTTCCCCGCACCCCTCCCCGGTCTCATCGGCAAACACCTCGCCGATGAGCCCTCGACACGTTCCTGCCAGCGTGACCGAGCTCGCGCGCGTGGGGCTCTTCGCCTCGCTCCCCGGCGAGACACTCGGGAAGCTCGCCGACCGGATGCAGCGCGACGAGGTGGCCCCCGGCACCGTGCTGATCCGCGAGGGCCGGCCCGGGGACCGGTTCTACGTGCTCCTCTCCGGCGTCGCGAGCGTGTCGCAGACGTCGCTCGGCGAGCGCGGGATCATCCGGGCGGGCGAGTTCTTCGGCGAGGTCGCGCTCGCGATGGGAGTCCCCCGAACCGCGACCGTAACGGCGATGACGCCGTGCATCGTCGCGAGCTGCGACGCCGCAGCCTTCGACGAGCTCGTGCGGCCAATCTTCGCCGACGACGGCGACGGCATCTAGCCGCTCGCGGCCTCCTCCACGACGGCGTCCGAGAGCGCCGGCCAGGCCTCCTTCGCCCAGTCTCCGAACGCTCGGTCGGTCAGCGCCGCGCACGCGACGCCCAGTTCGGGGTCGACCCAGAGAAGCGTCCCGGATCCGCCGAAGTGGCCGAATGCGCGCGACGACACCCTCGTCCCCATCCAGGTCGGCGTAGACGTCGCGAGCTGGACCCCGAGGCCCCAATCGAGCGGGTCGAAGCGGCCCCAGTCGGGGAGCACGCCCGAGAGGCCCGGAAACTGGACGGCCGTCATCTCGTCGAGCGTCTCCCGGGCGACGACGGTCGGCTCGAGGAGCTCGCGGGCAAGGGCGAGCACGTCCGCGACCGACGCGCGCATGCCCGAGCCTGGGTCGCCGCTCGGGTCTAGGCCGACCCCGAGCGGCTCGACGACTGCTGCCCGCACGTACTCGGCGAACGTCATCTCGGCGCGGCGCGCGAGGTGCGCCCCGAGCACGCGGAACCCCTCGTTCGAGTAGATCCTCCGCGTCCCGGGAGCGGCGATCGGCACCGTCCCCTCGAAGGGCAGCCCGGACGCATGCGCGAGGAGGTGTCGAACGGTCGAGCCGGCCGGCCCCTCCGCCTCGTCGAGGTCGACGACTCCCTCCTCCGCCGCAACGAGCAGGGCGAGCGCGGCGACGGGCTTCGAGACCGAGGCCAGAGGGAACGCCCTGCGCGCGTCGCCGTGCGTCTCGACGCCTCGCCCGGAGACGACCCCGGCGGCTGCGAGCGACACCGGCCAGTCCTCGATCTGGCGGAGTGCCTCCACGCCGCGCGATACTAGCCCCCTGATGGAACGGCGCCTGATCCCCGGGCACTCGCCGTACGAGCCGGTCGTCGGCTTCTCGCGGGCGGTCGTCGCCGGCGGGCACGTGTACGTCTCCGGGACGGCGCCGATCCCCGCCGACGGCTCCCCACCTCCGGAGGACGCCTACGAGCAAGCCCGCCTGTGCCTGCAGATCATCGGCCGCGCGCTCGAGAGCGCGGGCACCGGCTTCGAGCATGTCGTCCGCACCCGCGTCCACGTCACCGACCCGGCGCACGTCGAGGCGGTCGGTCGTGCGCACGGCGAGGTCTTCTCGGAGATCCGCCCCGCGAGCACGATGGTGGTGACCGCGCTGCTCGATCCGGCGTGGAAGGTCGAGATGGACGCGGACGCGGTCCTCCCATGACCGCGAAGCAGGCGATCCCGGCCTCGATCACGGGCCTCGAAGGAGCCCCGGCCGAGAGCGTGGTCGACCACGCCTTCGGAGTGGGAGACCCGTACACGCTCGGAGTCGAGGAGGAGTACCAGCTCCTCGACTCGACGACCTTCGACCTCGTGCAACACATCGACACGATCCTGGCCGCGGTCAGCGGGCACGAGCTCGAGGCTCAGATCAACGCGGAGCTCATGCAGTCGGTGCTCGAGATCGCGACCCCGGTGTGCCGGACGGCGGGCGACGTGATGGACGCGCTCATGACGCTACGCGGCTACGTGACGGGCATCGCGCGGGACAAGGGGCTCCGTGTGGGGTCTGCAGGCACGCATCCATTCAGCCTCTTCGAGCGGCAGCGCATCACCGCGAAGGACCGATACCGGGCCTTGATCGACCAGCTGCAGTACATCGCCCGCCGGGAGCTCATCTTCGGGATGCACGTGCACGTCGCCGTCGACGACCCGGAGAAGGCGATCCAGGTCGTGAACGGGCTCCTCCCGCAGCTCGCCCCGCTGCTCGCGCTCTCCGCGAGCTCGCCCTTCTGGCGTGGCGAGCCGACAGGGCTCGCCTCGAGCCGGCAGATGGTGTTCTCCGCGTTCCCCCGCTCCGGCCCGCCGCCGCGATTCCGCGACTACTCGGACTACGCCGACGTCGTCGGCCGCCTCGAGCGCTCGGGTTGCATCGCCGACTACACCCACATCTGGTGGGACATCCGGCTCCATCCGCGGCTCGGGACGGTCGAGGTCCGCATCTGCGACGCCGTGACCCGCGTCGAGGACGCGGTGGCTATCGCCGCGTACTGCCAGGCGCTCGTGAAGCAGCTCTGCGAGCGCTACGAGGCCGGCGAGGAGATCCCCTCGTACCACCGTATCCTCACGAGCGAGAACAAGTGGCTCGCCGCGCGCTACGGGCTCGGGGCGCCGGTCATGGACCTCGCGACCGGTCGCCGGAACCGCGTCCCGCTCGCGCGGTTGATCCGGCGGGTCGTCTCGGAGCTCGCCCCGCACGCGCGCGAGCTCGGCTCCGACCGCGAGCTCGAGGGCGTCCTCGGCATCGTGTCCCGCGGGAACAGCGCCGACCGGCAGCTCCGTGTCTACAACGCGAATCGGGACATCGTCGAGGTCGCGCGCGAGATCGCGGAGGCGACCGAGGCGCTTCCGGTGCCCGCGGGGGCCTGAGCGTGCTCCGGGCAGGAGCCTGCTGACCCCCGCAGAGCGCCGCGCCCGCCCTCGTCCGTGCCGCAGCACAGAGGATGGCCGTTGAGCGCATCTCGAGCGTGCCCTGGGCGAACGTCCCCCGTGCCACCGCGTTCTCGGGCCTCGTGGCTCCCAACCACGCCGACGGGTACAACTGATCTGTCATGTCCGACCAGGAGGCAATCGTCCATGAGTGCCCGGGCTGCGGGAGACCCGTGGAGCCCGGCGAGGACTACGTGGTCGCGCAGGAGTACGAGCTCGAGCCCGACGTCGCCCTGCACGGCACGAAGCGAGATGTCGCCCTCGGCGTCCAACGGCGCTTCCACGTGGAGCACTTCCGAGGGCGCCTCGGCGACCACTTCTACGAGCTGGACAACGATCAGGACACACCAAGGGCATGACGCCACCGGCCTAGCGATCGAGCCAGAGTCCGTCAAGCTCGCCACTGCTGGCGAACTTCAGGCCGAGCCGATGCACCGACCACAGGAAGCCGAAGGGATCTCGGAAGCGCAGAGCACGATCCGTCCGCTCCATGACCACTGCGTCACCCGGAAGACGCGCATCGATCGCTCCCACGTCGTCCGGCTCGACCGCGACACACACCTCGCGCACACCTCGCGGAGTGTCCGCCCCGCGAAGGACCGCCAGGACGACGTCGTCGCGCCCGAGGGCGACCATGTCGACTTCGAGGTTGGCGTGAGCGACCTCCTCCCACCCTTTGTCCGGCGGAAGCGCGTACCAGCGGTGGTCGCCCTCCCGGAGGCTCTCTCTGAACAGCACGTCCATGGCGAACACGGCGCGATAGGAGGCCTCGGCGGCATGCACGTCGGGTACGGAGAGTGCGATGTACTTGAGGACCACCCAACCGCTCCTACGGCCCGAGGTCGGCGTCCCTCGCGTCTTCCTGCCTGAGCTGTGCGATGTGCTTTTCGTGGGAGCGCTCTTCGCCGCCTCTGACCCACCACAGCCACCAGATGCCGATCGCAAGGGCAGACACCGCGAGGAACAGTGTCGCGAAGCTCACGAGCCAGACGAGCCATTCCGACACGGCGACAATGTACTCTCGGGCGTGCGGGCGAGCTAGCCGGGTACCGACTACGCGCATACGGCCGAGCCGGGCCGTTCTCGGCTCGCCCGCGCGAAGCTTCGAAAGGGTGATTGACGCACTGTTGACACGAACGTATGACTTTCCCCGTGGCGACGTACCGCGTGCGCTCGATGAGCGGCGACTACCTTGGCCAGGTCAAGGATCTCGCGCCGAACATCGACCGAGGCGACGTACTGGAGCTCCCGAGCGGCCGCGACGCGATCGTGATCGGGCGTGTCGAGACGGGCGAGGAGTCCGTCGCGGCGATGCTCGAGGTCATGGTTGCCCCCAACAGCTTTGGCGGCGCGCACCCCTGGTCGCGACGCCCGGCTGAATCCCGCCGTTGACGACCACGGAGCGAAGAGGTGCTCGCTCGCTGGCCAGGGGATGACGAGCCCGACGTCTGTGGGCCGGAGGGCGAGGCTCGCGGCGCTGTAACTCGGCTGCCCGTATTCACGCTCGTTGGGGGGTTCTTCACGCCGTCCATTGAGCGGGGTGGTGGAGCGGCGCGGCACGGCGAGAAAACACACCGTCCCGAGCAGAGATTTCGAAACCCGAGCTACCGGGTAATTCGGCGGTCTTCCTCTCCCGCGGGACTGGAGTCGCGTGTGCGGTCCCCCCAAGGCCCCAAGCGACTACGGCCGTCGCCAGCCCGGCTCCTCCCCAGAGAGGAGAGGTCCTTGGTGGGCACCGCCACCCGCCTCCCGAACGCCCGCCAGTTCACTGGCGACCCACAAGACGTCGACGATGTCGGCTGGGGTCAGCTGAGTCGCTGAAGTCCCACTAGGCTCCGAACGAACCTCGGGCGACGGCTGTCAGTCCGCCACGCAGCTCCGCGCAGTAAGGAGCCGCGCTTTGCCGGATTCGAGCACTTCAGCGAAGAGGAGGGGCCTTCCCGACGCTGTTCGCATCGCCAGGCGCGCCTCCCGCAGGGGCGTGTTCGTCTTGACGAAACCAGCGTCTCCGTGAAGCCTCGACGAGCCCTCTATGACAGCCCGCACCCGTACGAGGACGCGACGGGTCGTCGAGCAATCGAAGGCATCCCCGAACACACCGGCGGAGCCGCCCTGAAGTCCGCTCGACGTGAGTGGGATGCGTACGGGGGCGGTTCGACACACTCTTCGGTTCAGCGCCAGCGTGCCGGACGTGTGAGGCCACGAGAGGTTGAACCCGGTATCCATCGTCGTCGTCCCGGACGGACGACCGGCGGTAATCCATGCGAGTGAGTTGTCGAGCGCGGTCAGGCGGCTGCCCACAGCCCCGGTCGAGATGACCGCGAAGGGGAGCTGTTTCCAGCTGGAGCCGCCCTGTCGGATCCCGGCATGCGCCCTGACCTCGACCCCACGTACGCCACCGAGCGGACTCGTGGCGCACAGCAGGGTCCGGTCGACGACCTGCGAGACCCTCGGCACTGCCTCTGCACTCCCGAGCCCAACGCCACACAACACGAGGACGGCCAGTGCGAGCCCAGCTGCAAGGGCTGGCGGATTTGTCCTCACAACACGTATACGTGGAGCTCGACGCTATCTATCCGCCGAGGAGGTGCCCCAGGGGCACGACCCGGAACACACGCCACCAGCACGACCTCGCGGGCGAGCGCTGGGCCGTCACGGCCGCCGTCTCTGCTCCCGGGCTGGATCGTCAGCGAGGGTTCGAACTCGTCCCGCTCGAAGTCTTGGAGGAGGTGCGTGAGGGCGTTCGCCGCGGCCGCTTGTCGCGTGAAGGTTCCCTGTGCCGGGAACTTGCACGCCGGCGCGAACAACTGGCGCAGGCGAGAGTACGAGCCGGGCGAGGCACGCCGGCCTCCGACGTCGACGCTGTTACGTTCTAGCGATGCTGAGCGCCGGCGACCACGTCCCCGACCTGCAGGTCTGGACCGCTCCTCGGGAGGAGGCTCGTCCGCTGACGCACGTGCTCGGCGCCGGCTACGCCCTACTGTGTTTTTACCTCTGGGACTGGTCGCCGACTTGAACGAACGAGATCTTGCTCCTGCGGGACAGGGGCGACGATCTCGCCGCGGCCGGGATCCGGCCGCTCGCGATCTCGCGTGACTCGGTCTGGTCGCATGCCGCCTGGGCGCAGAGCCTCGGCGTCGACGTCCCGCTCCTCTCAGACTGGAACGGGGACGCCACGCGCGCGTTCGGGGTCGCGGTCGAGCTCGGCGGGATGCAGGACGTCGCGGCGCGCTCGGCGTTCCTGATCGAGGACGGAGAGACGATCGTCGAGACCTGGATGCTCGGGCGCGAGCTGCCCGACGTCGACGCGGTGATCGAGGCCGCGACGCGGCAGTAGGCTCGCGCGCATGGCGCGCTTCCAGCGGAACCGGGACGCGGGCGAGGAGCAGCGGGCGACGACGCTCGAGCTCTTCTACGACCTCGTCTTCGTGTTCGCGATCACGCAGGTCTCGCACATCCTGCTCGAGGACGTGAGCTGGACGGGGGCGGGCGAGGCC
>JBOHBB010000276.1:0-11084 GCA_050698135.1 Gaiellaceae bacterium
TACTGTGCCCTCCGGCCCCGCACCGCGAGCGGCGCCCTGAGGAACGCGCGGAGCTGCCGAGACCTGAGCCTCACAGCGCCACCACCAGGATCGCGGTGACGATCGCGTTCACGGTCGCCACGGGCAGCAGGACCTTCCAGCCGAAGCGCATGAGCTGGTCGTAGCGGAGGCGCGGGAGCGTCGTCCGCATCCAGATGAAGACGTAGAGCAGCACGGCGAGCTTCGCGAGGAACCACACCGGCGCGAGCCAGGACGGGCCGTCCCAGCCGGGGCCGTGCCAGCCGCCGAGGAAGAGGGTCACGCACAGGCCCGAGAGCGTGATCAGGTTGATGTACTCGGACATCGTGTAGAGGCCGAAGCGCATCCCGCCGTACTCGGTGTGGTACCCGGCGACGAGCTCCTGCTCCGCCTCCGGGAGGTCGAAGGGCGCGCGCGCCGTCTCGGCGGTGCCGGCGAAGAGGAAGACGACGAGCCCGACGACCTGCGGGACGGCGTACCAGAGCGTGTCGCCCTGCGCTGCGACGATCTCCGTCAGCGAGAGCGACCCGGCCATGATCACGACCCCGAGGACGCTGAGCGCGAGCGCGACCTCGTACGACACGAGCTGCGCGCAGGTCCGCATGGAGCCGAGGAGCGCGTACTTCGAGTCCGACGCCCAGCCCCCGACGATGAACCCGTACACGCCGAGCGAGCCAATCGCGAAGACGAGGATGAGCGCGATGTCGACGTCGGCGACCTGGCCCGGGATGTACACGCCGCCGATCTCCCAGCCAGGCCCGAACGGGATCAACGAGAACGTCGCGAGCGCCGTGAACGCTGCGAGGAACGGCCCCAGCAGGTAGAGCCAGTCGATCGCGGCCGCCGGTTGGAAGCTCTCCTTGTGAAGCAGCTTCAGCAGGTCGGCGATCGGCTGCAGGAGGCCGTACGGGCCGACGCGATTCGGGCCGTAGCGGAGCTGCATGCGGCCCATGACCTTGCGCTCGGCGAGCGTGAGATACGCGAACGCCCCCATGACGAGGTTGATGATCACGAAGGCCTGGAGCAGGCTGACCCACCACTCGGGCGTCATGTCGCCTTCACCACCTCGACCGTCGCATGCAGGTCGCCGGCATGCTCGCCGGCGACGCGCGCCACGCCTTCCACGAGCGATCGGCTGACCCGCGCCCGCAGCTCGACCGACGTGCCGTTCGAGCGGACGAGCACGGTGTCGCCGGACGCGATCCCGCGCCGCTCGGCGTCGGCGGCGGAGATCTCGACCTCGCGCTCGGGCCGCTGGAAGCGGAGCTCCGGGACGCGTTCGACAGCGGGCCCCGAGAACAGCGCGCTGTACCGCTGCAGTCGGAGCTCGCTGACGAAGTGCTCGGCGGCCGGGGTCGGGAACGCGGGCGCCTCCGTGGTCGCCGCGGCGGGCGGCTCGTACGCGTGCCGCGCGGGGAGGGGCGCCTGGAGCCCGAGCTCGGCGAGCGGGAGGTCGCGGAACAGGCGCGTCGCGAGCTCTGCGTAGACGCCCGCCGGCTCGGGTGCGACGTCGACGCCGAACCTCGCGCCGAGATTCGCGAGCCAGGTGAGCTCGTCCGGGCACGGGGGGAGGACGGTGCGGCGCAGCCGCTGGAGCCTGCCCTCGAGGTTCATCGTCGTGCCGTCGCGCTCGAGGGAGTCCGTCGCGGGGAGGATGAGGTCGGCCCAGCCGGCCGCCAGCTCCTGGAACATCGTGATCACGATCACGCGCTCGGCCTCCTCGGCGAGCGCGCGGACCCCGGGGTCGGCCGCGGCCTCGTCGCCGGACACGACGAGCAGACGGAGTGGCTCCGGATCCGCCTCCTCTGCGTCCGCAGCCACGGACCACGCGGCGGCGACCGCGTGTCCGTTCGGCGTCGAACGGAGGTGGAGCGCGCCGCAGCCCGGCTTCTCCTCGAACCCGAGCTCGTGCGCGAGCTCTGCGAGCCGCGCGCCGCCTCCGCCTCCGGGTCCCGACCAGACGAGGACGGCCCGCTCGGCCTTGCGCAGCCGCTTCCCCAGCTTGTGGCCGCGGTCGGCGAGCTCGGCGCAGAGCGCCGTGCCGCCCCCGGGCGCCGTCCGCACGTCCCCGCTCGGCGCGCACGTGACGACCTCCGCGCCGCGCCGCGCCGCCTCCTTGATCCAGAGGTCGACGATCGGCGCTCGCTCCACGACGGCGTCGTCACCGACGACGACGACGAGCTCGGCCTCGGCGATCGCAGACAGGGGAAGACGGAAGGCCTCGAGCGCGTCCGAGGTCGCTTCCGGCAGGACGGCGGAGTGCGCGCCGAGGCCCCCGCGCAACACCCGCCCGAGCGAGTACGCGACCTCGGTCGTCTCGGACCCGGAGAGCGCCGTCACGACCGCGGTCCCGGCTTCGCGCAGCAGCTCTTCGACCGCGTCGAGCGCCTCGTCCCAGGAAACCTCGCGTAGCCCCTCGGGGCCTCGCCGGAGCGGCGCGGTGATCCGGTCGCGCGCGCGCAGGTGCGGGTACGTGAACCGCCCTTTGTCGCACAGCCAGCCGCGGTCGATCTCCGGGTGGTTCCGCGAGAGGATCCGCCTCACCTTCCCCTCGCGGATCGTGGCGGAGACGTTGCAGCCGACAGCGCAGCCGGTACACACGGTGGGCACGTTCTGGACGTCCCACGGCCGGCCCTCGAAGCGGTAGAGCGTCGAGGTCAACGCGCCGACCGGGCAGAGCTCGATGACGTTGCCCGAGAACGGGGAGCGGTACGGCTCGTCCTCGAAGGTCGTGATGATGGAGCGCGCGCCTCGGTTCCGCGCGACGAGGAGGCCGTCCTCGGAGACCTCCTCCGAGAACCGCGTGCACCGATAGCAGAGGATGCACCGCTCGCGGTCGAGGGCGATCAGGGGCGACACGGGGATCGGCTTGTCGAAGGTGAGCTTCGGGAACGTCATTCGTGTCTTCCCCGGCCCGTAGCGGAACGTGAGGTCCTGCAGCGGGCACTCGCCCCCCTTGTCGCAGACGGGACAGTCGAGCGGGTGGTTGACGAGGATGAACTCGAGCGTCGCCTCCTGGCCGTCGGCGGCGTTCGCGGAGGTGGCAGCGGTGCGCACGACCATGCCCTCCTGCACGGTCAGCGTGCAGCCCGCCTGCAGCTTCGGCATTCCTTCGATCTCGACGAGGCACATGCGGCACGCGCCGACGGGCGGGCCGAGCCGCGGCTCGTAGCAGAAGACCGGGACCTCGACGCCCGCCGCCTGAGCGGCCTCGACGAGCCCGGTGCCCGGTGGCACGTGGACCTGCCGGTCGTCGACGGTGAGGGACACGAGCTCAGGCACGGGCGGCCTCGAGCTCGGAATGGGCGTGCTGGGCGATCGGGGCGACGATGCCCTCGATCGAGCTCTCGCCGGCGAACGGGCACCCGCCCTCGCGGACGTGCGCCACGAACTCCGCCCGGTACTTCCGCAGGTAGCTCGACACCGGGTACACGGCGAAGTCGCCGAGCGCGCACAGCGATCGGCCGAGCATCCGGTCGCACACCTGCTCGAGGAGCTCGAGGTCGGTCGGCTCGGCTTCCCCGTCCTCGATCTTCGTCAGCAACTGGACGAGCCAGCGCGTCCCCACGCGGCACGGCGTGCACTTCCCGCACGACTCGTGCATGTAGAACTGCGCCGCCCGGAGGGCGAGCTGCACCATGCAGCAGCGGTCGTCGACGACGATGATCGCGGCGGAGCCGAAGAAGGAGCCCGCGGCCCCGATCGAGTCGTAGTCCATCGGAGTGTCGATCTCGTCCGGCGTGAGCACAGGCACGGAGGACCCGCCCGGGATGACGGCCTTCAGCTCGCGCCCGTCCGCGACGCCTCCGCCCACGTCGTAGATCAGCTCGCGGAGCGTCACGCCGAGCGGGCGCTCGTAGTTCCCGGGCCGGGCGACGTTGCCCGAGAGGGAGAAGACCGCCGTTCCCGGCGCCGAGGGGACGCCGATCTTGGAGAACTCCTCTGCGCCGAGCTCGAGCACCTTGGGCACGAGCGCGATCGTGCTCACGTTGTTGATCTGGGTCGGCGCGCCATAGAGCCCCGTGACGGGCGGGAACGGCGGCCGCGGCCGAGGCTGGCCCCGCCAGCCCTCCAGCGACTCGAGCAGCGCCGTCTCCTCGCCGCAGATGTAGGCGCCGGCGCCGCGGTGCAGGACGATCGTGACCCCGTCCAGGAGCTTCGCCTTGCGCGCCTCCGCGAGAGCCGAGCTCATCACCTCGAACTCGTGCAGGTACTCACCCCGGATGTAGACGAACACGCTCTCGGAGCCGATGCCGTGCGCGGTGATGAGGCAGCCCTCGATGAGGCGGTGCGGCGTGAAGCGCATGACGTCCCGGTCCTTGAAGGCACCCGGCTCCGACTCGTCGGCGTTCACCACGAGGTAGACGGGTCGGCCCGTGTCCTTCGCGAGGAGGGCGGCCTTCCGACCCATCGGAAACCCTGCCCCACCACGACCGCGGACAGTCGCCGCGGTGATCTCGTCGATGACCGCCTGCGGCTCCATCGCGCGCGCCTTCGCGAGCGCCTCGTACCCGCCGACCGCGACGTACTCGTCGAGGCGTGTGAGGTCGCGGTCCTCGGTGTCCGCCGTGAGAAGGGTCGGGCTACCCGGTGACACGGAGCTCCTCGACGAGGTCGCGCACGTCCTCGGGACGGACGGGCTCGTGGTAGACGTGGTCGATGACGACGACCGGCGCGCGGCCGCACCCGCCCGCGCACTCGACCGACCGCAGCGTGACCTGCCCGTCCGCGGTCGTCCCGCCCGGCCGTACCCCGAGCTCCGCGGCGAACGCGTCCAGGACCGCCTGGGCGCCGGAGAGCGCGCAGGAGAGGTTCGTGCAGACCTCGACGACGTGCTTGCCGACCGGCTCGAGGTTGTACATGTCGTAGAAGGAGGCGATCGACTGGCAGAACGCGGGCGTGACGTCGAGCGCGTCCGCGACCTCGCGCAGCGCCTCGGGCGGGAGCCAGCCGCCGTGCTCCTCCTGTGCGGTGCGGAGCGCGTCCATGATCGCCGACCGGCTCCGTGGATAGCGCCTCCGCAGCCGTTCGATCTCCGCCAGCGCCTGCGGCCTCATCTGTCGGTGTCCCCCATGAGGAAATCGAGCGAGGCGGCGACCGCGACCATGTCGGCCACGAGACAGCCCTGGACGGTCGTCGCGGTCGCCTGGAGCGCCGCGAAACTCGGGGCCCGGAAGCGGACCCGCCAGGGACGCGCGCTGCCGTCGGAGACGATGTAACAGCCGGCCTCGCCGCGAGGCGACTCGATGACGACGTAGACCTCGCCCTCCGGAACCCGGTAGCCCTCGGTGACGATCTTGAAGTGGTAGATGAGCGACTCCATCGAGGTGTGCAGCTCGTGGCGCGGCGGGAGGACGACTTTGCGGTCGTCCGCGATCCAGGGCTCGCCGTCCATCTCGTCGAGCCGGTCGCAGCACTGCTGGACGATGCGCACGGACTCGCGCATCTCGTCCATGCGGACCTTGTACCGGTCGTAGACGTCCCCGTTCGTATACACCGGTACGTCGAAGTCGACCTCGTCGTAGGCGAGGTACGGCATGTTCTTTCGCAGGTCCCAGTCGACCCCCGAGGCCCGCAGCACGGGACCCGACTGCCCCAGCGCGAGCGCGTCCTCGGCGGAGAGAAGGCCGATGCCTTTCGTGCGCTCGAGCCAGATCTTCTGCTTGTCGAGGATCGTCTCGTACTCGTCGACCGACTTCGGCATGACGTCGCAGAACTTCCGCGCCTCGTCGGTGAATGCCGGCGGGAGGTCCTCGGCGAGGCCGCCCGCCTGGACGTAGCGCGTGTGCAGGCGCGTCCCGCCCGCGAGCTCGAAGAGGTCGAGGACGGCATCGCGGTCGTCGAACGCGTACCAGAACATCGAGATCGCGCCGATCTCGAGCGCGGAGGTGCCGAGCCAGACGAGGTGCGAGTGGACCCTGTTGAGCTCGGCGAGCGCCATACGAGCCCAGGTCGCGCGTCGCGGCACCTCGATGCCGAGCAGCTTCTCGATCGCGAGCACGTACTCGAGCTCGTTGGAGTGGAACGCGAGGTAGTCGATCCGCGCCGGGTACGTCACCGACTTCCACCACGACTTCTGCTCCATCGTCTTCTCGAAGCCGGTGTGGAGGTAGCCGATGACCGCCTCGATGCCCGCGATCGCCTCCCCGTCGAGATCGACGATCAGGCGGAGGACGCCGTGCGTCGACGGGTGGTTGGGCCCGAAGTTGACCCGGAGGATGTCCTCGACCTCGTGCTTCTCGGGGTCGACCCGGAGGATGGTCGGCACCGGCTCCGGGATGCGGGAGCCCTCGTAGATCCGCGTTGACGGGACGACGGCCACTCAGTCCTCGCCCGAGAAGCGAACCGGCTCGCCGCCGAGTGCGTAGTCCTTGCGGAGCGGGTGGCCCTCCCAGTCCTCGGGCATGAGGACGCGCACGAGGTTGGGATGCCCCTCGAAGCGGACGCCCAGCATGTCCCATGCCTCCCGCTCGAACCAGTCCGCGGCCGGCCAGACCGGGACGAGCGTCGCGACCGGCTCTCCCTCGTCGAGCCAGACCTGAACGCGGAGCCTGGTGGGGTCGTCGCCCACACGGAGCAGGTGGTACGAGACCGAGAAGCGCTTCGGCTTCGGAGAGGGGACGTGCGCGAGCCCCTGGGAGCCGGGCTCGTTGAGGTCGCGGCCCGTCGCCGTCCCGATGTACCCGGCGACGCCCTGCTCACCCCAGCCGAGGTAGTCCGCGGCCGCGATGTCGCTCAGGAAGTTGAACCCCTCCTCGTCGCGGAGGTGCACGCACGCCTCGACGAGCCGCGCCGCGTCGACCACGAGCGTCGCCTCGCCGAAGGCCTCGCGCGTCTCGACGACTCCCGGGACCGCTTCGTAGGTCATTCGGCCACCCCGCGGATTTCGTACGCGGGGGGCACGCCGGCCCGGATCTTCTCGTGCAGCCGGACGATCCCCTCGATCAGTGCCTCGGGCCGCGGGGGGCAACCGGGGACGTGGATGTCGATCGGGAGGATCTTGTCGACGCCCTGGAGGATCGTGTAGTTGTTGAACATCCCGCCGGAGCTCGCGCAGGCGCCCATCGCGATCGCCCACTTCGGCTCGAGCATCTGGTCGTAGACCTGGCGGATCGCCGGGGCCATCTTGTGGGTGACCCGGCCCGAGACGATGAGGAGGTCGGCCTGGCGCGGCGACGACGAGAAGCGCTCCATGCCGAAGCGCGCGATGTCGTAGCGGGACGAGACGATCGACATCATCTCGATCGCACAGCAGGCGAGCCCGAAGGTGTCGGGCCAGACCGAGCTCGAGCGCGCCCACGCGACCGCCTTCTCCATGGTCGTCAGGAGAAGCGCGTCCTCGATCGCGGCCACCTCGCGCTCGAAGACGCCGGGGCCGCGATCGGGCCACAGCACGCGCTCGGACTGGAGACCGGCCTGGGCAAGCGGACGGTCGCTCACGACCGGGAGGCTGCGCTTCAGTGCCAGTTGAGGGCGCCTTTCCGCCAGACGTAGACGTACGCGACCGCGAGGATCGCGACGAAGACGAGGAGCTCGACCACCCCGAACCACCCGAGCGCCTCGAGCCGAACCGCGAGCGGATACAGGAACACGATCTCGATGTCGAAGAGAATGAAGAGGATCGCCGTGAGGTAGAAGCTCACGGTCAGCCGGCGCTCGCGGCTCGGTGGGCCCTCGGACACCCCGGACTCGAACGGCAGCATGCGCTCTCGTGTGCGTGACACCGGAGGCTTCGGGAGCTTGAACGACAGGAGCACCATCGAGGCCGGGATCGCTGCCGCGAAGATGGCGTAGAAGAGGAAGGGCAGCCAGTTCGTCAGCAAGGTCGTCCCCCGCGTGGACCTCGGTCGTCTTCGTTCCGCGCGAAACCTACCACTCTCTTTTCGCCGCGCACGAAGGGATCCGAAATCCCGCGCGGAAAGAGCGATACGAGTGTCACAAACCCCGACTGGCAGCAGCGACCCCGTCCGCTACCATGAGCCCATGGCCACGGTCGAGCACCCCACCGAGACCCTGCTCACGCTCACCCCTGTCGCCGCCGCGAAGATCAAGGAGCTCCTCGCGGAGGAGCCGGACGGCGCGAGCCTCGTGCTGCGGGTGGCGATCCAGGGCGGAGGGTGCTCCGGATTCCAGTACGGCCTCGGCTTCGACTCCGCCGCTGCGGAGGGCGACCTCGAGCTCAGGCTCGAAGGCGTTCCGGTCGTCGTCGACCCGTTCAGCGCTCCGTACCTCGCCGGGACGACCATCGACTTCCTGAACACGATTCAGGAGTCCGGCTTCAAGATCGACAACCCGAACGCCGTCTCCTCGTGTGGCTGCGGCCACTCCTTCCAGGTGGAGGACGAGGAGGAGCTGCCCGAGGGCACGCAGATGGGCGGCTGCGGCTCGGGTTGTAGCCACTGATGCGCGAGCGCATCAGTGGTGGCTGCTCGCACTAGAACGTCGCCTCACCCCCTTGAGTTCGTCCTGAGCGTGCCGTAGGCTCGCGCCGGTCCACAGCTACCGGGAGGCTCTACGTGAGGACTGCGTACTGGGCATGGTCGATGATCCTGACCGCGGCGATCGTGATCCAGATCAGCCTCGCGGGCTACGGAGCGTTCTATACCGCCGGAAAGGTGGCTGACGGGGATGTCGTGGACGAGAGCACCTTCGAGGACGGCTTCGGGATCCATGCGGGTGTCGGCTTCCTCGTCATCCTGCTCGGCCTGATCTTTCTCGTGATCGGTGCGGTCGCCGGCATCGGAAAGTGGCGGCTCGGGCGGCACGGTCTTCTTGCACTGCTCCTCGTCCTCCAGCTCTTCCTGCCCGAGCTCGGCCGTCAGGTGCCGGGCCTCGGCTTCCTGCACGTCATCAATGCGCTGGCGATCCTCGGCCTCGCGGGCTGGATCTCGTGGGACGAGTGGCAGCTTCGGAAGCGCACGCCTAGTTCGGCAGTGCCGACCTAGGGTCTCCGCTCGTCTACTCCGGTTCGTTTCCGGCGGCGTCACCGACCCGGAAGGGAGTCGTGACGCCTGCGTACATCACGTGCATGGTGAGACCGTCCGCGGCGTGAGGAAGGTTGTGACAGTGGTCCATCCAGACGCCGGGGTTGTCGGCGCGGAATGCGACCCGGTAGCGCTCGCCCGGCCGGACGTCGAGCGTGTCTGCCCACCACGGGCTACCCGAGACCGCCTCGCCGTCTCGGTCCAGCACCAGCACATGGTGGCCGTGCAGGTGCATCGGGTGGTCCGCGCTCGTGTCGTTCGTGATGGTGACCTCGACGAGGTCGCCCTCGTCGACGACGAACACGGGCATGTGCGGGAAGATCTTCCCGTTGATCGCCCATTGCATGCCGGGCCGTCCGCGGAGGAAGCCCGGCTTGCGCGTCAGCGTGAGGTCGAAGCGCCGGTCGAAGTGGCTCGAAGCGCCGAACGGCGTGGTGGCCGGTCTGCCATAGGTCAGGGGATCGAAGCTCGCCGGAGCCGGCACGAGCGGCGCCGAACGTCCGCGTTTGTTGAGCGCCACGCCGACGCCAGTCTCATCCCACGTAAGCCATACCGGGACGGCGGGCATCGCGAACGCGACGTCTACTCGACCGCCCCCGGCGATCTCGACGGCGGGGTCCCGAAGCAGGGAGGGCTCGTTGAGGTCGCTCCCGTCGAGTGCCTCGACGCGGACCGGCGCGCCGGCGATCACGAAGCGGTGCCGTGTCGAGTCGGAGTTCACGAGCCGGAAGCGAACGGTGGTTCCGGGCGCGATCCTCTGCTGCTGCAACTGGTCGCTTCCGTTCAACGTCGGGACGCCGTCGTAGGTGTGGGCGACGAGCACCTGGTCGACGGCATACGACGACCCCTCCTTGGGCTCGATGACGAGCGCGCCGAGGAGCCCTCGACGCACCTCCTTCGAGGAGACCTGGTGGCTGTGGTACCAGAACGTCCCGACCTGCTCGGCGCGGAAGCGATAGACGTGGTGCTCGCCCGGCAGGACGGCATCCTGCGTGACCCCGGCGACCCCGTCCTCGGCGTTCGGGACGTCGACGCCGTGCCAGTGGATCGTGACCCCCTGCTCGATGTCCTCGTTCTCGAGCGTCACCTCGACGAGGTCTCCCTGCCGCACCCGGAGCTCCGGCCCGGGCGAGCGGCCGTCGAACGTGAGCGCGTCGACCGAGCGGCCCGACGTGAGGCGGATCGTCGCCTCCCTCGCAGTCAGCGTGAACCGCGCGTCGGGCACGCCCGCGGGCCCGTGGAGATCGGCGACGGAGACGCCGCCACCGTGCGCTCCGTACGCGTGCCAGCCTCCTTCGGCGCCGCCGCCGTGGTCGACGGTCCCGTAGTCCATCACGCTGTACGCGTCCGGGAGCCTGCTGTCCCACCACGCCTTGCCGATGACGGCGAGGGCAGCGAGCGTCGCGACGCACACGAGCGCCACGGCCGATCCGACGAGAAGACGCCGCACGGCTGAGGAGGGTACAGCGAGACGCCGAAGTAGCATCCGCGCGATGCACGAGCGTCCCCTTCGCGTCGCCGTCGTCGGCTCCGGTCCCGCGGCCTTCTACGCGGCCGGCCACCTGCTAGCGAGCGACGATCCGCGCGCGGAGGTCGACCTCATCGAGCGGCTACCGACGCCCTGGGGCCTCGTGCGGCTCGGCGTCGCGCCCGACCATCCCAACCTGAAGACGGTCTCGCGCGCGTTCGAGAAGATCGCCCAGCGTCCCGGCTTCCGCTTCCTCGGCAACGTCGAGGTCGGGAGGGACGTCACGCACGACGAGCTCACGAGGCTGTACGACGCCGTCGTCTACGCGGTCGGCTCGCAGACGGATCGCCGGCTCGGGATCCCGGGAGAGGACCTGCCCGGCTCGTGGGCGGCCACCGAGCTCGTCGCCTGGTACAACGGCCACCCGGACTTCCAGGGCCTCGAGTTCGACCTCTCCGTCGAGCGGGCCGTCGTCGTCGGCAACGGAAACGTCGCGCTCGACGTCGCGCGGATGCTGGCGCTCACGCCGGAGGAGCTGGCTCCGACCGATACGACCGACCGCGCGATCGAGGCGATCTCGTCCTCGGGCCTTCGCGAGATCGTCGTCCTCGGCC
>JBOHBB010000277.1:0-3030 GCA_050698135.1 Gaiellaceae bacterium
CTACCCTGAGGTGATGCGTCGCGAGGCGGAAGGCACGTCGCTGTCCCCGGTAGCCGGGCGGCGCCGCCACGTCCTGGCGAGAAGCGCCGCGACGACTCCTTTCTAGACTCTCCCGCCATGGATCCGCGCTACAGCCCGGTGGACGTCGAGACCCGCTGGCAGGAGACGTGGGAGGCGGAGGGCCTCTACGGAGCCGGCGCCGGCGCGCGACGCGACGAGACCTTCGTCGTCATGCACCCGCCGCCGAACATCTCCGGCCCGCTGACCATCGGCCACGTGCTCCAGCTCTCGCTCGAGGACACGCTCGTCCGCTGGCACCGGATGCGGGGTTTCGACACGCTCTTCCAGCCCGGCTACGACCACGCCGGGATCTCGACCTGGGCCGCGATCGGTCGGACGCTAGCGAAGGAGGGGAAGAGCCAGCGCGACCTCGGCCGCGAGGGCTTCGACGCGTACGTCCAGGAGTGGCTCGCCCGTTACGGCGGGACGATCATGTCGCAGTTCCGCCGAATCGGCGCCTCGCTCGACTACGCGCGCATGCGGTTCACAATGGACGAGGGCTATTACCGGGCGGTCATCCGCTGGTTCGTGCACCTGTATCGCCGCGGCTGGATCTACCGCGACAACCGGATCTCGAACTGGTGCCCACGCGACCGAACGGCGCTCTCCGACCTCGAGCTCGAGCCGGAGGAGGTCGACGACACGCTCTCCTACGTCCGCTACCCGCTCGTCGATGGCTCGGGCCACGTGACGATCGCGACCGTGCGGCCGGCGACGATCCTCGCCGACGTCGCGGTCGCCGTGCACCCGGACGACGAGCGCTACCGCGATCTCGTCGGCAAGGATGTCGTCGTCCCGTTCGTCGAGCGGAAGGTGCCGATCGTCGCGGACGAGCAGGTCGACCCCGAGTTCGGCACCGGGGCGCTCAAGGTCACCCCAGGGCACGACCCCATGGACTTCGAGATCGGTCGCGCGCACGGTCTTCCCGAGCTCGCCGTGATCGGCCTCGACGGGGGCATGAGCGCGGAAGCCGGCGAGCTCGCGGGGCTGACGCAGGCCGAGGCGGGCGAGCGGGTGCTCGCATGGGCGCGCGAGCGAGGGCTGCTCGAGCGTCAGGAGCCGTATCGCCACGCGGTCCCCACCTGCGAGCGCTGCCACACTCGCGTCGAGCCGCTGATCATGCTTCAGTGGTGGTGCGCCATGGGCGAGCTGGCCGCGCCCGCCATCGCCGCCGTCGAGGAGGGCCGCGTCCGCTTCACCCCGGAGCGCTTCGCGCGCGTCTACCTCGACTGGATGCGGAATGTCCGCCCCTGGTGCATCTCGCGCCAGATCTGGTGGGGCCACCGGATCCCCGTCTGGTACTGCCCCGACGGGCACCTCACGGTCGCGGAGGAGACGCCGGGCGCGTGCGCCGAGTGCGGCTCGGACGAGCTCCGCCAGGAGGACGATGTGCTCGACACCTGGTTCTCGTCGGCGCTCTACCCGTTCGCGACCCTTGGCTGGCCGGACGAGACGCCCGAGCTCGAGACGTACTACCCGGGTTCCCTGCTGACGACCGCGCGCGACATCATCTTCCTCTGGGTCGCGCGGATGATCTTCTCCGGGCTCGAGTTGCTCGCGGAGGAGCCCTTCGACGACGTCCTCATCCACTCGACGCTGCTCAACCCAGAGGGGAGGCGGATGTCGCGGACACTTGGCACGGGTATCGATCCCGAGGACGCGCTCGGGCCGTACGGCGCCGACGCGACGCGCTACGGGCTCCTCAAGGTCACCTCGACACAGGACGCGCGCTTCTCGTTCGACTCGATCGAGGAGGGTCGGCGGCTCTCGATCAAGCTCTGGAACGTCGCTCGCCTGATCCTCGCGAACGCGGGCGGCGCTCGACCGGAGGCAGCACCGAGAGAGCTCGAGGAGCGCTGGATCCTCGCCCGGCTCGACGCTGCGCGGGCAGAGCTCGAGGATTGCCTCGGCCGTCTCGAGCTCGCCCCCGCTGCGGGAGTCCTCTACCACCTGACGTTCGACGACTTCTGCGACTGGTACGCGGAGGCGATCAAGCCGCGGCTCTACGACGCGGACGAGGACGCGGCCTCGACGGCGCTCGCCGCGCTCGAGCGCCTGCTCGCCCTGCTCCACCCCGTGATGCCGCACGTGACCGAGGAGATCTGGTCGCAGCTGCCGGGCCGCCAGACGCGCCTGATCGTGTCGCCGTGGCCGGACGCGGATCCCAGCTTCGCGGAGGCGGCGGGCGCTCTCGACCGCGTGCAGGAGGCGGCCCGGATCTTCCGGCGCTCAGGCGTCGAGGTCGAGCTCGGCTCGGACGACGAGCGGCGGATCTTCGCGGCCGTCGTCCGCCCGGACCGCACCCGCGTGGACGGCAATCGCGAGGCCGAGATCGAGCGCCTGCGCGAGGAGGTCACGCGCGCGGAGGGCATGCTCGCGAACGAGCGCTTCGTCCAGAACGCGCCCGCGGAGGTGGTCGACGCCGAGCACCAGAAGCTCGAGCGTTACCGTCGCGAGCTCGCCGCCCTCGGCGGGTAGGCGCCGCCTCAGCGGAGCGGCTGCCAGCTCGGCATCGCCGCGGGGACCTGGAGCGGGACGCGCCGCTGTCGGCTCCCGTCCGTCGCCATCACGTAGAGCGAGCCCTCGAGCTCCGAGAGGTCGCCGCGCGAGAAGGCGACGAGCTTGCCGTCCGGAGACCAGTCGGGCCACTCGTCGTCGACCTCGTTGTCCGTCAGCTGCAGCGCCGGTCCGCCGCCGGCCGGGACGACGAAGATCTCCCAGTCGTCCTCGTCCCGGTCGGAGTCGAAGACGATGCGCCGGCCGTCGGGCGACCACGACGGGCTCGTGTTGAAGCCTGCGCCGGAGACGAGGCGCCGGCCCCGTCCGTCCGTATTCACGACGTAGATCTCGCCGTTCACCGAGAGGGCGATACGGCGACCGTCCGGCGAGAAGTCCGGGCAGCACATGTCGGATGCCTCGAACAGGAACCTCGGACGGCTCCCGTCCGCGTTCATCGTGTACAGGAACGCG
>JBOHBB010000278.1:0-5512 GCA_050698135.1 Gaiellaceae bacterium
AGCACACGCTGCGCGTATTCGCCGCGGAGGACCATCTGGCCACGCTCCCCGACGAGCGCGCGCTCCTCGAGGACCGGTTCGAGCTCGTCGATGCGCACCGACTCGAACAGACGCTTGTCTGCCGTGACGGGCGCTTCGAGGTCGAGAGCCAGACGCTCGCGCTCACCGAGGGGCTGGCCTTTCGCGCGGGGCTCGACCGGTCGACCGCGATGCTGCTGCCGCACTTCGCCGCAGGACGGCGTCTCGCCGACGTGCTCGCAGCCGCGTCGTCCGACCTCGAGGTCGAGGCCGGGGACCGCGAGCACTACGTCGCCGCGGCGCTCTCCGTCGTCAGACGGCTCTACGAGCTGGGGTTCCTCGTTCGGTCCGAGCCGTAGCGCGCTAGAGCGGCTTGTTCTGCTTGAGGTCCCAGCCGGCCTTGACGGCCGTATCGAGGGAGCCGTCCGACTTCTGCGGCCTGTACTCCATCTGGATCGTCGAGAACCCGAGCGCCGCCTGGTCGACGGGGACGTCTCCGTCCGCCGACCCGCCTGTCTGATACGAGGTGACGATGACGTCCTTTAACTTGAAGACGAGGAACTCCTGCTGCGCCTTGCCGGCCTTCCGCGCCGTCAGCACCGCCTCCTTGTAGTGCTTGCCGGTGGCGCAGCCGAGCATGAGCTTCGGGGACGCCTTGCTCACGACCATGGCGACGACGAGGTCCTGCATCTGGACCTTCCCGGCTCCGCCGCCCCCTCCGAACGCCATCCCGCCGGGGCGCGTCTCGCCCCAGCTGAACGACTCGAGCTGGATCTCGCCCTTGTGCTTGGCGTCGACCGACTCTCCCGGGACCCCGTCGATCTTCAGGAAGTAGTCGACCGCCACGGTCCTCCTCGGCGACTGGCACCCAACGGCAGCGAAGCGCCCACACGATAACAGCCCTCGCTCGTCGTGCCCGGCGCGCGCACTGTGAAGATGTACGCCGTGAACGAGCAGCAGACGCTTGCGGTCGGAGCGGACGTCCGCGCGGTCGTCCTCGTCGAAGGCACGAGCGACCAGCGGGCGCTCGTGACGCTGGCCGGGCGGCGAGGTCGCGACCTGGACGCCCAGGGCATCTCCATCGTCCCGATCGGAGGCGCGCAGTCGGTCGGGAGATACCTGCGTCACTTCGGCCCCGAGGGGCTCGACGTCACACTGGCAGGCCTCTGCGACGCCGGGGAGGAGAGGGAGTTCCGGCGGGGTCTCGAACGGGCGGGCCTCGGCTCGGGGCTCACGCGTGCAGAGATGGAGTCGCTCGGCTTCTTCGTGTGCGAGGCCGACCTGGAGGACGAGCTCATCCGCGCGCTCGGCGGCGCTTCGGTCGAGGCGATCCTCGAGGCCCAGAGCGAGCTTCGCTCGTTTCGCACCTATCAGAAGCAGGAGGCGCATCGAGGACGCGGGCACGAGGAGCAGCTTCGGGGGTTCATGGGCAACCGCAAGATCCGGTACGCGCGCCTCCTCGTCGAGGCTCTCGACCTCGCCCGCGTGCCAAGGCCCCTCGACCTCGTCCTCGCGCACGTCACCGGGCCCTGAGCATGTTGAACGCCCCGCTCTCGACTCCGCTGTCCCTCGCGCTGATCGGGTTCACGATCGAGCTCGACAACGAGTTCGAGCGGCGGTTCGCCGAGGCCGGCATCGGTCGCCGCTTCGGGATCTCGACGGTGATGTGGTCGAACTTCCTGCGCTTCGTCGGCGACGGCATCACCGTCGGCGAGCTGCCCGTCGTGTCGGGCCTGCCGAAGGCCACCATGCGCTCGACGCTGGGCGGCATGGAGCGGTGGAGGTACGTGGACGTCGTCGAGGATCCCGCTACCCCGCCGCCGGAGTCGAAACGCGACGGATGGGGGAGCGCTCGGGGGCTCCGAAGCGACTGGGTCGTCCGCCCCACGCCTGCCGGGCTGAAGGCGCGGGAGATCTGGCAGCCGCTGTTCGACGACATCGAGAGGCGCTGGCAGGAGCGGTTCGGGACGGACGAGATCCGCGACCTCCGGCAAGCGCTGGGCGCGGTGACGGGAACACTCGACGTCGAGCTGCCCGAGTACCTCCCGATCGTCGGCAGTGCGAACGGGATGGCTGCCGGGATCGCGCATCGCGAGCGGCAGACGACGCCAGGCGACACCGCTCCCGGTCCTCACCTGTCCACGCTCCTCGCCCGGACGCTGCTCGCGTACACCCTCGATTTCGAGCGTGGGTCCGACGTGTCGCTCCCGCTGAGCGCCAACTTCCTCCGCGTCCTCGACGCCACGGGAGTGGACGTCCGCGAGCTCTCGGCCCTCGCGGGCGTGTCGAAGGAAGCGACGAGCATGGCGCTGAGGTTCCTCACGAAGTCCGGCCATGTCGTCGTCACCACGGCGCCAGCAGCGAAGCTGGCACGCCTCACGCCGAAGGGTGGCGAGGCCCGGGAGGCGGCTCGCGAGCTCCATTCCGAGGTCGAGCGAGCCTGGGACGCGCGGTTCGGTGCGACCACCGTCCAGCGGCTCCGAGTGGCGCTGGACGGCGTGCTGGATCAGCGCGACGGAGAGCGTGCGCGCCTCGCTCTCGGCCTGGAACCGCCATCCGGGGGCTGGCGCGCGACGAAACCGTACGTCGAGCAGACGAGAGCCGTGATCGCCGACCCGACCGGGAGGCTGCCCCACTACCC
This sequence comes from Gaiellaceae bacterium, assembly GCA_050698135.1. Classification (GTDB taxonomy): domain Bacteria; phylum Actinomycetota; class Thermoleophilia; order Gaiellales; family Gaiellaceae; genus GMQP-bins7. The sequence continues at coordinate 2,660 of JBOHBB010000278.1, forward strand.
GATGGTGTTGCACCGCGGCGGCTGGCCCGACGGCAGCTGACGTCTATTCCGGACGCCGCGCGAAGAAGACGAGCTCCCGGCCCGGCCGGTCCGGTGCGCCCCGGAGACCGTCGACGACGTAGCCTTGGGAGACGAGCGCCGCCCGAACCTCTTCCCGCTCGCGAAACCGCAAGGTCGAGTCGGTCGTCAACGCCTCGCCGACCGAGGCGAACAGACAGGTCCCCCGAAAGGTCACCAACGGAAGCCTCACCTCGGTCACCTCGACCCAGCTCTCGACGGCACCGACACCCTCGATCTCGGTGACGCCGTACGAGGCGTCGCGGTTCCACTCCCGCCACGCCTCGTACGCCGGGTCGCGCGTCTCGAAGACGAGGTGCCCGCCGGGGCGCAAGGCGTCGAACACGCCGCGGAGCGTGCCTTCCCAGCTCGCGTCGTCGACGATCGCCTGAGCGACGTTCGCGGTCATCGTCGCGGGGTCGACCCGGAGCGGCGGGAGAGCCGTCGCGTCGCCGTGGATCCACCGCACTCGCTCCGCCCGGGGCTTGGCCTGCGCGACTGCGAGCGACGCACTCGACGGGTCGACACCGGTCACGTCGAGACCGCGGTCGGCCAGGAGCAGTGCGAACGTGCCCGTCCCGCAGCCGACGTCCAGCACGCGGTGGGCGCCGAGCTCCTCGGCGACGGCGACGTACACGTCGAGGTCGCTGCGATCGGGGTCGAGCGCGTCGTAGATCGCCACGACCCGCGGATCTTCGGCCGCGTCGGACACGGCGCCGACCATAGCGTCGTTCGCGAGGGTGGGCGGGCGTCAGGCGAGGGCCTGCTCGAGGGCCGCTCCCTCGGTCGCACGGCTAGATTCCGGGCCGGTTTCGACAGCGATGAGGCTGCGCGCGAAGCCGGGCGGCGAGGACGTCGGCGTCACGATCGGCGACTTCGCGACGACAACTGTCGAAGGCACGTTCTCCGTCGCGTACGTCGTGTTCAACACGATCGGCAACCTCACGACCCAGGAGGCACAGGTCGCGTGCTTCCGCAACGTCGCCTCGCACCTCGAGCCAGACGGCTGCTTCGTCGTCGAGCTCGTGATCCCCGAGCTCCAGCGGCTCCCGCCGGGCGAGACACTGCGCGTGTTCCACGCGAGCCCGACGCACTGGGGGATCGACGAGTACGACGTCGCCGGCCAGGCACTGACGTCGCATCACTTCGAGCTCGTCGAGGGGCACTTCGAGCTCGTGTCGCTGCCGTTTCGCTACGCATGGCCGGCCGAGCTGGACCTGATGGCGCAGCTTGCCGGGTTGAGCCTGCGCGAGCGCTGGGGCGGGTGGACGCGAGAGCCGTTCACGAGCGGCAGCACGAAGCACGTGTCGATCTGGGAGAAGCCGGCGACCTAGACGCGACGGCCGTGGGACGCCCCGGGCACTCGCTGCCGTCGCGTTACCAGTTGCGCAGCCTGCTACCGCTCTGCCAGGCTCCGAGGCTGATGGCTCCCGAGTCGAGACTGGAGAAGACCGAGCACGGGTTCGCCCCGACGGGGGAGGGCTGGTATGTCCTCAACATGCGCGATGCCGAGTGGCGACACGCGAAGGGCCGCGGCGCGGTCTGCGTCGTGGCCGACGACTTCGAGGGCTGGCGTCGCGATGCCGACCAGTTCGGCGTCAACCCCTTCGTGCTCGGGCCGGGCGAACCGATGTCCATGTACCACTGGGAAGCCGATCAGGAGAACTTCCTCGTCGTCTCGGGAGAAGCCGTCCTCGTCGTCGAGGGCGAGGAGCGGCACCTGCGCGCGTGGGACTTCGTGCACTGTCCGCCGAGCACGAAGCACGTCATCGTGGGGGCCGGAAGCGGGCCCTGTCTCGTCATCGGGGTAGGCGCCCGCGCACACGACGGGCAGCCCGACTCCCTCGGCTTCCCCACTGACGAGGTCGCGAGACGCCACGGAGCGAGCGTCGAGGAGGACACGATGGACGGCGGAGCCGCGTACGCGTCGGTCCCGGGCCGCGAGCCGACCGCGTACCGCGACGGCTGGCTTCCCGGATAAGGCGGCGGCCGGGTCGAGCGGGTTCGAGAGGCACGATCCGCGCAACGGAGCCCCGGAGGTCGCGGCGGTCGGGGAGGGGCTCATGCCCCCTCGCGTCGACGGATCGCGTCGAGGTCGTCGGCTGTTCGCCTCCTCGCATCGATCGTTCAGAAGCTGGAGGCGTCGGCCCACGGCCCGCCGCTGCGCAGGTAGCGCCGTGGCGAGCTCCGCCCTCAGCTCACCGCCTTCTTCACGAGCGCGCTGATCCTCTTCTCTTCGGCGGCGGTCAACTCCGTCAACGCGAAGGAGGTCGGCCACATGGCGCCTTCGTCGAGGTTCGCCTCGTCGCTGAAGCCGAACGTCGCGTACCTCGACTTGAACTTCCCGGCATCTTGGAAGTAGCAGACGACCTTGCCGTCCTTGGCATACGCGGGCATCCCGTACCAGGTTTTCGGCGAGAGTGCGGGCGCGCTGGCCTTGACGATCGCGTGGAGCCGCTTGGCCATGGCGCGATCCGGGGCCGGCATCTCGGCGATCTTCGCGAGCACGTCGCGTTCCCCGTCCGCCCTGTTCCTGCTCGCGCGCGCTTCCGCCTTCAGCTCTTGGGCGCGCTCCTTCATCGCGGCTCGTTCCTCGTCCGTGAATCCCTTGGATTTGTTGCCCCTCGCGATGGTTCTCTCGGCGGAGTTCTGCGTGCCCTTCTTCGCAGGCTTCTTCTAAGCCATTGTTCTCTCCTCTGCGAGATCTGAGGGGGACGACCCTCATGCTAGGGAGCGAGCCGTCGCCACCGGCGGGTCTTCGCTCTCCGCCGCGGAGCTCGCCCCGGCTCGCTCAGG
>JBOHBB010000279.1:0-4796 GCA_050698135.1 Gaiellaceae bacterium
ATCGTCCTCGGCGCCCACGACGCCGGCAACCGTCGGCAGCACGAGAGCGGGGTCGCGCAGCGGGGCCAGCGGGACGAACCAGGTTCCGTCAGGAAAACCATCGAATGCCTCGCCGGCCAGGGCGACGGCGAAGCGTGTCTTGCCCACGCCCGGCGGGCCGGTGACGGTGACGACTCGCGCCTCCTCGCGGAGAAGGCGCATCACGTCGAGAAGCTCCTTCTTGCGACCGACGAGCGGGTTCGCCGGGATCGGGAGGTTCGACCGGTAGAGGCTCTTCAACGCCGGGAACTCGCGGTCGCCGAGCTGGTACACGCGCTCGGGCGCAGCGAGGTCCTTGAAGCGGTGCTCGCCGAGATCGACGAGGGAGTCGCCCCCGAGCAGCGCCGCTGTGGCAGACGAGACGAGGATCTGCGCGGCGTGGCCCGCTGCTGCGATCCGCGCCGCCCGGTGCACGTCTCCGCCCACGTAGCCCTCGTCGGTCACGACAGGCGTTCCGGTGTGCAGTCCCGCCCGCACACGGATCGGCCCTCGGTCGAGCGCGTCGGTTAGGTCCCGTGCGGCGGCGAGCGCCCCGGGCGCGGTCGGAAACGCGAAGAAGAACGCGTCGCCCTGCGTGTCCACTTCAACACCTCCGTTACGGACGCACGCATCTCGCACGATCCGCCTGTGCTCCGCGAGGGCATCCGCGTAGCGCTCGGCGCCGAGCTCCTGCAACAGCCGCGTCGAGCCCTCGACGTCGGTGAACAGGAACGTGACCGTCCCTGCCGGAAAATCACGCATCGCCGAGTGCGATCCCGACGGCGTCGTCGAGCTCCAGGCGACGGCCCTCCTCGCGCCCGCGCGCGAACTGCGGGTCATCCACCTCGACAAGGTGCGACGGTTTCAAGGATCCATGAATCCAGGGTCCCACCGCCGCGCGCTGATGCTCGGCCTCCGTCGCGCCGAGAAGGACGCCTGCACGGCGCAGGTCTCCGGCCGCTGCGTCGATCTCGGCAAGCAGGCGCAGCTCGTACACGACTCCGAAGCGATCGTGCATCGATCGCGACATCGCGAGTGCCTGCTGCACCCGTGACCGCGCCTCGTCGAGCCGTCCGAGCTCGACGAGTACCTCGCCGGCGTTCGCGAGCGTGCCCGCGCGCCACCATCGAAACCCAGCCTCGTCGCACATACGGCCGCTCTCGTCGAGGAGCTCGAGTGCTCGATCGAGGTCGCCCTCCTGGCGGGCGACCCAGGCGAGCGACGACACCGCCTGGGCCTCACCCTTCGGGAATCTCCCCGCGCGCCGGTGGGATGCGAGGCTCTCCTCGGCGAACGTCCGGACGCGAGCGACGTCGCCGCGTCGGATCGCGGTATTCGAATATCGGTGGAGGAGAATCGCGATGCCGCGCTCGTCGCCGACCCGCCGGAGAATCGCCATCGCCTCGTCCCAGCTCCGCTCCGAGGCATCGACCTGCCCCGTCGCGTTCTGCATGCCGCCCTGGACTCGAAGCACACGCGCGACAAGGTGCTCGTCCGCTTCCCCGCGGTCCGCCAGCAGCGCGGCCGCCCACTCGAGCCCCTCCTCGGCGGCGTTCGTGGCCCAATAGTTCTCGAGCGTGACGAAGAGCTCGAGGCCGAGCTCGACCTCGCCGGTCTCGAGCGACCACGCGAGGGCAGCCCGCAAGTTGTCGCGCTCGGGGATGACGAGGTCGTGGCGCTGTGGCCCGACGGCTTCCGCGTCCATCTTCGACTCGCGAGCCACGCCGAGGTAGTGCTCGGCGTGGCGCCTGCGGACCTCCGCCCGCTCGCCCGAGGCGTCGAGGTGCTCGACGGCGAGCTCGCGGATCGTCTCGAGCATCCAGAACCTGGGCGGCTCGGTCTCCCTGCGCCTGAGAAGGCTCTTGTCGACGAGCGACTGCAGCGTGTCCGGGCTCGCCCCGCACACCTCCTCGGCCGCGTCGTACGCGCACCCTCCCACGAACACCGCGAGGCGGCGGAAGAGCGCCTGCTCGGCCTCGTCCAGCAGGCCGTGCGACCACTCGATCGTCGCCCGCAGGGTCTGCTGGCGCGGGTCGGCGTCGCGGCCCGCCTGCAGGAGGTCGAGGCGCTCCGAGAGGCGCTCGAGCAGCTGCCCGGGCGAGAAGACAATCGTCCGGGCGGCGGCGAGCTCCAGCGCGAGCGGAAGATGGTCGAGCCGGGTGCAGAGCTCGTCGACCGCCGCCGACGGCCGGAGGTCGCTGTCGACGGCGCGCGCACGACTCACGAAGAGCTCCACGCCGTCTCCGTGTGCAAGCGGCGGAACCGCGTACACGTGCTCGCCCTGCAGCCGAAGTCGCTCGCGGCTCGTGACGAGGATCGTCGGCCCGGCGACGTCGCGGAGCCGCGCAATCTCGTGCGCGACGTCCGGCAGGAGGTGCTCGGCGTTGTCGAGCAGGAGCAACGCGCGACGTCCGTCGAGCCTCGCCGCGACCGCGTCCGCGAGGTCGAGCCCGGGCAGCTTCTCCACGGCGAGCGCGTCGGCGAGCGCAGGCATGACGTGGTGCGCCGTACGGAGCGACCCCAGCGGGACCCACCAGATCCCGTCCGGGTACGCCTCCGCCACCTCGGCCGCAGCCTGCACGGCGAGGCGCGTCTTGCCCGTCCCGCCCGGGCCCGTCAGCGTCAGGAGCCGGACGCCGTCGGCGGAGAGGAGCGCCGCCACAGCGTCGAGCTCCTGCCGGCGGCCGAGGAAGGACGTCGCCGGGGTCGGGAGGTTCGTCCGATGGAGGCTCTTGAGCGCGGGGAAGTCGCCCTCTCCGAGCTGGTACACGCGCTCAGGGGCCGAGAGGTCCTTGAACCGGTGCTCCCCGAGATCGACGAGCGAGTCTCCGTCGAGCAGCGACGCCGTCGACGACGACACGAGCACCTGGCCGCCGTGCCCGGACGCGGCGATGCGCGCGGCCCGATGGACGTCCGGGCCGACGTAGCCCTCCTCGGTCAGGAGCGGCGTGCCGGTGTGGAGGCCGATTCGAAGTCGAATAGAGCCCGCGCTCAGGTCCTCCGTGATGGCCTGGGCAGCCTGCACCGCCGCCGGGGCCGTGGGGAACGCGAGGAAGAACGCGTCGCCCTGGGTGTCGACCTCCGACCCGTCCCGAGCCGCACAGGCCTCGCGCACGATGCGCCGGTGTTCGGCGAGCGCGGCCGCGTACGCCTCGGCGCCGAGCTCGTCGAGCAGCTTCGTCGAGCCCTCGACGTCGGTGAAGAGGAACGTGACGGTCCCGGACGGGAGGTCTGCGCGCACGGCGAGATCATGCGCCGCCGAGCGCCTCGGAGCAACGGCGCGACTCAGGCGACGCTCCACCGGCGCTCAACCGACGCCCGCGATCGTGGTGGCCGTGGACCTGGTCAGTTCCGGCACGAAGTCGTAGGGTGGTCGTCGGGCAGGCAGCGAAGGGAGGAACCATCGTGAGACGCCGTCAGCTGGTCGTCGCGCTGCTCGCCCTGCTGGTCGGCAGCGCCGTTCTCGCTCAGGCTGGCTCGACCGCGCGCGGGCGGGAGGGCGGGATCCTCCGCGTCAGCTTCTCGTCCGACACCGCACTCGTCGACGTCGATCCCGCGCTCTCCGCCGGTCCAGCGAGCTGGCTCCTCCTCGACGCGACGTGCGCGCGGCTGTACACCCACCCGGACACGGCATCGCCGCAGAGCTATCGCCTGCAGCCGGAGGTCGCGGCGAGCTACTCGCACTCGAAGAACTTCAAGACCTACACGTTCAGGCTGCGGAGCGGCTTCCGCTTCAGCAACGGCCAGCCGGTGCGCGCGAGCGCGTTCGAGCATGCGATCAACCGCGCGCTACAGCCGTCCGTCGACTCACCGGGCGAGATCTACGTGCGCGACATCGTCGGAGCGGACGCTGTGCTCGCAGGCAGGACGGAGACCGCGAGTGGTGTCGTCGCCCGCGGGAACACGCTCGTCGTCAGGTTCACGCGCGCCGCGCCGGATTTCCTCGCGCGGACCACGCTGCCGTACTTCTGCGCGGTCCCGCCCGGGCTGCCGTCGCCGGCCGAAGGCGTCGGGGTGTATGCGTCCGCCGGGCCGTTCCACGTAACGGAGTACCGGAAGGGCGACCGGATCGAGATCCGGCGCAACCCCTACTACGGGGGCAAGCGGAAGGTGCACCTCGACGGCTTCGACGTGAACCTGAACGCAGGCAACCGGTTCGAGTTGCTCAGGAGCATCGACCGCGGCGACGCGGACTGGGGATACATGCCAGCCGGCATCTTCTTCACAGTCCCCGGCCTCGACTTCGAGAAGAAGTACGGGCTCAACAAGTCGCGCTTCTGGCTGAAGCCGGGACTGACGCTTCGCGTGCTCGCGTTCAACTCGGCGCGCCCGCTCTTCCGGAACAACCCGCAGCTGCGACGCGCCGTCAATTTCGCCCTCGACCGGCAGACGCTCCTCGCGGACGGCATCGGGGGGACGCGCGCCGCGAAGCTGACCGACCAGCACCTCCCGCACGGCGTGCCAGGGTTTCGGGACGAGGACATCTACCCGTTCGAGGGGGATCTCGAGCGCGCGCGGCAGCTCGCTCGCGGTCACCTGCGCGGCCGTACAGCGGTGCTCTATGTGTCCAGTGTGCCGATCGTGAATGCACGGCTGATCAAGGAGCAGCTCGCCAAGATCGGGCTCGAGGTCGAGATCGTCGAAACGGTGTCCGACGGAGGCGCCGAGTACTTGAGAGCGCTGACGACTCCCGGCGCGGAGTGGGATCTCGTCTTCCTCGGCGTGGGAGCCAACCTCCCGGACCCATACGCCTACCTCAGCCCCTTCGTCGGGGGTCG
>JBOHBB010000280.1:0-2020 GCA_050698135.1 Gaiellaceae bacterium
GTGTACCCGAGGTGCTGGAGCGAGTAGAGGATGTTCATCGAGCAGTGCTTGATCCCGTCCTCGTTGCCGGTGATGAGGCAGCCGCCGACCTTGCCGTAGTACGCATATTGGCCGTCCTCGTTGAGCAGGCTCGAGCAGGCGTAGAGGCGCTCGATCACGCGCGTGCAGACGGAGGACTTCTCGCCGAGCCAGATGGGGGAGCCGAGCACGAGGATGTCCGCACCCTGCACCCGCTCGTAGAGCTCCGGCCAGTCGTCGCGCTCGGCGCCGTGCTCGCGCATGTCTGGCCAGACGCCCGGGGCGAGCTCGTGGTCGACGGCGCGGACGAAGTCGACCACGACGCCGTTCGCCTCCATGATCGCGGTCGAGATCCGCATGAGCCCCTCCGTGTGCGAGAGCTCAGGAGACGGCTTGAGCGTGCAGTTGACGTAGAGCGCCCTCAGGTCGCCGAAGTCCCACCGGCTGGTCGTGCAGAGCTCCTGCTGGAAGTCGGTCAGCGTCACCCTCGCCTCCTCCTCGTCGAATCGACCGAGCGGACGGTAGCTACAGGCGCGCCCGCGCGAGGGCGGTGGAGCACTCGTCGTCCGGCTGGGCCCGATCCGAGGGATCGCGGCGACGATCAGCGCACGGAGGCGCTCCATGCTCTCGTCCATGACCCGGTCGATCGTCTGGCTCGTGACGCCTCCCGCGCCGGCGATGCCCACGTCGTGGTCGGTCACGAGCGAGACGTTCGCGTAGCAGAGCTCGAGCTCGCGCGCGAGGTGCGACTCCGGGTACGAGACCATGTTGACCGTGTCCCAGCCCATCGCGTGGAAGAAGAGCGACTCGGCGGTGGTCGAGAAACGCGGGCCCTGGACGACGACCGTCGTGCCGCCGTTGTGGACGGGGGTGCCGAGCTCGCGGGCAGTTCGGACGAGGATCGTGCTCAGGTCGTCGCAGAACGGCAGGGCGGCGCTCACGAGGATCGTGCCCGGCCCCGTGTAGTACGTGTCCTCCCTCCCCCACGTGCGATCGACGAACTGGTCGCAGATCACGACGTCCCCGAGCTCGTACTCGAGATGGAGCGCGCCGCACACGATCGGCGCGAGGATCCGCCGCACACCGAGCTCCTTCATGGCCCACACGTTCGCGCGGCTCGGGATCTGCGGCGGCGGGATCTCCCCCTCCACGCCGCGCCGGGGCAGGAACGCGACCGCCGCGCCCTCCACGTCGCCGATCGAGATCGGCGCCGAGGGCCTGCCATAGGGCGTTTCCACCTCGACCTGCTCGGCATCGCCCAGCGGAGACGAGGCAGCGGTGATGCCGATGACCCCGATCTCAGGTTCGGCCACGCTCGCTCCTCACGTCGACGCCGGCAGCGTACGACGGACGACACGCGGCGACAACCTCGGGCGTTACCGTCCGGCCATGGAAGCGGAGCTACGGGCGTGGTTCACCGAGAGCGGGCGTGACCTGCCATGGCGCCGCACGCGCGACCCGTATGCGGTCCTCGTCAGCGAGGTCATGCTCCAGCAGACCCAGGTCGCGCGCGTGGTCCCGCGCTATCTGGCCTGGCTCGAGCGCTGGCCGACCGTCGAGACGCTCGGCGCAGCGCCGCCCGCGGACGTGATCCGTGAGTGGCAGGGGCTCGGGTACAACCGGCGGGCGCTGGCGGTGCACCGCGCTGCCCGGCGAATCGCAGAGACGGGCTGGCCGGACGACCTCTCCGAGCTGCCAGGCGTCGGGCAGTACACCGCCGCCGCGATCCGCCGATTCGCATGGAGCGAGGACGTGCTCCCCGTCGACGTGAACGTCGAGCGCGTCCTGCGCAGGACCGGGGCCGGCTTCACCTCCGACGCGGCGCACGCGCTGATGGACCTCGGCGCCACCGTCTGTCTCGCGCGCGTGCCGCGCTGCGACGGGTGCCCGCTCGCGGGCAAGTGCCCATCCCGCGGCATCCGAGAGGAGCCTCGGCGAAAGCAAGGGTCGTTCGAGGGGTCGTTCCGGCAGCGGCGGGCGACGACGCTCCGCGTCGTCGCCG
>JBOHBB010000281.1:0-15539 GCA_050698135.1 Gaiellaceae bacterium
CTCGCCGCCGACTATCAGGGCCTCGATCCGCTCCTGATCGCGCCGCTCAAGTCGAGCGTCGTGTTCCTGGCCGACCTGACACGCGTCGTTCCGATACCGCACACGCTCGACCTCGTCGAGCTCGAGGCGTACGCGGGAGGTCGCGACGGCGGCGTGCGACTCCTGAAGGACGTGGACGTACCGCTCGCCGGCCGTCACGTCGTGATCGTGGAGGACGTCGTGGACACGGGCCTCACGCTCCACTTCCTCTGCCGGACGCTCTCGCTGAGGAGCCCGGCGAGCCTGGCGGCCGTGACGCTCCTCGACCGCCCGTACCGACGGCTCGTCGACGAGCTCCCGCTCCGCTACGTGGGGTTCACCGTTCCGGACGAGCTCTTTGCGGGCTACGGCCTCGGGCTGGACGAGCGCTGGCGCGCCTTCCCCGACCTGCACGTGGTCGTCCCGGAAGAGCTCCCGCGGTCGGCGACCGCTGCCGCCTAGAGGTACAGCAACGGGTCGACGGCGTTGCCGTTGACCCGGACCTCGAAGTGCAGGTGCGGCCCGCTCGAGTTGCCGGTCGACCCGACGAGCGAGAGGGTCTCACCCTGCGAGACCTCCTGGCCGACGCCCACGAGGATCGCGGAAGCGTGGGCGTACGCCGTCGCCAGCCCGTCGCCGTGGTCGACGACCACGAGGTTCCCGTACCCGCCGAGCCAGCCCGTGTGGATCACGGACCCCGCAGCAGCCGCGCGAATCGGAGTCCCGATCGCGGCGGCGATGTCGATGCCCTCGTGCATGCGCCCCCAGCGCATGCCGAACCCGCTCACGACCGGCCCGTTCACCGGCCAGATGAACCCCGCCGCCGAAGGCGTGCCCGATCCGGTCGAGCCTCCTGCCTGCGCGTCCCGGATGGCGGCGGCGAGCGCCGCGCTCTGGGCGGCGAGCGCCTCGACCTCGGCGAGGTAGTCGGCGCGAGTCTCACGGGCGCTCGAGAGGGCGCTCTGTTTCAGCCTGCGCGCGGCGAGGAGCGTGTCGCGGCCCGACGCGAGCTCGTCCCGCACCGACCGCGCCTCGGCGGTTCGGGCCGAGATCACGCCCACGCTGGCCGCCGTCAGACGGCGGGTGCCGTCGGTCGCCCGCCTCTCGGCGGCGGCCTTCAGCTTCGCCCTCTCCACCTGCTCCGCGATCCGCCGGTCCTGGACACCGATCCGCTCCAGGAACTCGTAGTTGTCGATGAGGTCGTCGAAGCTCGAAGCGGAGACGAGGAACGAGAGGACGTCCGGGGACTCCTCGATGTAGATCGCGCGCACGCGTGACTCGAGGATGGAGACGGCCCTCGCGTGCTCGTCCTCGAGGCGCCTCAGGCGCCGGGTCTGCTCGCGCAGGAGCTTCGTGAGGCGTTCCAGTCGAGCCTGCTCGGCCGCGAGCTCGGCCTCGAGCTGCCCGAGCGCGCCCTCGGCCTGGTCGACGGCGGACTGGGCGGCCTCGAGCTCCGAGACGACCGCCGAGAGCTGGGAGGTGAGCACGCCCTCGCGCTCGTTCGCCGCGTCGATCTCGGCCTGGAGGGTCGCGATCCGCGCGTCGACCGCAGCCTTTTCGCCCTCGATGTCGCCCCCCGCCGCCGGGGCGGCGAAGACGAGCGCCAGAGCGAGAGCGCAAAGGGTCAGCGATCTCCGACCCATCAGTACCTAGGTTCTCCCACGCACCGGACGTCCCTTCCTGCTCTCGACGGGACGAGCCGAATCGGGGCCGTTGCGCTCCAGAGCCTGCAGGGTGCTTGCAGCCTCGCGCCGGAGCGGTCCCACCTGTGCGCGGTAGTCCTCATCGGAGATCGTCCCGGTGCGGTGGTCGAACTCGAGCTCCTTGAGCGCCGCGAGCGCCCGGTCACGGGCCTCGAGCAGCTCGAGGCGGCGTCGTTCGCCCTCGTCGAGGTCGTCAAGGCTATCGGACTCCGGCTCCGGCTCTCGGAGGAATGGGAGTGCGACGGCGACGACGCAGGCAACGGCCAAGAAGGCCGCAAGCAGCAGGGCGGCGGTCAACGCGTCGCCGGGACGCCGAGCTCGCCCGCGCGCGACACGAGCCTGCGCTGCTCACGCGCATCCGGCCAAAGCGCGATCGCCGACCCGAGCAGGAACACGAGGCCGGCGATCCAGATGAGGTTCACGAGCGGCTTGACGAATACGCGGAAGTACACAGCCCCGTCCGGGTCGATCTGCTCGGTGATGACGAACAGGTCTTCGCCGGTGAGCGGGTCGCTGCGGATCCCGACCTCGTTCGAGACCTGCTGCTCGATCGTGTACGCGTTCTTGCCCGCCTCCAGCGTGCCGAGATCGCGGTCGCCCCGCGTGACCCCGAGCGTGGCACGAATCTCGGTCGCGTTCGAGACCTGCCGCTCCTCGAGCGACCGGTAGGTGAGGGTGTAGTCCTCGATCTCCAGCGACTGACCTCGTGCGAGCTTCGCCTCGGCGACCGAGTCGAAGGCACTCGAGCCAGCGATTCCGATCGCGAGCAACACGATCGCGGCATGGACGACGTAGCCGCCGTAGCGCCTCCGGTTGCGCGCGACGAGGGAGAAGAACGCCCCCGGCCACGACTCCGCCCCGAGTGCCTTGCGCGCCCGCGTCCCGCGGGCGAACTCGAGCACGATCGTCGCGGCGACGAAGGCGGAGAACGTGTACGCGACGAGCCCCGGCACGGAGCTTCCCGCCCCCAGGAGGAGCAGCAGGGCACCGGTCGCGAGCGCGACCGCGGTCGGCCAGCGGAAGGTCGTGAGCAGGCTGCGAAGCGAGGCGCGCCGCCAGGCGATCAGCGGCCCCATGCCCATGAGCAGGAGGAGAGGCAGCCCGAAGATCCGCAAGAAGAAGTCGTAGTACGAGCGCCCGAGGACGACGGCCTCTCCGCGCACGGCCTCCGAGAGCATCGGGTACACCACACCCCAGAGGATCGTGAGACACAGCGCGAGCAGGAGCAGGTTGTTGTAGAGGAAGGCCGCCTCGCGCGAGATCGGGGACTCGAGCTTCGTCGGCGAGCGGAGCACCGGGAGCCGCCAGAAGACGACGGCGAGCGAGAACGCGACGACGATCGCGATGAACGCGAGGAACCATGGCCCGATCGAGCTCTGCGTGAAGGAGTGGATCGAGTTGACGACCCCAGACCGCGTTAGGAATGTCCCGAAGAGCGAGAGGGAGAAGGCGAGGACGACGAGGAGGACGTTCCAGATGCGCAGCATCCCGCGACGTTCCTGGATCATCACCGAGTGGAGGAACGCCGTCGCCGCCAGCCACGGCATGAGCGCGGCGTTCTCGACCGGGTCCCACGCGTAGTAGCCGCCCCAGCCGACCTCGACGTACGCCCAGTGGGCGCCGAGGAGCTGGCCGATCCCGAGGGCGGTCCAGGCGAAGAGTGTGAAGCGCCGCGTGGCGACGAGCCAGCGCTCGTCCAGCTGGCCCGACAGGAGCGCCCCCATCGCGAATGCGAACGGCACCGTGAGCCCCACGTAGCCGAGGTACAGGAGCGGCGGATGGGCCAGCATGTACGGGTTCTGGAGGCTTGGCGTCATGCCCGCGCCGTCGGGCGGAGCCACTTGCGTCGCGAACGGGCTCGCGATCGCGACGAGGAGGAACGAGAAGAACACCGAGACGCCGGCGAAGACGGGGACGACCCACACGACGAGGCCACGCGCCCAGCTGCGGTTGAGCCGCACGGCGACCGCTCCGAAGGCCGTGAGCACCAGCAGCCAGAGAAGCAGCGACCCCTCCTGGCCGCCCCAGAACGCCGAGATCGTGTACGCGGTCGGGAGCGCCTCGCTCGTCGTCCGCGCGACGTACGTGAACGAGAAGTCGTTCCGGAGGAGCGCGGCGAGCAGGACCCCGGCTGCGACGAGCGTCGAGAAGAAGGCGGCTACGAGCGCGTTCTGCGCGGAGAGCGCCAGGCGCCGCCTGCCGAGCCTCGCCGCGGCCGCCCCGGCGACGAGCGCGTACACGGAGAGTCCGAGCGTGACGACGAGGGCGGCGCGACCCAGCTCGGGCATGGCTGCCGCGTCAGGCGGAGGAGTCGCCGCTCTTCGGCGCGTACTTCGACGGGCACTTCGTGATCATCGACCCGGGCTCCGCGACGAAGACGCCGCTCCTGAGTGTCCCCTCGACGACGATGTGACGTCCTCGCTTGAAGAGGTCGGGGACGGAGCCCGTGTAGAGCACCGGAACCGTCGTCCTCGAGTCGCCGTCGATGTCCCTGAGCCCGAATCGGAGCCCTGTCGCGTGCGCGTCGCCCCGAACCCGGCCTGTCACGAGCCCGGCGAGCTGCACCGTCTCGGTGCGCGTACCCAGCTCACTTGGCGAGATCGACGGGTTCCCGCCACCGGCGATCGACGTGTAGAGCAGGAAGATCGCGAGCACCGCCGCCACGGACAGCGCGATCACGAGCCGGGCAGGACTCGACTTCCGTGCCACGAGGACAGTCTAGCCCCCGCCTGCACGAAGCAGGATCGGCTAGCGCCGATCCTGCCCGTGCGAAAGGCATGGAGCTGGCGACGCCTTGCTCGGCTAGGGCTCTAGGCGGCGTCGCGCTCGGCGACCCGCTCGGGCAGGCGGTAGCCGTGCTCCACGCAGAGCGACCCGGGCTCGGCCTCGGTCAGCGCATCGCAGTAACCCTTGCCGTAGGCGGCGCGGATGAACGCAGCCACCACCTCGAGGCTCCACTCCGACACGTCCACGGCCTCGCGCCAGAGGTCGGACAGCCGGAGGTCGATGTCGAGCTCCAGGAGGTCGATGCGGGTCGGGCGACGGGACATGGTTCGAGCGTACGGACCTCGTCGGACGGACTCTCCGCGACACCTTCGGGTCGGCGCTACGACTCCTCTGCGCGCACGGTGAAGGGCAGCGTCCAGTCCTGGCGCGACTCGTCGTCGATCGTCAGCCGCCACTCGTAGCGCCCCGGCTCGAGTGGCAGCGGCGTCGAGTTCACGGCGACGGGGAAGTCGAGGGGCGTGCCGGGCTTCAGGCCGGGAGGGCGCCCGACCTCGAACTCGCCCCCGAACGCGACCGGTTGGTCGCTCTCCTCCTCGTCCTCGTCGAAGGAGACGGGCGCGCCGTCCGCGTCGAGGAGCTCGACGGAGAACGTGTGGCGCGTGTTCGCCTGGTCCCACGGCACCTGGATCAGCAGGCCGATGCCGAAGGCGGCGGGCTCCGGGCCGGTCTGCGACCAGCCACCGCCGACGATCGTGAGCTTGCCGTCGGAGACGACGGCGTAGTCGGCGAGGAGCAGGGTCGCCTTCACGACCCGTAGGCAATCACATCGAGGACCCAGCGGCTGTCTACGATTGCGCCGTGTCGTCGCGCACCCGCGTCGGTCCCGCCCGGTGTCCGTCGCGCGAGTCGCCGGAGCAGGCGATCGAGATCCTCCTCGAACGCGGCTACTCAGCGTGCGAGATCGACTTCGAGAGCGGCTTCTGGATGGACTACCCGTTCGCCGAGCGCCTCGGCGAGGTCGCGCGGGAGCAGGACATCGCCCTCTCGGTGCACGCACCGCTCTTCGGATTCATGGGTCATCTCGAGGCGAGCGGGCGCAAGTTCACGTCCGCGGTCGGAGCTCTCGACCGCAGCGCGGGGATCGCCGCAGCGAGCGGCGCCGAGCTCGTCGTCTTCCACCCAGGCTTCCTGCTCGGACGCGAGCGCGAGGACGCGATCGCCGCGGTCGTCGAGCAGCTCGGGACGCTCAGGGAGCGGCTCGCCGCGAAGGACCGTGCAGTGCCGTTCGGGGTCGAGGTGATGGGCCGTGTGCGCGACCTCGGGTCCGTCGACGACGTCGTGGAGATCTCACGGCGCCTCGGCTGGGTGCGCCCCGTCCTCGACTTCGCCCACATGCACGCGACGAGCGACGGCGCGTTCCTCGAGAGCGCGCCGTTCGAGGCGGCCCTCGAGGCGGGCGACGCGGTGCTCGAGCCGGGCGCGCCTTTCCACATCCATTTCTCGGACATCGCGTTCGTCAACCGCAACGAGACGAAGCACCTGCCCTACGGCGAGGGGACGCTGCGGGCGGACCCGCTTCGCGAGGCGCTCACGCGCTTCGAGCGCCCGGCGACGGTGATCTCCGAGGCGCCCGACGAGGAGTCGAGTCAGGCGATCCGCGCGGCCTTGTCGGGCGGCGAGAGCTCGACCGACCGGCGCACGTAGGTCGCGGCCTCCTCGGGGCGCCCCCGGTCGCGGAGGAATGCAGTGAGCCGCTCGAGCGGCTCGAGCTCGAGCACCTTGAAGTCGCTCTCCTGCGCGATCGCGAGCGCCGACAGGTACTGCTGCTCGGCCTCGTCGTCGCGCCCCTGGGCCGCGCGAACCGCGCCGAGCGCGAGCACGCTCCCGACGGCGCTCCCGTGGTCGCCGGGGAGCGTGTTCGCCTGCGCCTCCCTCGCGAGGCGCTCGGCCTCTTCGACCTTGCCGCCGTCGGCGAGGATGATGGCGAGCTCGTACTGCAAGTCCGGCAGGATGCCGCGGTCGCCGCGCACGCTCGTCATGCGCAGCGCCTCGCGGAGCAGCTTCTCGGCCTTCTTGTAGTCGCCGCGCAGGCGGGCGATCCACCCGAGCTTCGCGAGTGCGGCGGTGATCGAAGGCTCGACGCCGAGCTCCGTGGAAGTCGCGCGGACCTCCTCGAACAGCGTCTCGGCGGCGTCGATCTCGCCCTTCACGGCGAGGAACCACCCGTACGAGAGCGTTGCGCCCACGCGCGCACGGACGCTCCCGCTCTGGCCCGCGAGCTCGAGGGCGCGGGTGAGCAGCAGCTCCGCCTCGTCCAGCTCGAGGCCGATGATGTGGATCTGCGCGAGCGCCTGCGCGGCCACGGTCTGCAGGTCCTTGCGGCCGGCGTCGAGCGCGATGCCGTACGCCCGCTCCATGTAGCGCACGGTGTCGGCAAGGGACCCCTGCCACGCGCCGACCGTAGCGCGCACGGCGAGCGCGTCGAAGCGGGCGACGGGATCCTCGTCCTTCTTCAGGACCTCGAGCGCCTCGTCGACGAGCGCCTGCGCGCGCTCTGGGTCCGCGTCGCGCTTCAACGACGCCTCTGCGAGCGCGGTGAGCGCGAGCCCCTCGATCGTCGGCTCCCCGTGGTCCCGAGCCTGCTCGCGCACCTTCTCCATCTCGAGCTGCACCGCGGCCCAGTCCTGGAGCCTCCAGGCGGCGCGAGCAGCGACGTAGCGTGCCCCGAGCGTCGGCCGGAGCTCCAGTGCCCGAAGGCCGAGCTTCCGCGCCGTGGTGTACGACTCACGCGCGACTGCGCGCTTGGCGGCCTTGACGAGCGCGCCCGCCGCGTCCTGTGCGAGCTTCTCCGGCGGCGCGCCCTCGAGCTCGGTGAGGAGCTCAACGGCGTGGTCGAGGTGGTAGGCGCGGATCTCCAGGAGCTCCTCGCCGCCAGGGCGCTCTGCCAGCCACTCCGCGAAACGGGCGTGGTGCTGCGCCCGCGCGAGCTTTGCCAGGCCCGAGTACGCCACTTCGCGGATGAGGAAGTGCTTGAAGCGATACGCCGGCTCGCCCGAGATCGACGAGCGCGGCTCGCGCAGCAGGAGCTCGCGGAGCAGCAGGTCGTCGAGCAGCGCATCGACGTCGTCGAGGTCCGGCGACAGGTGGTCGAGGGCGCCGCGATAGAAGACCCGCCCGATGACCGAGGCACGCTGGAGGAGCGTCTTCGCGGGCGGCGACAGATGGTCGATGCGCGCCGCGATGAGCGCCTGCAGCGTGTCGGGGATCCGATCCGGTCCCCCGTTCCCGGCGCCGCCTTCGACGAGCATCCGGATCGTCTCTTCCACGAAGAGCGGGTTGCCCTCGGTCCGCTCGAGGAGCTCCTTGGGCAGAGCCGGCGGCGCCTCGCCGGTCACGCCCGCGAACTGGCCGAGCAGCTTCTCGACGAGCGCCTCGCTTTCCTCCTCGGACAGGGGCTCGAGCTCGATCGCGGTCGACCGCACGCGCCCTCCACCCCATCCTGGCCTCGTGTCGAGGAGCTCCGGGCGCGCGAGACAGAGGATGAGGAGCGGCCCGCGGACCCAGTCGGCCAGGTGCTCGACGAGGTCGAGCAACGGCTCCTCGGCCCAATGGATGTCCTCGAACAGGAGGACGAGAGGCTGCACGTCGGCGATCGACTCCATGACCTCGCGTGCGGCCCACGAGATCTCCTGCGCGCTGCGCTCGCCCTCGAGCGCCTCCATCATCCCGGCGGCGAGCGCCAAGACATCCGCGATCGACTCCTCCGCGCAGCACTCGCGAAGCTTCTCGAAAGCCTCGTCGAGCGGGTCGTCGTCGGAGATGCCGGCCGCGGCCCTGACCATCTCCGCGAGGGGCCAGTAGGTCACGCCCTCGCCGTAGGGCAGGGCGCGCCCGACGAGGCAGCTCGCCCGCTCGAGCCCGTCGAGGAACTCCCTCGCGAGACGGCTCTTGCCGACGCCGGGCTCGCCGTAGATGGTGAAGACATGCGCGCGGCGATCGCGAATCGTGCGTTCGAACGTGTTCTCGAGCAGCTCGAGCTCCTCGACACGACCTACGAGCGGCGCACGCGGCCCGAGCTGGCGGCTGGGGCCGTCGAGAGCGGCGACGAGGCGCCACGCGCGGAGCGGCTCGCCGATCCCCTTGAGCTCGAGGGGCCCCGCGTCCTCGGCCACGAGGCTTCCCGCAGCGAGGCGGTAGGCCGTCGGGCCGACGAGGATCTCCCCCGGCCGCGCGACCTGCTGGAGGCGCGCGGCGAGGTTGACGGCCTCGCCGGTCGCGAACGTCGATTCGGCGCTCTCGACGACGAGCTCACCCGCCTCGATCCCCACCCTCGCCTGCAGCCCGAGCTCGACGACCGAGTCGCGCATCGCGAGCGCCGCGCGGATGGCGCGAAGCGCATCGTCCTCGTGCGCCTGGGGCACTCCGAACGCGGCGAGGACAGCGTCGCCGGCGAACTTCTCGACGAGCCCTCCGTGCTGTGCGACACAGCTCGAGACGGTCTCGAAGAACTCGTTCACGCGCCGACGCACGACCTCCGGATCGGTGCCGGCCACGAGGCTCGTCGAGTCGACGAGGTCTACGAACAGCACCGTTGCGAGCTTTCGCTCCATCCCGTAATTGTAGAAACGAGCCCGGGGGTCCCGGGCATTCCGTGCCTGGGCCGTCCTGGCCAGGCCCGTCCGGCGTTAGCATCGACACGTGCTCGACCCTTCCGTGTTCAAGGCGTACGACGTCCGCGGCCTCTATCCATCAGAGCTCGACGAGCACGGCGCGTACCGCATCGGGCGCGCGTACGTCGAGCACTTCGAGCCCCGGGCGATCGCGGTCGGTCGCGACATGCGGCTCTCGTCCCCCTCGATGGCGAAGGCCGTGATCGAGGGTGCCGCGGACGGAGGCGCCGACGTCGTGGACACCGGCCTCGTCGGGACGGAGATGATCTACCACGCGGTCACCGCCCTCGAGCTCGAGGGCGGCATCTGCGTGACGGCCTCGCACAACCCGAAGGACTACACGGGCATGAAGATCGTACGGCGCGGCGCTCTCCCGGTGGGTGGTGACTCGGGGCTCGCCCAGGTGCGCGACGGGGCGGCCGCGGGCTTCTCCCCCGTCGACCGCCGCGGCGAGATCCGCAAGGAGGACGTCTGGCCCAGCTTCGTCGAGAAGGTCCTCTCGTTCGTCGACTTCGAGGCGATCCGTCCGCTGCGGGTCGTCGTGGACGCGGCGAACGGGATGGCGGGCGTGATGCTGCCTCCCGTCCTCGAGCGGCTCCCCCAGCTCGACGTCGTGCGCTGCTACTTCGAGCCGGACGGGTCGTTCCCGAACCACGAGCCGAACCCGCTGCTGCCGGAGAACCGCGAGTTCATCGTCACGAAGACACGGGAGGAAGGCGCTGACCTCGGGGTCGCGTACGACGGCGACGCCGACCGGTGCTTCTTCGTGGACGACGCGGGGGAGTTCGTGCCAGGCGACTTCGTGACCGCGCTCCTCGCGGAAGCCGTACTCGCGAAAGAGCCTCGGCCCGGAGCCAAGGTGATCTACGACGTCCGGGCGAGCCGCGCCGTCCCCGAGGCGATCGAGCGCGCCGGGGGCGTCCCGCTGATGAACCGGGTCGGCCATGCGTTCATCAAGCACCGCATGCGCGAGGAGGACGCACTGTTCGCCGGCGAGGTCTCGGCCCACTACTACTTCCGCGACTTCTCGCAGGCCGACTCCGGCGTCGTGCCGTTCCTGCTCATGGTCGAGCTGCTCTCGAGCCGGGGACGGAAGCTGTCGGAGCTCCTCGCGCCGTACCGCGAGCGCTTCTTCCTCACCGGCGAGATCAACACGCCGGTCGCCGACGTCGCGCTCAAGCTCCAGGAGCTCAAGGAGCGCTACGCAGCGCAGGGAGGGCGCATCTCGCACCTAGACGGTCTCTCCGTCGACTTCGACGACTGGCACTTCAACGTCCGGCCTTCGAACACCGAGCCGCTGCTGCGCCTCAACCTCGAAGCTCTCTCCGCCGGCGTGATGGAGCAGAAGCGCGACGAAGTCCTCGAGCTCCTCGGCGCCTGACATGGCCCATCTGCACGACCCGCTCGAGCTCGGCCGCGTCACCGACCGCAGGCCGCCGTTCAAGTACTCGGCGCTCTCCCGGGTCTGGTTCTCGGACACCGACGCACAGGGGGTCGTCTACTACGGCCGCTACCTCCCCTACTTCGACCACGCACGCACCGAGTACCACCGCCACCTCGGCACCGGAGCGATGCACGTCGAGGGCGCCGAGTTCGTTATGCGCGCCTCCTCCGTCGAGTACCTCGCTCCCGCCCGCTTCGACGATCTGATCGAGTCGTTCGTGCGCGTTCGACGGATCGGGACGACGAGCGTCACGTACGAGTGTGCCGCGCACCGGCTCCCGGAGGAGTCGCTCATGGTCACCGCGACCCAGACGCTCGTGCTCGTCGACCTCCCGACCCGGCGACCGACGCCGGTCCCGGAAGCTCTGCGCGCGGCGATCCGCGCCTTCGAGGGCGAGGACCTCGAGGAATGAGCACGCGGGCACTCGAGGCCGTCGACCGCATCCTCAACCGTGGCGACGAGCCGGACGATGTCCTCCGCTCGACCGTCTCGGTACTGGTCGAGGAGCCGGGCATCTCCTGGGCCGGAGTCGCATTCAGCGAAGAGGGACGGCTCGTCCTCGGTCCGCAGGCCGGTGCGCCCGACGAGTCGCGCCGGGCTCGCGTGCCGGTCGTGTTCCAAGGCTCCGAGATCGGCGAGCTGCAGGTGGACGGCGACGCCGACCGCGCGTTCCTCGAGCGCGTTGCGACCTTGATCTCCGCCCACGTCCTCATCGGGTGGGACACCGCGGGCGAGCCCTGGGAGCCCTGAGCGAGGCGCGAGCGATCGCGGGGAGGGGGGCGGTTGCCCCGACCGGTGGGGGTCGAGAGCTACCGCGCGCCCGCCGCGAGCGGCGGACGCGCGGCTCCCTTCCCCTCTCCCCACTCCTCCTTGTAATGACGCGATCGGGGGGTGCAATCCCTCGATCGAGGTACCCCACTCATCCGGGGGATATCCCTCGTTCGAGGGAGTCACGCGCGCCGAGCGGGGCCGGATGCGTGTATCCGGCCCCGTTGTCGGCGACGTTACGACCTACGCGTGCGCGCCGCCGGGAGCGCGATCCGGACCGAACCGTCCGAACGGTGCGAACGGGCGGTCGAAGCCGCCGAAGCGGTGGCCGTAACCCCGCTCGGGAATCTCACCGTTGACGAGGTCCGTGATGCGTTGCTCGAGATCCTCTGCGAGCTCGTCCGCCTGCGCCTGCGTCAGCCGTCCGTCCTCGACCGCCTGGTCGAGCCTGGTCTTCGCGTCCCGCACGAGGGCCTGGACGAGGCCGTCCACGGACTTCCCCTCGGCCTTGGCGATCTCGGCCAGCGTATTGCCGTCCCGGAGCTGCTCACGTAGCTCCGCCTCGCTCAGCCCGAGGTACGACGCGGCCGTCTCGAGCTTGTCGAAGTGCCCAAGGTGCCCGAAGGCGTGACCTGAGCCGAACCGGCCGAGCGCGCCGAAGAGGAGCGGCGTCTGACCCTCGTCGATCCGCTCCTTCAGCGCCTCGCCCTGCGCCTCGGTGAGTCGACCGGCGTCGACTGCGGCGTCGACGCGGCTCTTCAGCGCTTCCTTCAAGGCGTCGCTGAGCTCGCTCGGCTCGACGCCGAGCCGCTCCGCGGCGTCGTCGATGACCGCCTGACTCTCTTCCTTCGGGGACAGCACTCCCGAGGCAGCGATCGCGCCGGCCGCGCCCAACGCGACGGCCAACGCCGCAGCTCCGGCGACGACAGCGGTGATGGTGATCTTCCTACGCTTGGTCATGGCCACATCACACCAGTGCGACCTAAGACGGGGCTAAGAGGCCCCTAAGAAGAGACGACAGCAGCCAACGCCCTACGAGGGCGCGCCCGCTCGCACGGGAGCATGACCGAACCGGAGCACGACGCGCGTGCCGCCGCCGTCGGCTCGCTCGGCGACGACCTCGCCTCCGTGCGCCTCGGCGATCTGCCTGACGATCGCGAGGCCGAGGCCGGAGCCTGGCATGCCCCTCGCCGAGCGCGCGCGGTAGAAGCGATCGAAGACGTACGGAAGGTCCTCGTCGGCGATTCCCGGCCCGTGGTCGCGCACCGTGACGCTGCCGTCGCGCACCTCGACGTCGACCTCCGCCCCGGGCGGGGTCCACTTGGCCGCGTTGTCGAGCAGGTTCGAGATCGCACGCTCGATCGTCCCCGGAACGCCGTGGACGACGGACTCCTCGAGGTCGGTCGTGAACGTGACACCCGGGCGGTTTCGTCGCGCGCGCTCGACAGCGTCGGCCGCGAGCAGGTCGAGCCGCACGTCCTCGGGCTGGAGGGTCTGCTCCTCGGCTCGCGCGAGCTCGATCAGCTCGGCGATCAGCGTTGTCATCTCGCCGAGCTGCTCGACGACGTCCGAGAGCAGGCGCCCGCGCTCCTCGGCCGGCAGCGCCCGGTCGCTCGCGAGCACTTCGATGTTCGTGCGCAGGCTCGTGAGTGGGGTCCTCAGCTCGTGCGACGCGTCGGCCACGAGCTGACGCTGCGCACGGTTCGAGTCCTCGAGCGCTGCGAGCATCGCGTTGAAGCTTCCTGCGAGGCGGCTGAGCTCGTCCCGTCCTTCGACCTCGATCCGCTCGGACAGGTTTCCGGTCTCGGAGACGCGCTCGGCGGTCTCGGTCAGCTTTCGCACCGGTGCGAGCGCGGCTCCCGAGACGAGGAGGCCGAGCACCGCGGCCAGGGTGATCCCACCACCCGCGATGAGGAGGAGGTAGAGGCGGATCTGCGCGAGCGTGTCGTCGACCTCGGTGAGCGAGCGCGCGATCTGGACGGCGGAGCCGGGGCCGAAGGCGAACGTCAGCACCCGTACGTGGACGTCCGCGACCGTCGCCTCGGAGAAGTAGCTCTCGCCGGGCTCCCCTGCCCGCGCGAGCTCGATCTCGCGGCGCCCGGTCGGAAGCTCGACTCCCTCGATGGACGACAGGGTCTCTCCGTTCTCGCGCACGAGCTGGACGAACGTGTTCGGCTCGCCGAACCCGGGACGGACGGAGAGGACAGGCTCACCTCCGGGCGACGTCTCCCTGCCCAGCGGATGGGGGGCGATCTTGGTCGCCTGCTGCTCGAGCGTGTCGTCGATCTGACCGCGGAGCTGGTCGCGAACGACGAAGAAGACGAGGACCGACGCGAGCACGACTGCGAGCGCGACGGCCGCCGCCGCAGCGATCGCGATCCGGGCACGAAACGTCACGCTACGCCTCCCGCAGGGCGTAGCCCACGCCGCGCACGGTGTGGATCAGCCGTTCCTTGCCGCCGGCTTCGGTCTTGCGGCGCAGGTAGCCGATGTAGACGTCGAGCGAGTTCGAGGTCGGGCCGAAGTCGTAGCCCCACACGCGCTCGAAGATGATCGACCGCGTGAGCACCTGCCGGGGATTGCGCAGGAAGAGCTCGAGAAGAGAGAACTCCGTTCGCGTCAGCTCGATCCGGTCACCGCCACGACGAACCTCACGGGTTCCCAGGTCGAGCTCGAGGTCCGCGAAGCGCAGGGCTGCATCGGCCTTCTTCGACGTGGCCGCCCCTCCGTTCGTGTCGCCCGAGCGCCGCAGCAGCGCGCGTAGCCGCGCGAGCAGCTCGGCGAGCGCGAACGGCTTCGGCAGGTAGTCGTCGGCGCCGGCATCGAGCCCGGCCACCCGGCTGTCGACCTCGGCACGCGCGGTCAGCATCAGGATGGGCACGCCGTTGCCATTGGTGCGCAGCCGGCGACAGACCTTGAGGCCGTCGACGCCGGGCATGAGGATGTCCAGAACGACCGCGTCCGGCGCGGGCTCGAGCGCGAGCCGCTCGAGCGCCTCCTCGCCGTCCGAGGCGAGCTCCACGCCGTAGCCCTCGAGCTCGAGGGCTCGCCGCAGGGACTCGCGGACGGCGCGCTCGTCGTCGACGACGAGGATCTCCATGGCTGCATTGTGCGCACTCGACGACCCGGTCTCGCCGGTCTTAGCGACTTCTTAGGCATGTCTCAGCGGAGCCTCACGCTCGACGGCTGCAATGGCTCCATACCTAGACTCGGAAAGGACTCGACCATGAACCGCAGCCGTACACCCATCCTCCTCGCCGGCCTCGTCGCCGCCCTCGCGCTCGGCGTCGGCCTCGGCGCGACCGCGTACTCGACCGTCTCCGACGGCACGACGACGATCGTCCGCGAGGTGCCCGTCTCGAGCGGCGTGTCGACCGCCACCACCGAGGGGCTCACGATCGGCCAGGTCTACGATCGCGCCCACAAGGGTGTGGTCGAGATCAGCGCCGGCGGAGGCTCGTCGCGGGCGCAGGGGTCCGGCTTCGTCTACGACCGCGCGGGCCACGTCATCACGAACCAGCACGTCGTCGAGGGCGCGAGCTCGATCTCGGTCCGCTTCTCCGACGGCTCGACGCACTCGGCCGATCTCGTCGGCACCGACCCCTCCACCGACCTCGCCGTGCTCGAGGTCGACGCCCCGCTGTCGCTCCTCGAGCCGCTGAGGCTCGGTGACTCGAGCGAGGTCGCCGTGGGTGACGCCGTGGTCGCCATGGGGAGCCCGTTCGGCCTCGAGGGCACGGTGACGAGCGGCATCGTCAGCGCCCTCCACCGCCAGATGACCGCCCCGAACAACTTCACGATCAACGACTCCATCCAGACGGACGCGGCGATCAACCATGGCAACTCCGGCGGCCCGCTCCTGGACGGCCAGGGCCGGGTGATCGGCGTCAACGCTCAGATCGAGAGCGAGTCGGGCGGCAACGACGGTGTCGGGTTCGCGATCCCGTCGGACACGGTGCGGTCGATCATCACGCAGCTGATCGAGTCCGGCGAGGTCGAGCACGCCTACCTCGGCATCAGGCTGGTCGACGTCGCGGACGGCGCCGCCGTCACCGAGGTCCGGCCCGGCACCCCGGCCGCCGACGCCGGTCTCCGCCCCGCGACGGGCACGTCCACGGTCGACGGCCAGGAGGTCCCGACGGGCGGCGACGTCATCGTCGCCTTCGACGGGGACGACGTCTCCTCGGCCGCAGCGCTGCAGAGCGCGGT
>JBOHBB010000282.1:0-10635 GCA_050698135.1 Gaiellaceae bacterium
GACACGCTCGTCCTGCTGCCGCTCGACCCTGAAGCGTCCGCGAGCCTACTCCGCGTGCGGATCCGCGAGCTCACCGGCGTGGAGGTCGCGGTCGTCGTCTCCGACTCGTTCGGGCGCGCATGGCGGACCGGGACGACCGATGTCGCACTGGGAGTCGCGGGGATGGCACCGCTCGTCGACCTCCGTGGGGCCCGCGACGCCGTCGGTCACGAGCTCCATGCGACGCAGATCGCCGTGGCGGACGAGATCGCCGGCGCGGCGGAGCTCGTGATGGGGAAGGTCGACGGCGTACCCGCGGCCGTCGTCCGCGGGCTCGAGCCGAAGGGCGAGGGCAGTGGCGCGGATCTCGTGATGCCGCCGGAGCGCGATCTCTTCCGGTAGCCGCCCGGCCGGGCGATAGACTCCGAAAGCCGTGCGCACGTACGCGATCTGGGGAACCGCGACCTCGCCCGCGCACGAGGCGTGGGTGCGCGCGATCGGCGAGCAGTTCGAACAGGACGAGTTCACGCCCGTCGACGACGTCGCGGAAGCGGACTTCGTCCTCAACATGTTCGACCCGGCCGACCCGAAGGCGTTCCGGCGCGCATCCCGCGGCACGTACTCGGCCGCGTTCTACGAGCTTCCCGAAGCGCCCGAGGACGCGCTCAAGGAGAGCTACCCGATGCTCGTGCGCACGCTCTCGAACGTCGTGCTACTGCGCGTTCCCGGCGAGGGCGTCTGGTTCACGACGATGGAGCGCGGCACCTACCACGTCGCGGATGACCCGATGGAGATCTACGAGCGCCTCGAACCGCTCGCGACCTCACGGCTCGTCATCGACAACGAGTGGATCCCGGACCTCGAGCCCGAGCTCTGGGACGGCGACGAGGTCACGGCCGACATCGGCGCAGCCGGGCGAAGACTCGACGAGCTCGACCTCCTCCCGTCGCCGTTCCCCGTCGAGGAGTACCTCTCGGGACGGGACCTCCGCCACGTGATGCGCCTCTACAGCGTCGGCGGCCTCTCCTACGGGAACCTCTCGGCTCGCAAGGACGAGACGCGATTCTGGATGAGCGCGAGCGGAGTTGACAAGTCGCAGCTCGAGGCCGTCGGCCGCGACTTCCTCATGGTCAAGGACTTCGACGACGAGCGGGGCGTGATCGTCCTGAGCGTGCCGCCGGGGATCGAGCCGCGGCGCGTGTCGGTCGACGCGATCGAGCACTGGATGATCTACCAGGCGCACCCGGACGTCGACGCGATCCTCCACGTCCACGCCTGGATGGAGGGGATCCCGGCGACGGACGTCAACTACCCGTGCGGCACGCAGGAGCTCGCGGTCGCCGTCGCAGACCTCGTCGCGGCGGAGCCCGATCCCGCGCACGCGGTCATCGGCCTGAGGAACCACGGCATCACGTGCACGGGGGAGAGCCTCTCCGAGATCCTGGACCGGGTGGCGCCGAAGGTGCTCCGCCAGGTTCCTATGACCTGAGGCGCAGCAGCGTCAGGATCGCGAGCGCGGGCGCGACGACGAGGTCGTTCGCCATACACCAGACGCAGACCGCGTCGATCACGAAGAGCTGGACGACGACGAGGTAGGCGCTGAAGAAGAGCCCGAGGAGCGCCACCGTCGCCGCCGAGAGCCGTGCGACCGGCGCGTCCCAGACGAGCAGGGCGAGCATCGTGAGGTAGGCCGCGAGCCCGAGCGCCGCGACCGGGATCCCGGCGATCTCCGAATAGGACGACTCCTGGACCTCCTCGCAGCCGCCGCCCTGGACGCAGACGACCGACTGGTCCGCGAAGTGCGCCCAGGTCAGGTAGCCGGCGATGACGATGCCCGCGAGCGTGACGAGCACCGCGGCGATGCGCAGGCCGCGGTCGCTCAACCCGCGGTCGCTCAACCCGCGGTCGCTCAACCCGCGGTCGCTCAACCCGAGAGAGCGTCGTCGAGCGCCGCGGACAGCTCGCCCGGGTCGAACCCGACCTGGATCTGATAGGGCTCGGCGTCGCCGATCTGGATCAGGAGAGTCGGCGTGGCCTGCACCTGATCCTCCTGCGCCCGCCGTGCGTCCTCTGCGAGCAACTCCGTCACTGCGGCGCTGTCCTTGTCCGCGAACAGCTTGTCGACGTCGAGCCCGGGGATGTCCGCTGCGAGGTCGCGCACGAGCTCGTCGGTCACCCACCCCGTGTTCTCGCCGCCCTGGTTCCGATAGAGGGCCTCCTGCAGCTGCCAGAAGCGGTTCTGGAGGCCGGCCGCGTGCACGAAGCGGAGCGCCGTCACCGAGTCGGGCCCGATGAACGTCATCCCGCGGAAATCCGCCTTCACCCTGCCCGGCCGGACGTAGTCCTCGACGAGCGTGGGCACGACCTCCTCCGCGTACTCGCGGCACGCCGGGCACTGCAGGTCTGCGTACTCGATGAGCGCGACGGTCGCGGCGGGATCGCCGAGGACGGCGCCCTCCTGCGGAATGCCCGTGAAGTCGACGACCGGCGTCGGGGAGCCGCTCGACCCGCCGTCCTCCCGGAGGAGCAAGGCGACCGCGACGAGCGCGACGGCCGCGAGAGCGGCGACGCCGATGACGATGAAGATCGTGCGTCGCGATGCGCTGGGCCCGGAGCTAGGTCGAGTCGCCATCACCGGAAGTCTGCATGGGGGCAGGGTCGCGTTAGGTCCGAAGCGTGCGCGCGGCCCGGTTGGCGGCTCGCCCGAGGGCTGCGTACGCGGCCCGGCGCTCCGCCTTCGAGCCGGACGCAGCGGCCTCCACGAGCGCGCGGAACTGCTCCGAGACCGCCTCGTCCAGCGAGTCCTCGTGGCCCCAGGCGAGATGCTCCTCGCTCACGACGCATCGTTGTGCGAGCTCGCGGAGCACCTGGAGCGACGGAACACGCTCCCCCCGCTCGATCCTCGAAATGTAAGCCGCGCTGCATCCGGGGAACGCGAGTTCGCGCTGGCTGAGCCCGGCAGCCTCGCGTGCCGCTCGGAGCCTCCTGCCCACCGAGACCGGGTCGTCCACGTGGGGTATGCGCTCTCGTGTGCGCGACATCGGGCCCCTCCAGCCGACTCCCGGGAAACGGTACTCCTCGGGCCCGGCCCGGCTCCGAGCACGTCAGCGGCTGTCGGCGGTCGCACGCGTCCGAAGGGTCGTCCTGACGGACACGACTCCGGGGACCCGCGCGACGAACACGGGCAGGAGCTCCGCGTCGGCCTCCGACTCCACCTCGCCCTCGAGCTGGACGATCCCGTCGACGACCTGCATCGACACCTTCCCGGGCGCGATCCAGAGCGTGCGCGCGAGGATCTCCTCGCGGATCTCGTCCGCGATCTCGTCGTCGGTCCGCGTGAACGCCCGGACGATGTCGGCCCGCGTGACGATGCCGATGAGCGTCCCGTCGTCGACGACCGGGAGCCGGTTGACGGACTCTTCGATCATGAGCGAGGCGGCCTCGTGCACGTGGCGGTCCGGGCGGATCGTGACAGCTGGGGCGCTCATCGCCTCGTCCACCGTGGTCGCCGCGATCTTGTCGTGGAGGTCGAGCGACGGCTCGAGGAGCCAGGCGAGAAGCCCACCACGCGGTGTTTCTGCGCTGGCCTTCGCGAGGACGTCGGCTTCCGAGAACACCCCGATGACGCTTCCCGCCTCGTCCACCACCGGGACACCGGAGATCCCCTTCCGGGCGAGGAGCGCTGCGGCGTCCTTCAGCGGCGTTTCGGGTGTGACGGTGAGCACGTCACGAGACATCAGATCGCGTACCTTCATCAGGTCTCTCCTTTCGTCACCACCGATCGTCCCTGCATGCGTTCCGGCAGGCATCGGGGAATCCGCGGAGCGCCCGTTCGGGTCGACCGAAGCCTGCCTCGGAGCGGGATCCGGGATACACCGCGCGATACATCCCCCGACCAATGGTCGTCCCTCGTTCGAGGGAGTAGCGTCGTGGCCATGATCGAGCTAGCCACGGAACGACGAACGGCGCCCATCACCGAACGTCAGCGTGAGGTCGTCGCGTTGATCGCAGCCGGATGCTCGAACGACGAGGTCGGCGCGCGGCTCGGGATCTCCCCCAGAACGGCGAAGGCGCACTGCGACGTCCTGCGGCAGAAGCTCGGCGTTCGGCGCCGGCGCCAGATCCCGGTCGCCTTTCGTCTCCTCACGGGCGAGGATCCGCTGACAGCGGGGCATGGCTGGGCGCTCGGCGCCCGGCTCCCCCGCTGACTCGGAGCCCGCGCCCGCCCTCGCGGTCGCGGGCTTCGCTCGTCCCGCGGGTGTTAGGGTCGAGGTTCAGGGGGCTCTCAGGGATGGGGAAGACGGGCATTGCCCGACTCCAGCGCCGGAGGATCATCGAGCGGCGGAGGCCGTTGACACTGCTCGATGCGTCGAACGCGCGCGTGCGGATGCTCGTTGCTCCCGCGGGGTACGGGAAGAGCACGCTCGCCGAGCAGTGGGTGGACCGCGCGGGGCGCCAGGGTGCGTGGTTCGTCGCACGGCGCTCGTCGCAGGACGTCGCCGCCCTTGCGCTCGGCATCGCTCGGGCGTCGTGCTCGCTCGTCCCGGAGTGCGACGAGCGCCTGCGACAGTACCTGCGCGCCGTCACTGCCCCGGCGGAGAACGTCGAGACGCTCGCCGAGGTACTCGGAGAGGATCTCGGCACCTGGCCGGCGGATGGCTGGCTCGTGATCGACGAGTACCAAGAGCTTGCAGGCTCGCGGGAGGCGGAGCACCTCGTGGACGCGCTCGTCGCCGCCTCTCCGATCCAGATCTTGATCGTCACGCGACAGCGTCCCTCATGGGTCACGACGCGCGGGCTCCTCTACGGTGACGTGTTCGAGCTCAACCAGGCGGCACTGGCAATGGATACGACCGAGGCCGCCGAGGTGCTCGGCGACGACGCGGCTGCCGCGGCGTCGGGCCTCGTCGCCCTCGCCGACGGCTGGCCGGCAGTGATCGGCCTTGCGAGCGTCTCCTCGGCCGACCTCGCCGGCGACTCCGCGCAGGTTCCCGAGGAGCTCTACCGGTTCTTCGCCGAGGAGGTCTTCGGGGCGCTCGGAGACGAGGTGCAGGACGGGCTGGCGATCCTGTCGCTCGCTCCCGTGCTCGACCGCGACCTCGCGGGTGTGCTGCTCGGGGACGACGTCGATGCGATCTGCCAGGCCGCGCTCGACGTCGGGATCCTCGTGGAGCACGGCAGCTGGCTCGAGCTCCACCCGTTGGCTCGTTCGTTCCTCGAGGAGAGAAGCGCGGAGCTCGGGCCGGCAGTCGACGGCGCGACGGTCTCGCGATGCCTCGACCACTATCGGACCCGACAGGACTGGGATGCGGCATTCGATCTGATCGCCCGAAACCACGTAGCCGACGAGCTGGAGCCGCTGTTGCTCACGGCCCTCGACGAGCTCCTCGAAACGGCCAGGCTCTCCACGATCCAGACGTGGTGCGATCTCGCGCGCGAGCTCGGTCTCGAGACGTCCGCGTTTGCGCTCGCACGGGCAGAGGTTGCGCTGCGACACGGCCACCACGCGGTCGCCCAGGCCCATGCCGAAGTGGCTGCCGGGACCGGCGAGCCGGAGCTCACGTTCCGATCGCTCACGGTCGCCGGACGCGCCGCTCATCTCGCGTCCCGCGAGGAAGACGCCCTCGAGTTGTTCCGTCGCGCCGAGGCCGCCGCGGGGACCGAGACCGAACGGCGGGACGCGATGTGGGGTCAAATCATGTGCCTCATCGAGCTCGAGAGGCCAGACGCCACCGTCACGTTAGAAGCGATGTGTGCGGGGATGAGCCTTGCGAACCCGCGGGACGTTGTCCGCGCGGCCGCGTACGCGCTCAGCGCACAGCTGAAGTTCGGCCACCTCGACCTCGGCCAGGCCGATGTGGCGCTTGAACTCCTGGACGCCGTACACGACCCGTTGGTCGAATCAGCGTTTCGGAATGTCTACTCAGCCGTCCTTGCGTTGTCAGCGCGGTACGACGAAGCCCTCGAAGCGGCCTCTCGTCTGCTGGCCACATTGCATCAATACCGGCTTGAGTTCGCTTTGCCATATGCGCTCAGCGTGCTCTCGGTTGCGCATGCTGGTCGCCGTGAATGGGCGGATGCGACCGCACGTCTCGACCATGCGCTGCGCGAGTCCCGGACCCGCCGGAATGCCTACGCGGAGCATGTCTGCCTGGCCATACGGATTCGAACACTTGCCCAGGAAGGTCGATACGAGGCTGCACTTGCTCTCCCGCCGCCGCAGCTCGGGGCCTCACTGCCGGCAGCGCACGCCGAGGTCCTGGCGTCCCGAGCACTCGTCCTTGCGTCAGCAGGAAGGCTTGGTCAGGCCCAGTCGACTGTCGATGAGATTCGTGGTTCGTCCTCGGCAATTGAACCGCTTGTGCTGATCGCGGCCGTGGATGCGATAACGAGCTTCAAGAGTCGCAGCGACGCGGCAGTCGAACTCGTTGGCGAGCTCGTCGAGGTGGCGTTCACGACTGGGGCGCTGGACTTGCTCGTGACTACTTATCGCTCGACCCCAGAACTACTCGCGGTGCTTCTGAAGAGCGCAGATCGTGAACGGGTGGCAGGGCTAATGCGGAGCGTCCATGACGAGGATGTCGCGCGGGCGGTTGGTCAGCCCGTCGCCTTGAACGATGACCCGAGAGCGAGATTGACGCCGCGCGAACGCGAGGTCTTTGAACTCCTACGCCAAGGCTGCTCGAATCGTCAGATCGCGAAGCTGCTCTTCATTGAGGAGTCGACCGCGAAGGTGCACACGCACCACATTTACGACAAGCTCGGGACGCGATCGCGTACCGCGCTCACCGTCCAGGCGGCGCTGGAGCGAGCCGATCAGGCGACGTCGGCGACGGGGAGCACGGACTCGGCGGACGCGTGATACGTGCTCTGCGCGAACTCGAGGAAGTCCGCGCGAGTGGCAAGCCGGTAGTCCTCGCTGGCTCCGGCGAGGATCGCCTCGAAGGCGGCGACGACCGAAGTATCGAACTGGCTGTCCACGGCCTGCGCGAGCCTGAGCCGCGCGACCCGGCTCGGCATAGCGTCGCGGTACGGTCGATCCGAGGTCATCGCATTGTACGCGTCGGCGACGGCGATGATGCGGGAGACGAGCGGGATGCTTTCCCCATCTCGGCCGTCGGGATAGCCCTGACCGTCGATCCGCTCGTGATGATGGCGGACGACGGTCGCGATCTCCGAGTACTCGTGCACGTGCGCGAGGATGCGTTCGCCGATCGCCGAGTGCTCCTGCATCTGTCGTCGTTCGTCGAGCGTCAGCGCCCCGGGCTTCTCGAGAAGCCCGGGAGCCAGTCCGATCTTGCCGATGTCGTGGACGAGACCGCAGAGATACGCATGCTCCTGCATCTCCGGCGAGAGCCCCATGCGCTCGGCCACGTCACGGGAGTAGATGGCGACCGCAGCGGAGTGACCTGCCGTGTACCGATCCCTCGCGTCGAGCGTCGCGATCAACGCCGCGGCGAACTGGAGGTTCGCGCGCTCGAGCGTCTCGTTCGCCGTCGACAGGTCTCCCGCGAGGCGTCGCTGCTCCTGGTAGAGGCCATAGAGGCGCTGTGCTGCCGTCGCTGGGACGAGGAAGAGCGCGAGGGTCCACGGCGAGACCTCGACGTACATGAACGCAAGGACAGCGACGAACGGTGCGTAGATGGGTGGCACCAGGAACAGCAGGGGTGTTACGGCACGAGCGGTGTCCGCCGCTGAGCCTCCACGGATCGCAGCCGTAATTACGCCGAAGGCCAAGTCGAGCATCTCGTTCACGAAAGCGCCCACCAAGGTGGCGGCGATCAGTCCTCCG
The DNA here is from genome assembly GCA_050698135.1 of Gaiellaceae bacterium. GTDB lineage: Bacteria > Actinomycetota > Thermoleophilia > Gaiellales > Gaiellaceae > GMQP-bins7. Next base: position 7,772 of record JBOHBB010000282.1, read on the forward strand.
AACGTTGATGGGACGACCGTGATGACGGCCTGGGCTGTAAGCCCGGTGACCGCGCCTGACACGAACCGCGTGCTGGTGTACGTCGCCCACTTGAGTCTTGGCGCTCGCTCCCGCCGGCGAGACGTAAGTTCAGGGTCTCCGATCATCGATGCGGCACCAACCGCGCCGGCAGCCAACGGCCCGAAGAGAACGGCGGCAAGAACCGTGGGTACGAGTGAGATCGAGAGTTCCGCGTTCCGTGTCAGCCGAACACTGCTCCGCTCGGCGATGGCCGCGGTTACGGCGAGCACTAGGACGGTCGCTGGCGCTTCGATCGTGTAACCCGCGACGAGGAGCGCGGCGGCCGTAATTGCTGCAGCGAGGATCAGCGCGATGACGTAGGCAAGAGTCCGCGATTGAGGCTCCAACTCGCGGATGCCTTGCACTATCCCTCGAACGGGGTATACGATGCGGGTGCCGTCAGTTCCCAATCGAGGAGTCATTGCCTATGGCCAGGGGCTTGAAGGTCTGGTAGACCGTCTCATCCTCGGTTCTCCACCGGGGGTGGGCATCCCTCTTTCGGGGGGTCACCTTCCCGGGGGAACGGCCCGGTGGATGTCGGGATGCTGACGTGTCTCTAGCTGCAGCTGGTAGTTACGCAATGAGCCCACGCCGGAAGCCAACCGCTACGGCGTGGGCTCTGCTGCGCGCTTGCAGCTTCGCGAGCAGATGCCGCACGTGGGACTTGACCGTCTCTTCCGAGAGGTAGAGGCGCTCGCCGATTTCGCGATTGACGAGGCCGTCTGCGACGAGTTGGAGCACCTCGATCTCGCGCGCGGTCGGATCCTGGCCGAGCTCACGGGTCGTCGGCGGGGTGAACGGGATGACCGACCCGTGCCGACGGGAGCTTCGCCGCGCCGCCGCCGCCTCGAAGCGGCGACTGTGGTCGCGGTAGCGGTCGAGAATTTGCTTTCGCTCGGCGGCGTCCACGTCTCCCGTATCGGCGCACCCTTCGACCCGCTTTAGGTCGACAGCGGTCGTATCGCTCGAACGGGGGAGAGCCGGCGCGGGGCGTGCTCCGACTCCAGCGCGCAGGCTGACCGGCGATGGCGTAGGCTTTCGCGCGTTCGGTGGGAGCATCACTTCCTCTCGGTCACGGCCAACCACCGTTGGGCCCGGCTGCCCGACCTTTCGGCGCGATTGACGTCGTACTGACCGTGGCCGTTCTACTTCTCAACGTTCTCTGACACGGGAGAAAGGGGAGCACATGCAGCGAAGAGAGACGGGTTGGCGGTTCGGTGTGCTGGCCGCCTTCGTCGTACTCGCCGTCGCGGCGCTCGGCGCCGGCGCCGGGCAGTCTGCGCTGGGCGGGGCGTCGCAGTCGGGCGTCCTCGTCAGCGGCACGACCGACTCGATCACGAACATCGATCCGGCGGGCAACTACGACTTCGGCACGTTCACGCTCGGGATCAACATCTACGAGCACCTGTACGACGCTAAGAACACCGCGAAGATCGTGCCCTCGCTCGCGACGGGTTGCGCACCGCAGGAGTCCACGCGGACGTGGCGGTGCAACCTCCGGCGGGGCGTCAAGTTCCACGACGGATCGGACTTCGACTCGGCGGACGTGAAGTTCTCGTTCGACCGGGTTCGGAACGCACAGATCATCAAGCAGGCTGCCGCGAACACCCCGTCGTCGCTGCTCTCCAACGTCAAGAGCGTGAGGACGAACGGGAGGTACGCGGTCACGTTCAACCTGAAGTCCCCGCAGTCGACCTGGCGGTTCATCCTGACGACCGGCGCGGCCGGGATCGTCCCGAGCAGCGCGTACTCGGGGACGAAGCTCCAGGGGAACAACCAGGCGCAGATCGGGACGGGCCCGTACCGCCTCACCCGGTACACGCCCGGGCAGCAGGCGGTCTTCGAGCCCTTCGACGACTACTGGGGCCCGCAGGCGCGGAACGACGGCCTGATCCTCCGGTACTACTCGAAGTCGTCGACGATGAAGCTCGCCCTCGAGCGGGGCGAGATCGACATGGCGTTCCAGACGTTCACGCCGACCGAGCTGGCGTCGCTCAAGAAGGCTCGCAACGTGCGCGTCTACCAGGGCGCGGGAGCGGTCATCCGCTACCTCGTGATGAACGTCGAACGGGAGCCGTTCAACAACGTCGGCGTGCGGAGGGCACTCGCGTACATGATGCCGCGGGCGGCCATCGCGACGAGGGTGTATCGCGGAAGCGTCAAGCCGCTCTACTCGATGCCCCCGGCGGGGCTTCCTGGGCACACCGATGCGTTCGCTGCCCGCTACGGCCGTGCGCCGAACATCGCGGCCGCGAAGCGAGAGCTCCAGCGCGCCGGGAAGCAGATGCCATTCCCGATCGAGGTCTGGTGGACCCCGACCCACTACGGTGACGCGTCCGCCGACGAGTACTCGGAGATGAAGCGCGGTCTCGAGCGAGGCGGCGTGTTCAGGGTCACGCTCAAGTCGTCCGAGTGGGCCCAGTACAGCAGCGTCATCGGCAACCAGTACAACGCGTACCAGCTGGGCTGGTTCCCGGACTACCCGGATCCCGAGAACTACGTCCTGCCCTTCTACCAGGCAGGCAACTTCACGGAGAACGGGTACTCGAGCCCGGGGATGACGAGGCTGCTGAACCTCGAGCAGGCGGCGACGAGCGACTCCAGGCGGCTGGCGATCATCCGTCAGATCCAGACGCTCGCCGCCCAGGACGTCCCGATCATCCCGTACTGGCAGGGCAACATGATCGCGGTCGGGCGCTCGAACGTGCGAGGAATCCCCAGCACGCTCGACGCGGCCGTCATCATGCGGTACTGGAAGATCTCGAAGTCGTAGCCTGATCAACCGTCGGGGCGCCGTCCAAGGC
>JBOHBB010000283.1:0-9965 GCA_050698135.1 Gaiellaceae bacterium
CGGTTACTGCACGTTCGCCCGGCCGCCGCGTCGGGGCGAGCGGGCGTACATGACGGAGGAAGAGGTGCTGGCGATTGCGCGCGCGGGCGCCGCAGCCGGCTGTCGGGAGGCGCTCTTCACGCTCGGCGACCGGCCCGAGCGTAGGTACCGGGTGGCTCGCGACGAGCTCACGGCGCTCGGCTGCGAGACGACGCTCGAGTACCTCGAGCGCTGTGCGCGGCTCGTGCTCGAAGAGACGGGCCTCCTACCGCACCTGAACCCCGGCGTGATGTCGCGCGCCGAGCTCGAGGCGCTGCGGCCGGTGTCGGCGTCGATGGGGATCATGCTCGAGACGACCGCAGAGCGGCTCGGGGAGCGAGGCGGGCCGCACTGGGCCTCGCCGGACAAGGTCCCGGCCCGCCGCCTCGAGACGATCCGCCTCGCGGGGGAGCTCTCGATCCCGTTCACGAGCGGGATCCTGATCGGCATCGGGGAGACGCGCGAGGAGCGGATGGAGGCGATCCTCGCCCTGCGTGCACTCGGCGAGGAGCACGGGCACGTGCAGGAGGTCATCGTCCAGAACTTCCGCGCGAAGCCGGGGACGCGCATGGCGTCGCACTCCGAGCCCTCGCTCGACGAGCACCTATGGACGATCGCCGCCACGCGGATACTGCTCGGCCCCGAGTGGCACGTGCAGGCGCCTCCGAACCTCGCGTACGACGACTTCCCTCGCCTGCTCGACGCGGGGATCGACGACTGGGGAGGGGTCTCGCCGGTGACGATCGACCACGTGAACCCGGAGGCGCCGTGGCCCGGGCTCGAGCGGCTCGCGGACGCGACGCGGAGCCGGGGCCTCGAGCTCGCGCCACGTCTCCCGCTTTACCCCGAGCACGTCGCCGACCTCGAGCGCTGGGTCGACCCCGGAGTCGCCCCCTACGTGCGCCGGGCGGCCGACGCCGCGGGGCTCGCCAGGGACGACGCCTGGGCGCCGGGGGAGGGGGACGCGCTCCCGCTCGTCGTCCGCCGCGACGCTGCTCCTCTCGAGCTCGCCGGCGGCGAGCTCGGCGAGGACGAGCTCGCACGCCTGCTGTCCGCGCGCGGGAGCGAGGCGCAGCGCGTCTTCGCCGCCGCGGACCGGCTCCGGCGGGAGATCTGCGGTGACGAGGTGACCTACGTCGTCACCCGGAACGTCCAGTACACGAACGTCTGCTACTTCCGCTGCGGCTTCTGCGCGTTCTCGAAGGGGAAGCTCGCCGAGAACCTGCGCGGGGCGCCGTACCTCGTGCCGCTCGAGGAGATCGTCCGGCGCGCGGGGGAGGCGTGGGAGCGTGGCGCGACGGAGGTCTGCCTCCAGGGCGGGATCCATCCGGCGTTCACCGGCGACTACTACGCGGAGGTCGTGCGCTCGATCAAGGAGGCCGTCCCAGGGATCCACGTGCACGCGTTCTCGGCGCTCGAGGTGTGGCAGGGCGCGGCGACGCTCGGCCTCTCTCTCGAGGCGTATCTCGGGCGTCTCCGCGACCTCGGCCTCGGCTCGCTCCCCGGCACGGCGGCGGAGGTCCTCGACGACGAGGTGCGCCGCGTCATCTGCCCGGACAAGGTGACGACCGCCCAGTGGCTCGAGGTGCACGACGCGGCCCATCGCGTCGGCCTGCGCTCGAACGTGACGCTCATGTTCGGGCACGCCGACACGCCGCGGAGCTGGGCGCGGCATCTGCTCCGAGCCCGGGAGCAACAGCGTCGCTCGGGTGGGTTCACCGAGTTCGTGCCGCTGCCGTTCGTCCCCATGGAGGCGCCGATGTACCTGCAGGGCCGCGCGCGCCGCGGGCCGACGTTCCGCGAGGTGCTGCTCGTCCACGCAGTCGCGCGCCTCGCTCTCCATCCGGAGATCACGAACGTCCAGGCCTCGTGGGTGAAGCTCGGCCCCGACGGCACGCGGGAGGCGCTGCGTGCCGGCGTCAACGATCTCGGGGGGACGCTGATGAACGAGTCGATCTCCCGGTCGGCCGGCGCCCTCTTCGGGCAGGAGCTCCCGCCCGAGGCCATGGAGGAGCTCATCCGTTCCGCGGGCCGCGTCCCGAGGCAGCGGACGACGCTCTACGGCGAGCCCCCGGAGGAGCGCGTGCGCGCCTCGTTCGGCGCCGAGCCGCTCGCGGAGCCGCTCAACCCGCCGGTGAAGGACGCCGGCCTCGTGGCCCCGCCGCGGCTCGTCCGCCCGGGCCTCCTCGCGGGCGCGCGCGCCCGCTAGCGATCCCGGACGGCGCTGGACTCGCCGGTCTCCAGAAGGCAGCGTGCCATGGACTGGGCGGGCTGATCCTCTTCTTCCACTACCGGCAGTTCGATGAGGCGACCGGGGTCGCGATTCGAGTCGACGCTCTTCGCCTAGCCCTGGCCGAGGTCTGCGATCACCTCGGTTGCCGCGCGCTCGCCGGTCTCCACGGCGCCGTTCAGGTACCCCTGGAAGTCGATCGACGTGTGCTCGCCGCAGAAGTGCGCGTTGTCCTCCTGCGTTCCCTCGATCCCCGCGAACGCCGTGTACTGGCCGACCTTCCAGTAGGAGTACGAGCCGCGCGTCCACTCGTAGTCGGGCCAGAAGTCGACCGTGGCCTTCCCGTTCCAGCGGGCTGACACGCCGGGGAGTACCGGCTCGATCTGCGTGAGGAACTGCTGCGCGCGGGTCGTCGGGGTTCCCGAGCCGAAGCTCGCGCCGATGTCCCCTCCGGTGTAGTCGACGAGGATCCCCGACGTCCCGGGCTGCGCGCGTGACACCTCCCAGGTGCTCTGGTAGCCGCGGTCCGAGTAGGTCTCGCCATTCGAGCCGAGCCCGTTCCAGTGCCGCGAGGTGAACTGGAGGTGGAGCTTCGAGTTCGTGCCCATCCCCTGCTCCTCGATGGCGACCAGCTTGCGGTCGGAGAAGCCGGCTCCGGTGAGGTCGACCGAGTGCCGGAGGATCGAGAACGGTAGTGCGAGCACGACCTTGTCCGCCGTCACCGTCACGCTCTTCGAGCCCTGCCGGAACGTGAGGTCGTACCGGCCGCCCGGCGTGCGCTTCACCGCGACGAGCTCCGAGCCCGTGGTGACCTGTCCGGCGATTGCCCACGCGAGGCGCGCTGTGATCTGGTCGTTCCCGCCGCGCACGTGGTACTTCTCGTCGGACTTCCCGAAGACGCGGAACTGACCCTGGCCGACGTACCCGAGGAGGTAGAGGAGGTTCAGCGAGCTCTGCTCGTCCGACTCGGCCCCGTACTCGATGTTGTAGGCGATGTCGAGGAGCTGCCCCAGGCGTGATGAGATACCGCCCGGTATCGACTCCTCGATCCAGTCGACGATGGACAGGTGGTCGAGCTCGAAGCCCCGTTGCGTGAAGGAGTCGAACGTCGTCGGGTAGCTCGCGGCAGAGACGTCGGCGTGGATCTTCTGCCATGCCTGCTTCAGGTCGTCGGTGATCTCGGCGAAGTCGTACGGCGAGCCGTCGATGTGCGCCAGCAGCTCGGTTCCGTTCACCTCGGCCCGGCGGAGGTTGTCGAGTCTGAGGCCGAGCTCCTGGGCGAGGTTCCGGACCTGGGTGTGCCCCTGGTCGATGAGCTCGCCGCCGTGCTCGTAGATCTGGCCGTCCGCGAAGAAGCCGCGCTCGGTCCAGCAGCGACCCCCGACGCGGTCGGCCGCCTCGTGCACCTCGGCCGCGTAGCCCGCCTGCCGCAGGCGGTAGGCGCAGGTGAGCCCGCCGAGACCCGCGCCGACGACGACGATGCGAGGGCTCGACGCGCCGCGGGCGGTGGGAGCGAACCGCCCGAACGCCGCGAGCCCGAGCCCGGTTGCTCCGGCACGCCTGAGCAGCCCGGCTCTCGTCGCCCGCCACTCTCCATTCTCGGCCGCGACCTCCGCGACCGCACGCAGCACTCCCTCGAGTATCGGTGTCCGGGCCATCGTCCCCCTCCTGTCTTCGAGCTGGCGTCCTTCACGATGACCGACCCTGCGGGCAGGTTCAAGCCGGAGGTGGGGAGGCCTCGAAGGCGAGCATGTCGTCGAGGCTCTCGCGGCGACGGATGAAGCGCGCGTCGCCGTCCGCAACGAGCACCGCGGCGGGCCGCGGCGTCGCGTTGTAATTCGAGCTCATCGCGAGCGCGTAGGCGCCGGTCGCCGGGACGGCGAGCAGGTCTCCGGGACGCGGCGGAGGGAGCGCGACGTCGTCTATCAGCACGTCACCCGACTCGCAGTGGAGCCCGGCGATGCTGACGACCTCCGTCGCGGGCTCGTTCGCGCGGGCCGCGGAGAGCGCCGTGTAGCCGGCGCCGTAGAGTTGGGGGCGCGGGTTGTCGGACATGCCGCCGTCGATCCCAGCCCAGGTCACCTGATCGAGCCGTTTCACGGAGCGCACGCGGTAGAGCGTGGTGCCCGCCTGCCCGACGAGCGCCCGGCCGGGCTCGAATACGAGCTGCGGCCGCGGCAGGCCGTGGTGGTCCCACGCGCGCTCGACCGCGTCGGCGACGGCGCGCGCGAGAGCGCCGAGCGGCGCGGCAGGCTCCTCGCGGACGTGACGGACCGCGAACCCGCCGCCGACGTCGACGAGGACCGGCGTCCAGCCGAGCCCGTCGCGGCGGCCGGCGGCGAACGCCGCGAGCGCGGCGATCGTCTCCTCGTGCGCCCTCGTGTCTGCGAGTTGCGAGCCGACGTGGACGTGCAGCCCGACGACGTCGAGGCCGAGCTCGCGCGCGTGCGCGATCGCGCGCGCCGCCGCGTCCGGAGGGAGCCCGAACTTCGAGCCGTGGTGCCCCGTCCTGATCGCCTCGTGCGTATCCGCCTCGACGCCGAGCGTCACGCGTACGAGCACGCGCCGGACACCCGCCCGGACGGCGCGCTCGGCCTCGCCCTCGGCGTCGAGCGCCACCGTCGCGCCGGCTTCGGCCGCCACGCGGAGCTCCTCGTCCGACTTCGCGTTTCCGTGCACGACGATGCGCTCGCCGGGGATCCCCGCTCTGCATGCGAACGCGAGCTCGCCGAGCGAGGCGACGTCCGCACCGATCCTCTCCTCCGCGAGCAGCTGCATGACGGCGACGTTGGGGAACGCCTTCGAGCCGTAGAGGACGAGCGCGCCGGGGACCGCGGCGCGGAGCTCCCGCGCCCGCGCGCGGAGCGTCTGCTCGCAGTAGGCGACGAGCGGAGTCCCGAACCGCTCGGCGAGGGCGGACGCCGCGACGCCTCCGATCTCGAGCTCCCCTTCACGGATCCGCGCCGAGTCCGGGAAGAGATCGAGCATCGCGCGATTCTGCCTGTTACCATTTCGGGTTCATGCAGCAGCTTCTTGCGTAACCCAGGGACCACGCGCGGCGAGAGCCGCGAGGTTCCCTCCAGGCCTCTCTCGCGAGAGGCTTTTTTGTTCCCCGATTCGAAGAGACGGTGATGGAGCGGTACGACCCACAGGCGATCGAGGCGAAGTGGCAGCGCATCTGGGCCGACGAGGGCGCGTTCACCGTGCCCAACCCCGGCCCGGACGAGCTCGAGCGCCACGCCCAGAAGACGTACGTGCTCGAGATGCTCCCGTACCCGTCCGGCGAGCTGCACATGGGGCACGTCCGCAACTACATGCTCGGCGAGATCGTCGCCCACTTCCGGCGCCGCCACGGCTACGCGGTCATGCGCCCGATGGGGTTCGACGCCTTCGGGCTGCCCGCCGAGAACGCCGCGATCCAGGAGGGCGTCCACCCCCGCGAGTCGACACCGCGCAACATCGCCTCGATCCGCGCGCAGATGGAGCGCATGGGGTGGTCGATCGACTGGGCGCGCGTGGTCGCCACGCACGAGCCGTCGTACTACCGCTGGACGCAGTGGCTGTTCCTGCGCTTCTTCGAGAAGGGCCTCGCCTACCGGAAGGATGCGCCGGTCAAGTGGTGCCCGAACGACCAGACGGTCCTCGCGAACGAGCAGGTGATCGACGGGCACTGCGAACGCTGCGGGGCGGAGGTCGAGGCGCGGAGCCTCGAGCAGTGGTTCTTCCGCATCACCGACTACGCCGACGTCCTGCTCGACGAGATGGCGCTGCTCGAGGAGTGGCCCGAGCGGGTGCTGACGATGCAGCGAAACTGGATCGGTCGCTCGCAGGGCGCCGACATCGTGTTCCGCGTCGACGACGTCGGCGCGGAGATCGAGGTCTTCACGACCCGGCCGGACACGCTGTACGGCGCGACGTTCTTCGTGCTGGCCCCGGAGCACTCCCTCGTGCCTCGCCTCGTCGAGGGCACCGAGCAGGAGCGCGAGGTGCTCGACTACGTCCGGCACGCGGCCGCCCGCTCGACGGTCGAGCGCGAGGAGAAGGAGAAGGACGGCGTCTTCACCGGCCGCTACGCCCTGAATCCGGTGAACGGCGAGCGAATCCCGATCTGGGTCGCCGCCTACGTCCTCATGGAGTACGGCACCGGCGCGATCATGGCCGTGCCCGCGCACGACGCGCGCGACTACGCGTTCGCCGAGCGGTACGGGCTCGAGATCCGGACGGTGGTCGAGCCCGTCGACGGCGAGCCGCCTGCCGAGGGCGCCTTCTCCGCGCACACGGAGAACGAGCGGCTGGTCAACTCCGGCGAGTTCAGTGGCATGCCCGCGCCCGAGGGCGGCCGGGCGATCGTCGAGAAGCTCGCGGAGCAGGGGCTCGCGCGGTCGGCGATCCGGTACCGGCTGCGCGACTGGCTGCTGTCCCGGCAGCGCTACTGGGGCTGCCCGATCCCGGTCGTCCACTGCGAGCGCTGCGGGATCGTGGCGGTCCCGGACGACCAGCTGCCGGTCCTGCTCCCCGACGTCGACGAGTACCTGCCCAAGGGTCGCTCGCCGCTCGCTGCCGCCGAGGACTGGGTGCGGGTGACGTGCCCGAGCTGCGGCGGCGAGGCGCGCCGCGAGACGGACACGATGGACACGTTCGTCGACTCCTCCTGGTACTTCATCCGCTACGCCGACTCGCAGAACGACCAGGAGCCGTTCTCGCGCGCGATGGCCGACTACTGGCTGCCCGTGAACCAGTACATCGGCGGCGTCGAGCACGCGATCCTGCATCTGTTGTACGCGCGCTTCTTCGTGAAGGTGCTGCACGACCTCGGCCTCGTCGGCTTCCGGGAGCCATTCGCGCGGCTGTTCACGCAGGGGATGCTCTACCGCAACGGGGCGAAGATGTCCAAGTCGAAGGGGAACGTGATCTCCCCGGACGAGTACGTCGAGCGCTACGGCGCGGACGCCGCGCGGATGTATCTGTTGTTCATCGGCCCGGTCGACCAGGACGCCGAGTGGCAGGACGCGGGGTTCGAGGGCATCGTCAGGTTCCTCAACCGGCTGTGGCGAACAGTGCTGGAGCAGGCGGAGAACCCGTCGGTGACGCCCGTCCCCGACACTGCGCTCGCGCGGAAGGCCCACCGGACGATCGCGAAGGTCACCGACGACATCGGGCGCCGGTTCACGCTGAACACCCCGATCGCCGCGGTGATGGAGCTTCTGAACGAGATCCAGCGCGAGCCGGACGACCCGGCGGCACGGTTCGCGGCGGAGACGTCGGTGAGCCTCATCCAGCCGTACGCATCCCACCTCGCCGAGGAGCTGTGGGAGCGTCTGGGGCACGCGCGGCTCTGGGAGGAGCAGTGGCCGCAGGCCGACCCGGCCCTGCTCGAGGTCGACACCGTCGAGGTCGTCGTGCAGGTGAACGGGCGGGTCCGCGACCGGCTGCAGGTCTCGCCGGACCTGGCCGAGGACGAGCTGGTGGCGCTCGCTCGGGCGTCGGAGCGCGTGCAGGGGTACCTGGACGGCGGAGACGTGGCGCGGACGGTCGTCGTCCCCGGCAAGCTCGTCAACTTCGTAACCTGACGCCACGTCGGGCGGGCGTCGCCGGCTCGCACGTGGCCGCACGCCCGTCACCCACTTGTCACGAACGCGTGACCCACCCGTGAGCGGTGCGAGGTCACGATGGCCTCATGCTTCCGGTACCCGTCTCGCGCCCGACAGCACTCGTCGCCGTGAGCGTGCTGCTCGCCGCCCTCGCACTCGTCGGGCACCGACTCGCACAGACCGGCACTGCGACCGCGCCCGAGGTCGTCGCCCCGCTCGAGCCCGTCGCAGCCTCGCCCTCGCGTCGCTCGCTCGTCGTGCACGTCGTGGGCGCCGTTCGGCGTCCTGGCCTGCTCCGGCTCCGCGATGGTGCCCGCGTCGCCGACGCGGTCGCGCGGGCGGGAGGTGCGACGAGGGGCGCGGACCTCGCCGCGCTGAACCTCGCGGCGCCGCTCGTCGACGGCGTTCAGGTCCTCGTCCCGCTGCGAGCGACATCGGTCGCCGCGCACGGCGCTGCGGATGAGGGTGAGAACGTGGTCTCCGGATCGGCATTCGCCGGGGCGGGAGGCAGGCCGAGCCTCGCGACGGCGACGGCCGAGGAGCTCGACGAGCTCCCCGGGGTGGGGCCGATCACCGCGCAGAACATCCTCGACTACCGGGCCGAGCACGGGCCGTTCCGGTCGGTGGACGACCTCGACGCCGTGCCGGGGATCGGGCCGGCGAGGATCGAGCAGTTGCGCGACCTCGTGACCCCGTGAGGGACGCTCGCCTGCGGCTCGCGTCCGCGGGGGAAACCGTGTTTCCCCCGCGTGCCCACTGGGTTCGCTTCGCGGACACGTCGCTTCCCGACCTCGCCTGGCTCCTCCGCTCTCCCGGACTGACCGGCGGCTCGTGAGGGAGGCGCTCGAGTACCAGCGGCCGGCCTTGCTCGCGGGCTCGGCGTGCGCGGGCCTGGCGCTCGCGAACTGGATGGCGCCCAGTCTCGTCGTCCTCGGGGCATGTGCCCTCGTCGCCGCCGTCGGCCTGGCAGTGCTCGAGGGGAATGCGAGGGCAATCGCCCTGGGGATCGCGCTCGTGACGGTGGGCCTCTGGTGGGGCTCGCTTCGGATCGACGCGCTCGGGGACAGCGTGCTCGCCAACGAGATCGGTGAGTCGGGCCAGGTCGAGCTCGTCGTGACGGGACCCGCGAGGCTGACGCCGTGGGCGGTCCGGGTTCCGGGCGAGGTGCGGGAGTTCCGCGGACGGCCGCTCCGTGAGCGGGTGCTGCTCGTCCTTCCGGTAGGCCGCTCGCCGCCGAGAGGAGCCGTTCTCGAGACGGTTGCGCGGGTCGCGGAGCCACGCCCTGCCGACGGCGGCTTCGACGAGCGCGCCTGGCTCGCGCGCCAGGGCGTCCACGTCGTCCTGCGAGGGAGCGCCTGGCGTCAAGTCGGTCGGCGTGGTGGAGTCATGGGCTTCGGCGACGGCCTCCGAGACCGGATCGAGCACGCGGTCTCGCGCGGGTCGGACGGCGCCCGGCGAGCGCTCGTCCTCGGGGTCGTGCTCGGAGAGGACGAAGGGCTGCCGGCCGGCGTCAGGCAGGACTTCCGTGCCTCGGGGCTCGCGCACCTGCTCGCCGTCTCGGGTCAGAATGTCGCCTTCATCGCGATCGGGGTCTACGGCCTCTGCTGGCTGCTGCGGGTCGTCCGGGTCGCGCGGGAGCTCGTCACGCTCGCGGCGATCGTCGCCTATGTCCTCGCGGTCGGCTGGCAGCCGTCGGTCGTGCGGGCCGGCGTCGCCGGCGGGCTGGCCTCGCTCGCCTGGCTCGCCGCTCGACCGAGAGACCGCTGGCACTTCCTCGCGCTCGGCGCGCTCGTCTTGCTCGCATGGCTGCCGACCTCGCTCCTCGAGCCCGGCTTCCAGCTCTCCTTCGTCGCCGTCGCAGCGATCTTCGTCGGAGTGCCTCGCGTCCGTGCGTGGCTCCAGAGCCGCCCCTTGCCGCGTGCGGTCGTCGATCCGCTCGCGGTCGCCGTCGTCTGTGGCCTCGCGACGGCGCCGGTCGTCCTCTTCCACTTCGACCGCGCGCCCGTCTACACGGTGCCCGCAAACCTGCTCGCCTTCCCCGCGCTCCCGGCCGTTCTCGCGCTCGGGCTCCTCGCGGCGGCCGTCGACCCGGTCGCGCCAGGCGCCGCGGCTGCGCTCGCCTGGCT
>JBOHBB010000284.1:0-6138 GCA_050698135.1 Gaiellaceae bacterium
CGAACTCGTCCGGCTCGCCCTCGTACAGCGAGGCAAGCGGCTGCCCGGTCAGGTCCCACTGGTAGAGAAGGAAGAGCGCCTGGCGGCGTCCCGCGCGGCGGCCGAGGGGGCTCATGCGGTCAGGGACGGCACGCGGCCGGCGAGCTCGGCGAGCGTGGACGTCGAGTACTCGCCGCTCCGGAACTCGGCCGAGCCGAGCACGTCGAGCGCGAGCTCGCGGGTCGTCGGGATGCCGTCGACCCCCAGCTCGGTCATGGCGCGCACGGCCCGGGCGATCGCAGCAGGCCTCGAGTCGTCCCAGACGATCACCTTGGCGACGAGCGAGTCGTAGAACGGCGGGATCGAGCACCCGTCGACGATCGCGGTGTCGACTCGCACACCCGGGCCGAGCGGCGGCCTGAACGCCGCGACCGTGCCCGGGCCGGGCGCGAAGTCCCGTGCGGGGTCCTCGGCGTTGATCCGCACCTCGATCGCGTGACCGTGGCGAGGCGCCCTTCCGGTCAGCTCGAGCCGCTCGCCGGCGGCGATGCGTACCTGCTCGCGGACGATGTCGATCCCGGTCACGACCTCGCTCACAGGATGCTCCACCTGGAGTCGGCAGTTCACCTCGATGAAGTAGAACCCGCCGTCCGGTCCGAGCAGGAACTCGAACGTGCCCGCGTTCCGGTACCCGATCGCGGCGCACGCCCGCTCCACGGCGCTCTCCATCGCCTCGCGCGTGTCCGGGTCGAGCGCGGGCGAGGGCGACTCCTCGACGAGCTTCTGGTGGCGGCGCTGCACCGAGCACTCCCGCTCGCCGAGCGTGAGCACCCTTCCTGCCGAGTCGCACAGCACCTGGATCTCCACGTGCCGTGCCGGGGAGAGCACCTTCTCGACGTACAGCGACCCGTTCCCGAACGCCGCGTCCGCCTCGAGCGCCGCGGCAGCGTACGCGCTCTCGAGCTCGTCCTCGGAGCCGACGACGCGCATGCCCTTCCCGCCGCCTCCGGCGCTCGCCTTGAGGAGGACCGGGAACCCGGCCTCGTGCGCCGCGGCGCGGGCCTCCTCGACACTCGCGGCCCCGTTGCTCCCGGGTACCAGCGGCACCCCGGCGGCGTGCAGCTCCCGCTTCGCGCTGACCTTGTCACCCATCCGCTCCATGACCTCGGCGGGCGGGCCGATGAAGACGACGCCCGAGCCCTCGCAGGCCCGCACGAAGGTCGGGTTCTCGGCGAGGAAGCCGTAGCCGGGGTGCACCGCCTCGCATCCCGTCGTCTCGGCCGCCGCGACGATCGCGGGGATGCTCAGGTAGCTCTCGCCGGCTGCCGGCGGTCCGATGCAGACGGACTGATCGGCGAGCGCCACGTGGAGCGCGTCCCGGTCAGCGGTCGAGTAGACGGCGACGGCCTCGACGCCGAGCTCGTGCAGTGCCCTGATCACGCGGACGGCGATCTCCCCCCGGTTCGCCACGAGGACGCGCGAGAACACCGTCAGCCTCCTAGACCGCCGGCGGGGTGAGCACCGGGTCGATCTCGAACAGCAGCTGCCCGTACTCGACCGGCTGCGCGTTGTCGACGTGGATCGCGCGCACGATCCCGGCCACCTCCGCCTTCAGCTCGTTGAAGAGCTTCATCGCCTCGAGCAGGCAGAGCGTCTGGCCCGGGATGATCGTGTCCCCCACGTCGACGAAGGCCGGCGCGCCGGGGTTCGGCCCACGATAGAAGACCCCGACCATCGGCGACTCCACCCGCATCGCCCCGTTGTCCGCAGCCGAGTCCGACGGGGCGGCCGGGGCGCCATCGCCCGACTCGACCACGGAGGCTCCGGGCAAGATGCCCCCGAGCGTGGGCTCGTCCGCCCGGCGCACGGAGACGCGCATCCCCTCGTCCTCGATCTCGATCTCCCCGACCCCGCTCTCCTGCACGATCTCGACGAGCTCCCGGATGCGCTCGGCGCGCTCCGCATCCGCGTCTTCGGCGATGAGGACGGTCTCGCGCGAGTGGCGCGCCCGGATCTTGCGCAGGAGCTCCTCGGCGTCGCTGCCGAACATCGCGAGCAGGACGAGCTCCTCCTCGCTCGCGGCGAGCCCCTCCGCCCGTACGCGGACCTCCTCGGCGGTGGGAGGGTCGTCGACGAGGGCGGCCCGCGGGGCGAGGAGCTCGACCGCCCGCGCGACCGTTGTGTCGACCGGCTCGGGCGTCGCGCCGTAGCCGCCCTGGACGAGCGCCCGGAACTCGTCGACGACGGTCCCGTAGCGCCGCGCCTCGAGCACATGCAGCAGAGCCTGTGACGCGAGGATCTGGCCGATCGGCGCCGCGAGCGGCGGCCACCCGGCCTCCGCGCGGACGCGTCCGACCTCCTCGAGCACCTCGAGCAGGCGATCGGCGGCGGCGTTCGCGCGCAGGTGCACGTCCAGTGCCGCGACGAGGCCGGCCGGGAGGTCGTACTCGGCTGCGCGCACGGCGATGCGCGGAGCCACCTGGGACACGGGCTCGTCCCCGATGTACTCGTCGATCAGGTCCGCAGCCTCCCAGAGCCGCTCCGGCTCGATCCCGGCGGCGCGCCCGAGCCCTTCGAGCGCCTCCGCGAGCGACTCGCCCGAGACGCGGTGGAGCGTGAGCGCGAGCGGGTACACGGTCGTCGCGACGAGGTCGGCGCCGGCCGCGACGGCTGCGAGCGCCGACGCGAGCCCCATGCCACCGGCGCCCTGGACGTAGAAGCCGACCGGGAGCCCACTCGCGTCCCCGAGGAGCCCAACGAGCTCCTCCGCACGGTGCGGCACGAGCGCGCCCGTCGGGTCGTTGACGATAACGCGGGTGGCGCCGAGCACGGGGAGCTTCCGCGCCTGCTCGACGAGCGTCTCGGTCTCGCTCGTCCGGCCCGGGCTGTAGACGAGGCCGGCGTGGAAGGCGCCGCCGGCGCTCGTGATCGCCGCACCCGCCTCGCGGAGGTTCGAGACGTCGTTCAACGGGTCGTGCAGCCGGAACACCTCGACCCCGTTCGCCGCGGCCGAGGCGACGAACCGGGTGACGATGTCGCCGCTGACCGGGCTCGAGCCGACGAGGAAGCGTCCGCGGAGCGCGATCCCCAAGGGAGTGGAGACACGCGCCTCGATCGCCCGGATGCGCTCCCACGGGCTCTCGACGCGCCGGCGGACGGTGGCGTCGAAGACGCCGCCACCGGACACCTCCAGGCAGGCGAAGCCGGCCTGGTCGAGAATCTCCGCGACGCGCAGGATCTCCGCAGTGGGAAGGCGACCCGCGAGGGGCTCCTGCGAGAGGAGCCGGATCGTCGTGTCGACGAGCTTCGGCACGGCCGTGGACCTTAGCGGCCTGCCGGGCCGCTCGCGCTCTGCCCTCAGTGCAGAAGACGGGTCGCCCGAGCGCGCTCCTCGCTCGTGACATTCGGGTCGGCGACGCGGAACGAAACGGCCTCGGGCAGCGCGCGACGGGCGGCTTCGCGATCGACGTGCCGCAGGAACGGGCGGACGAAGACGCGACCGCCGAGCCACCACTCGTCGCGAGGATCACCCAGGTCATCGCGACGTCGAACGCGGGCTCTCCGGACCTGGCGTTGGTCCAGTCGATGACGACAGGCCGCTCCCGCGCCGGATTCCCGCCCGCCTTGAACCTCCGCAGCACGCTGCCGTCGCCGAGGTCGACGATCTCGGACGCCCGCCCGGCCGCGAGGACCTTCACCGGCCGAGCATTGCAGCGACTACGCGCGCGAGATGTAACGGCCTTCGCGCGGGTCGACCTTCACTCGCTCGCCGCGGTCGACGAAGAGCGGGACCTGGACGACCGCGCCGGTCTCCAGCGTCGCGGGCTTCGTCACGTTCGTGACGGTGTCGCCCCGCACGGCCGGCTCGGTCTCGGCCACGGTGAGCTCGACCGAGGACGGGAGCTGGATCCCGGCGGGCCTCCCGTCGACCGCCAGCATCTGCACCGAGCTCGAGGGCGCGAGGTAGGCGAGCACGTCCGCGACCTCCGCATGCGGGAGCCCGAACTGCTCGAACGACTCCTCGTCCATGAAGTGCGCCTCGGCCCCGTCGTCGTACAGGTACTGGACGGACTTGACCTCCGTGTGGACGCGCGAGAACTTCTCGCCCGCGCGGAACGTCCTGTCCACGACAGCCCCCGTCGCGAGCGCCTTCAGCTTCGTCCGCACGAACGCGCCGCCCTTCCCGGGCTTCACGTGCTGGAACTCGACGATGCGCCAGACGTCGCCGTCGACCTCGATGTGCATCCCGTTCCGGAACTGGTTCGTGGAGACCGTCTCCGCCATGGCGGCGGTCACTCTACTGCGACGAGCTCCTTCGTGAACTGCGTCAACCGCTCGCGGCCGTCCTCCGTCACGAGCACGAGATCCTCGATCCGCACCCCGCCCTCCCCCGGGAGGTAGATCCCCGGCTCGACGGAGACGACGTTCCCAGCCTCGAGGACGTCGGTCGACTCCGGGCGCAGCACCGGACCTTCGTGGATCTGAAGCCCGACCCCGTGTCCCAGCCCGTGACCGAAGGCCGCGCCGAGGCCGGCTGCCTCGATCGGCACGCGTGCCGCTGCGTCTGCGTCGCGCCCGTGGACGCCCGGGCCGACGGCGTCGAGGCCGGCGAGCTGCGCCTCGAGGCAGAGCGCGTGGATCTCGGAGAGCCGCTCAGGCACGTCTCCCACGGCGAACGTCCTCGTGCAGTCCGAGCAGTACCCGTCGACGACGCAGCCAGCGTCGATCGTGACGAGGACACCCTGCTCGATCGGCCGGTCGCCCGGGACCGCGTGCGGCGACGTCGCGGTGTCGCCCGCGGCGACCACGGTCGGGAACGAGACCCCCTCGGCCCCGGCGTCGCGGAAACTCCGCTCGACCCACCACACGAGCTCTCGCTCGGTGCGCCCCGAGAAGCGCTCCTGCGAGAGCGCGGCGAAGACCTCGTCGGAGAGCGCACCCGCACGGCGCATGCTCGCGATCTCGTCCGCGTCCTTGACCGCGCGCAGCGACTCCACGAGCCCGCTCACCGGAACGGCCTCGACGCCCGCCTCGGTGAGGGCCCGATAGCCCGCGTAGGGCAGGTGCTGCTCCTCGAACGCGATCCGCCTCCCCGAGAGGTGAGCGCCGATCGCGGGGAGGAGGTTGCGCGCCGTCTCGACGAACTCGGCGCCCTCGACCTCGCGCGCTCGAGGGGCGTAGCGGAAGTCCGTGTAGATCGTCGCCGTCGCGTCCCGCTCGACGAGCACCGCCGCGCTCGAGCTCGCAAGCCCCGTGAGGTAGCGCAGGTTCGCCTGCCCGCCCAGCACGTACGGCGGGCCGGCGACGAGGAGCGGGTCCTCGAGCAGCTCCGCGAGCCGCTCGATCCGGGTCATGCGGCGCCCTGCACCAGGAACTCGAGCGCCTCCCGGTAGCCGTCCGGGCCCTTGCCCACGATGCGCGCGGTCGGAAGCCCCTCGAGCACCGAGAACCGCCTCCACTCCTCGCGCACGTCCACGTCCGAGAGGTGGACCTCGACGAAGGGGACACTGAAGAGCTCGACGGCGTCCCGGATCGCCCACGAGTAGTGCGTCCAGGCGCTCGGGTTCGCGATGATGCCGTCCGCCCAGTCGAGCGCGTCGTGGCACCAGTCGACGAACTCGCCTTCGTGGTTCGTCTGCCGGCAGCGGACCGTGCAGCCGAGAGCGCTGGCCCACTCGTAGATCTTCGTCTCGAGCTCCGAGAGCGTCAGCCCGCCGTACGTCGTCGCGTCGCGTCGGCCGAGCACGTCGAGGTTGACGCCGTTCAGGACGACGATGCGCACGAGCCGACCCTATTCGATCAGGGAGTCGAGGGCCGCGCGGATCTCGTCCGGCGGCAGCTCGACGCCGACGCGAGGCTCTCCGGGCGCAGCCAGGAGGACGAGCCGCACGCGGCCGTCGACCGCCTTCTTGTCCCGCAGCAGAGCCGCCCAGGCGTCCTCCCTGTCGACGCGGACGGCCCGCGCGCCGAGCAGCTCCTGCACCGAGCGCGCCTCCTCCTCGAGGCCGGAGAGCCGGAGCGCCGCGACGAGGCCCAGCGCGACCGCGCTGCCGTGCGCCAGCCGGTAGCCGGCCGCCGCCTCGAGCGCGTGCGCGAACGTGTGGCCGAGATTGAGCTGAGCGCGCTCGGCCCGGTCGAGCGGGTCGCGAAGGCAGACGG
>JBOHBB010000285.1:0-3764 GCA_050698135.1 Gaiellaceae bacterium
GTCGTTGCCGCCGGCGATCATCAGCTCGCCGTCGCCTGTGGGGAAGACCTGTTACGGCGCGACCATCGGGAAGCCAGTGCCCTGCCGTGTCGGGACCGTTCCGTCGGCCAGGAAGCCGACGAGGTGATATCCGATGTAGCCGAGGGCGGTCTCGTAGAGCGACGTGTCGACCACGGCTCCCGTCCCGGTCCGCTCGCGCTCGAGAAGTGCGGAGACGATCCCGAGCGCCGCCCATATGCCGGTTCCCATGTCGATCAGCGAGGAGCCGACGCGGACGCCCGAACGCCCTGGCTCGCCGGTCATGCTGATGAGCCCGCCGGCCGCCTGCATGAGCGCGTCGTAGCCCGGCTCCTCGCGTAGCGGGCCGACGGCGCCGTAGGCGCCGATCGTGCAGTAGACGAGCCGCGCGTTGCGACTGCGGAGCGCGTCCGGCCCGAGACCGAGCCAGTCGGCCAGCCCCGGGCGGAGGCTTTGCAGGAAGACGTCCGCGCGGTCGGCCAGCCGGAGCACCGCGTCGCGGCCCCGGTCGTCGCGGAGTGAGACGGCCAGCGAGCGCTTCCCCGCGTTCACGGAGAGGAACATCGCTCCCTCGCCGTTCCAGAACGGCGGCCCCCAGGCCCTGCCGTCGTCTCCCGTGTCGGGACGCTCGACCTTGACCACGTCTGCGCCGAGCGCGGCGAGGATCTCGGCGCAGTACGGCCCGGCGATCGACGTCGTCACGTCGACGACGCGCGCGCCCGCGAGCGGGAGGAAGGGCATCGGGGGATCATCCCCGCTCTGCGAGGATGCGCGCGTGCCGAGCTGGCTCGACTTCGACACGATCGCCGACTGGGTCGGCGGGGAGTGGTGGGCCTACCCGTTGATCTTCGCCGTCGCCGTCGTCGACGCGTTCTTCCCGGTCGTGCCGAGCGAGACCGTCGTCGTCGTCGGCGGGAACCTCGCGAGCTCCGGCGACCTCAGCCTTCCGCTCGTCATCCTCGCCGGCGCGGGGGGCGCCGTGCTCGGGGACAACATTTCGTTCGGCATCGGGAGCTGGGTCGGCGAGCGCACCGTCAAGCGCTGGTTTCGCAGCGAGCAGTGGCACAAGCGCCTGGAGTGGGCCGAGAGGACGCTCGACGAGCGCGGCGCCTACATCATCATCATCGCCCGCTTCATCCCCGGGGGTCGTACGGCGGTCACGTTCTCCGCGGGATACCTGCCGACGTTCCCCTGGCGCCGCTTCATCGTCTACGACGTCGCCGCAGGGCTGCTCTGGGCGACGTACGCGGCGCTGCTCGGCTACTTCGGCGGCAAGACGTTCGAGGACCACCCGGTGTGGGGGCTCGCCCTCGCGCTCGCGATCGCTCTGACGGCCGGCCTCCTGATCGAGGTCGTGCGGCATCTGCTCAAGGGGCGTCGAGCGACCGGCTGAGCGGGACGCCGCGCGTACGCTGTCGAGCGTGAACCGGCTCGCGGACGCGACCAGCCCGTACCTGCTCCAGCACGCCGGCAACCCGGTCGACTGGTACGAGTGGGGGGACGAGGCGTTCGAGCGCGCGCAGGCCGAGGACAAGCCGCTCCTCGTCTCGGTCGGCTACAGCTCCTGCCACTGGTGCCACGTGATGGCGCACGAGTCGTTCGAGAGCGCGGCCACCGCTGCCGTCATGAACGACCTCTTCGTGAACGTGAAGGTGGACCGCGAGGAGCGGCCGGACGTCGACGCCGTGACGATGGAGGCCACGGTCGGGATGACGGGCTCGGGCGGCTGGCCGACGACCGTGTTCCTGACGCCCGACGGCCATCCCTTCTACGCCGGGACGTACTTCCCGCCGGAGTCGCGGCACGGGCTTCCGAGCTTCCGCGACGTCCTGCAGGCGGTCGCGACCGCCTGGCGCGAGCGGCGCGGCGAGCTCGAGCGCCAGGCGGGGCAGATCGCGGAGTCGCTGCGGCGCGGCGCCGAGCTTCACCCCTCGGTCGAGCCGTTGACGTCGTCCCTGCTCGCGGAGGCCGTACGCGGAATCCGCGCGACCTTCGAGCCGGCTTTCGGCGGCTTCGGCCGCGCTCCCAAGTTCCCGGCCGCCTCCACCCTCGAGCTCCTGCTGCGGCGCGGGGACGACGCGTCGCTCGAGATGGTCGAGGCGACCCTCGACGGGATGGCGGCGGGCGGCTTCTACGACGTCGTCGGCGGAGGCTTCCACCGCTACTCGGTGGACGACCGCTGGCTCGTGCCGCACTTCGAGAAGATGCTCTACGACAACGCCGTCCTCGCATCGGCGTACCTCCACGGCTGGGTGGTCACCGGCCGTGACCGCTACCGGGAGGTCGTGGAGGAGACGCTCGAGTACCTGCTGCGCGAGCTCGCGCTGCCCGAGGGCGGGCTCGCCTCGGCGCAGGACGCGGACACCGACGGCGTCGAGGGGCTCACGTACACGTGGACGCGCGCGGAGGCCGAGGCCGCCGGCATCCCGGAGGAACTCCTCCAGCCGTTCGAGCACGGGCGGCTCGTCGTCCGTGGCGAGCTCGAGCCTGAGCTCCGCGCCCGTCTCCTCGCGGAGCGCGCGTCGCGCCGGCAGCCGTTCCGAGACGACAAGGTCGTCGCCTCGTGGAACGGCCTCGCGCTCGCCGCGCTCGCCGAGGCGGGCTTCCGGCTCGAGCGCGAGGACTGGCTCGCCGCCGCGCGCGGACTCGGCGAGCTCCTCCTCGGCTCGCTCTCGGACGGTGGCGGCCGGCTGCTCAGGTCGATTCGCGGCGGCCGCGCGAGCGGCCCCGGGTTCCTCGACGACTACGCGAACGTCGCCAACGGCCTGCTCGAGCTGCACGTCGCGACGGGCGAGGTGCGCTGGCTCCTCGAGGCACGACGCCTCGCCGTGCTCGCCGTGAGCCTGTTCGAAGACCCGGAGCGCGGCGGCTTCTACCTCTCGGCGGCGGACGGCGACCGGCGGGTGCCCCGCACGAAGGACCTCCAGGACACGCCGGTCGCGTCCGGCAGCTCGATGCTCGCCTGGACGCTCCTCCGCCTCGGACGGATCTGGGGAGACGACGAGCTCGAGCAGCGCGCCGTCTCCGCCTTCCGCCTCGTCGAGCCGGCGATGCGGCGCGCCCCCGGCGCGTTCGCCTGGGCGCTCTGCGGGCTCGACCTCTGGCTCTCGCCGCCTCGGGAGATCGCCGTCGTCGGTCCTGTCGGGTCCGAGGTCGCCCGCGCCGCGCTCGCCCCCTTCCAGCCGAGCACGGTCGTCGCGGTCGGCCCGTCCGAGGAGGTCCCGCTCCTCGCCGGGAAGGGACTCGTCGACGGTCGGCCGGCGATCTACCTGTGCGAGCGGTTCGTCTGTCAGGCTCCCGTGACCGAGCCGGAGGAGCTATCCGCGTCTGTCTCATGATCGAGGGTCAGGAGGGCGTCACCTGGGACGACTGGGTGCGCCTCGCCGGGCTCGCCGAGGACCACGGCCTCGAGGGCCTCTTCCGCTCCGACCACTACACGGCGATCATCCGGGACGATGCCGACGCCCTCGACGCCTGGGCGACGCTCGCCGGCCTCGCCGCCGTCACCGGGCGCATCCGCCTCGGCACACTCGTCTCCCCGGCGACGTTCCGGCACCCGAGCGTGCTCGCCCGCATGGCGGCGACGGTCGACCACATCTCGGGCGGGCGCCTCGATGTCGGCATGGGCTCGGGTTGGTACGAGCGGGAGCACGTCGCGCACGGCTTCCCGTTCCTCGACGGGAGGCAGCGCTTCGACCTCTTCGCCGAGCAGGTCGAGATCGTCGTCCGCTCCTGGACCGAGGAGC
>JBOHBB010000286.1:0-8220 GCA_050698135.1 Gaiellaceae bacterium
GGGCGGGTCGCCGCCGGCGATGCCGAGCGCGGCCGCGACCGCGAGGGCCACGACGAGCAGCGTGACGGCGCCGAGCACGAGCGCGGTTCGCGAGCGCAGCTGCGAGCGGTGGACGACGAATGGTCGCGAATCGGCTCGCCGCTCGACGAGGGTCCGCGCAGCGCGTGCGCCGGTCGCCGCCCGCAACTCGTCCACGAGCTCCATAGCGCTGGTCGGGCGGTCGGCCGGGTCCTTCGCCAGCGCCCGCTGGAACACCGCGTCGACGGCCGGAGAGAGACGCGGCTCGAGCTTCCTCGCGCTCGGCACCGGCGCGTTCACGTGGGCGAACGCCTCGGTCGCCGCCGTCTCGGACTCGAATGGCCGCCGGCCGGTGAGGAGCTCGAACGCGACGGCGCCGAGCGCGTAGCGGTCGCTGGCGGGAGTCGCAGCCTCGCCTCGCGCCTGCTCGGGGGAGAGGTAGCCGGCGGTCCCGAGAACGGTGCCCGGCATCGTCAGCGTGTCGAGCCCCGCGGCCGAGGCGATGCCGAAGTCCGAGACCTGGACCGTGCCGTCCGCGTCGAGCATGAGGTTCGCCGGCTTCACGTCACGGTGCACGATGCCCCTCGAGTGCGCCTGGTCGAGCGCGCGGGCGGTCTGCGCCAGCCACTCGAGCGCCTGGGCCGGCTCGACTGGCCCCTGGCGGAGGCGGTCGTGCACGGACCCTCTGTCGAGGTACTCCATGACGATGAACGGCCTGTCCCTATGCTCGCCGACGTCGAACACGGTGACGACGTTCCGCGATCCCGAGAGGCGCGCGGCGGTGAGGGCCTCCCGCTCGAACCGGGCGCGGATCTCCGGGTCCCGGGCCTGCCGCTCCGAGAGCAGCTTGACGGCGACCGGGCGTTCCAGCACGGAGTCGGTAGCCAGGTACACCTCGCCCATTCCACCGCGCGCGAGGAGGCTCGGCGAGGTATACCGCCGCGGGAGGACGTTCATGCCGATCCCCGAGTGATACCCGAGCGAGGCCCCGGCAACACCTGCTAGCGGAGGAGGAACCCTTCCCCGAGCGGATCGTCGGCGTCGAGCGTGAAGACGTGCTCGCCCGTGCGGTGCGCGTTTCCCTCGACGTCCGTAATGACGGCCGGAATCCCCGCCACCTCGGCGTCGCCGACCACCCGGCCGCGGAACTCGGAGCCGACGATGCTCAGGTGGCGAAGCTCCTCGCCCCGCGGGAGTTCGCCGGAGCGGTCGAGCAGCGCCAGCCGCGCAGACGTTCCGCTCCCGCATGGCGAGCGGTCGACCTCGCCGTCCGCGAAGACCGTGACGTTCCGCTGCGTGAGCGGGCTCGAGCCCTCCTGTTGCCAGAAGATCACCCCGTACACGTCGCGAAGCTCGGGCTCGAGCGGGTGGACGATGTCCTGCCACGCCTCGAGCGACCGCTTGAGCTCACGGCCGAGCTCGATCAGCCGCGGGAGCTCGTCCGCTTCGACGCGCTCCTCGACCGACCCGTAGAACGCACCGCCGAAGGCGAGGTCGACCCGGCGTCCGGCCACCTCGACGCCCTCGGCCGTCACGAACGAGGGGACGTTGCGAAAGCGCACCGACCGGACCCGGCCGTCGCGGACCTCGGCCCACGTCTCGAGCCGGCCGGACGGAACGTCGACGACGACGCGGTTCTCCCCTTCGCTCCGCGGCACGACCCCCTCGTCGAGAGCCCAGGTGACCAGCGCGATCGTGCCGTGGCCGCACGCGGTCGAGTATCCGGCGTTGTGGAAGAAGACGGCGCCGAGGTCGGCGCCGGCGTCGTTCGCCGGGACGACGAAGCAGCCGTACATGTCCGCGTGACCGCGCGGCTCGAAGACGAGGAGGCGCCGGACGTGGTCGAGCCGCTCGAGCGCGTCGCGGCGGCGCTCGAGGATCGTCGCGCCGCGCGCCTCCTCGACGCCGCCGGTGACGATCCGGAACGGCTCGCCGCCCGTGTGGTAGTCGACCGCGGCGATCGGCTCCATCAGAGCGACCCTCGCAGGCGCGGGTCAGCGACCCTTGAAGGCGGCCAGGCGCTTCTCGAGGAATGCCTGCACGCCCTCGCCGAAGTCCTCGGTGCGCGTGGCGGTCTGCTGGAGCTCCGCCTCGAGCTCGAGCTGCTCGTCGAGCGACGCCGTGTACGCGTGCTCGAACAGCTGCTTCGTCATCGCGACCGCGCGCGTCGGCAGGTCGGCGTACCACTCGGCGAGCTCCTCCACGCGCTTCCCGAAGCGGTCTGCCGGGTGCACCTCCGAGACGAGCCCCCAGACGAGCGCCTCGTCGGCGCTCAGCCGCCGGTTCGAGACCATCCACTCGAAGGCCCGCGAGAAGCCGAGCTGCCGGTGGAGGAACCACGAGCTGCCCGCGTCCGGCACGAGCCCGATCCCGACGAAGCCGGGGACGAAGGTCGCGTCCGCGGAGGCGATGCGAACGTCGCACGCGCCCGCGATGGAGAGCCCGGCCCCGGCGCAGGGGCCGTTGACCGCGGCGAGCACCGGCTTCTCGAGGGCTCGCAGCGCGCGGACGTTCGGGTGGTAGGTCTCCTCGAGCGCCTGGCGCACGCCCCCGGGCAGCTCCTGGAACTCGCGCAGATCCTGGCCCGAGCAGAACCCACGCCCGGCGCCGGTGACGATGACCGCGCGGATCTCCGGGTCCGCCGCCGTGGCGAGCGCGTCCCGGAGCCCGTCGTGGACGGCGCGGTTCAGCGCGTTGTACGTGTCCGGCCGGTTGAGCGTGATCGTGAGGACGGCGCCCTTCCGGGCGGTGAGCACCTCGTCAGCCACGGGCCGAGCCTACTGCACATCACCTGCACGTGATCGGTGTCTGCTCGAGCAGACACCGATCGCGCGAGAACCCTGAAACCGGCCTGGTCGCGCCGTCACCGCGCTGGTCTGTCACCCCGATCGAGGAACGCCCGCACGGCCCCCTGCGCTTCGTCGCCGAGCATCGAGAGCGCGAGCCAGTCGCGCGCGTGGCCCACCGTCTGGTGCCACGCGAGGTCCCGCCAGACGTTCAGCTGCTGCTTCGCGTAGCGCGTCGTCTGCGGGAGCTTCGTCGTCAGCTTCTCGACCCAGTCGTCGACCGCGCCGTCGAGCTCTGCCTCGGGCACCGCCCTGTTGACGAGCCCCCACTCGGCGGCCTGCACGGCCGCGACCTCCTCGCACAGGAACACGATCTCGCGCGCGCGCCGGTCGCCGACCATGAGCTGGAGCCACTGCGTCGCGCCGCCCGCAGGAACCGAGCCGTGCTCGAGGCCGACGTGCCGGATGAACGCGGTGTCGACGATGACGGCGAGGTCGCACGCCATCTGCAGCTCGTTGCCGCCTCCGACCGCGATCCCGTTGATCCGGGCGACCGTCGGCTTCCCGATCTCGCGCAGCCGGTCGTGGGCGTCCTTGAAGGCGCCGAACCACTTCCAGTAATCCGACGGCTTGCCGAGGTAGTCCTCGTCCCAGGAACGGAGGTCGGCGCCGACGCAGAATGCCCTCCCGGTGCCGGTGACGACCACGACCCGCACCTCGTCGTCCCAGGACGCGTCCTCTGCGGCGCGGGCGATCTCCCGCAGCATCCGGAAGTCGAACGCGTTCAGGACGTCGGGGCGGTTGAGCCGGATCGTCGCGCGGGGGGGCGACTTCTCGTAGACGATCGCCTCGAAGGCGTAGTCGGCGGGATCGCGCGGACGCGGGTGCGTCGGCTCGCTCATTCGAGCGCCGCGAAGTGGACCGTGAACGGGATGCCCATCGACGCGGCGTCCTTCCCGGAGGCGGCGAACGCTTCGGAGCCCGCGGCCGCCTTGAACGAGTCCATGTCGGCCCACTCGAACTCTGCGTAGTAGCGGTACTTCGGGTCCCCGAACGGGGAGCCGAACACCTGCCCGTGACGGAACGCGTCGCACTCGACCGCGCTCGCGAACTCGGCGACGTGCTGCCGGTAGCGATCGGCGTCGGGCTCGGACTCGTACTCGATGATCGCGCGGACCATTCCTCTCCCTTCGTCGCGGACGCGGGGAGCGTATAGCGTCCGCGCCGTGAGCTGGACGGGTGGAGCGGTTGCTATCGCCCTCGGTGCGGGCATCGCCGGCTCGGTGCAGGTCGCCGTCATGGGGCGGTTCGGCGAGCGCGTCGGAACGCTCGAAGCGCTCGCGTTCACGACCGTCCTCGGCGCCCTGATCGCGAGCGCCGCCCTCCTCGTCGCGCGACGCTCGTTCGACGGCTACGCGGACGCCTTCGGTGCCCGAAGTGGCTCTGGCTGGGCGCCGCGATCGGAGTCATCGTCGTCGGTGCGATCACCGTCTCGGCGCCGCGGATCGGCACGACCGCGACGGTCGCGCTGCTCATCGCAGGTCAGCTCGGGGCAGCGCTCGCGATCGACCGGTTCGGCTGGTTCGGCATCGACCGCGTGACGATCACCTGGTTCCGCGTCCTCGGGGTCGTGCTCCTCGTCGCGGGCGCTGCGCTAACCCTTCGTCGATGAGCGTGCTCGAAGAGCTGGAGCCGCGGCTCGTCTGGGACCGCTTCCGGGAGCTGACGACGATCGCGCGTCCGTCGAAGCACGAGCAGGCCGCCCGGGAGCACGTCCTGGCCTGGGCGGAGGCGCACGGGCTCGCGAGCATGGTCGACGCTGCGGGCAACGTCGTGGTGCAGGTACCGGCCTCGCCCGGCCGCGACGGCGCGCCGACGGTCGTCCTGCAAGCGCACCTGGACATGGTCTGCGAGCGCGACCCGGACAGCCCGTACGACCCACGCGAGGGGCGGATCCACGTCGTGCGCGAGGACGACTGGGTGCTCGCCGATGGCACGACGCTCGGCGCCGACAACGGCATCGGGGTCGCGGGCGCGTTGGCAGCGGCCGAGGACGCCGACCTCGTGCACGGGCCGCTCGAGCTGCTTCTCACCGTCTCCGAGGAGCAGGGGCTCGACGGGGCGAAGGCGCTCGACCCGACGCTCGTCTCGGGCCGCCTACTCGTCAACCTCGACGGGACGAGCGACGGCTCGATCACGGTCGGGTGCGCGGGGAGCGCGCACACGTTCACGCGACTGCCGCTTCGGCCCGAGCCCGTTCCGGACCTCTGGTCGGTGCTCTCGGTCGCGGTCTCGGGAGCCAGGGGTGGCCACTCGGGCGGGGACATAGCGCGCGGTCGGGCGAACGCGATCACGGCGGTCGGCAGGGTCCTCGCGGTCGCTCACGAACGCACACCGCTCCGTCTCGTCCGCCTCGACGGCGGCGTGAGTCGCAACGCGATCCCGCGCGAGGCGCGCGGGGTCGTGGCCGTCGCCGCCGGTGCGGAGGAGGACTTCCGCGTCGCGGCGGGGGCCGGGTTCGCGGCGGTCAGGGAGCGACACGCGGGAACGGACGACGGGTTGGCACTCTCCGTCGAGGCCACCGCCTCGGAGCCGGCAGCCGACGAGGTGACGACCTCGCGCGCCCTCGACCTGCTCGCTGCCGCACCGAGCGGGGTCGTCGCGATGATCGCGACCGTACCGGGAGCCGTCGAGACGAGCACGAGCCTGAACGTCGCCGGCACCGACGGCGGTGTGCTCACGCTCGCGTCGATGACGCGGAGCGCGAGCCCGGCCGCGCTCGACGAGGTCGTCTCGCGTTTCGAGGCGCTGGCACGCCTCGCGAGCGCGGAGATCGAGGTCGTCCGCTCGTACCCGCCGTGGCGCCCAGACCCCAGTTCGCGCCTCCTCGCGACCGCCCGCGGTACGTACGCCAGGCTCTTCGACGCGGAGCCCCGGCTCGACGTCGTCCACGGCGGGCTCGAGTGCGCGGTGATCGGAGCCAAGCTCCCGGGCGTCGACATGGTCTCGATCGGCCCCGAGATCGTCGGGCCGCACGCGCCGGGGGAGCGGTTGAGCATCTCCGGGACGGCGCGCTTCTACCGGCTCCTCGGCGCCCTCCTCGACGACCTCTCCCCGTAGACACGGAGAGGGCCTGACGGCCCTCTCCGTGTACTGCGTCGACTGGCCCGCCTACTCCATGAGCCAGCGGCCGGAACGGTAGACCTGCTGGCCGTTCGGGCCCGTTGCAGCCCGAGGAACGATCCGGAGCTTCGCCGTCGTTCCCGGATCCGGCCGGACGCCGGTGTCGCAGGGGAGCCCGTCGGGGCACCAGGTCTGCGGCCGCGCGGCTTGCGTCGCTCCCGCGACCGGCACGAGGCCGAGGGCGGCGACGGTCACGAGAGTGACCGCAGCACGTCTGGTGGTTTGCCTGTTCATCGCTTCTCCTCTCGCGGTCGACTTCTCCTCCGTTGTCGCACCCCGCGCTGAAGCGAGACTTGGCGGTCGCTTGATGGCCGCTTGAGAGCGGTCTACGCGAGCGCGCTCGAAATCCGGCGCGGGCCGCTCCGTGGGATGGACCAGGCAACCCTCCGCCAGCACGGCTCGCTCGGGCCGCCCCAGCCTCCGTCCCGGCCGCGTAGGACTGCGCTCAGGCGCGGCCGCCTACAAGCGGCGGCCGAGCTGTGGACACTACGGCCCCGTGGCGTCGGACTCGACTGTCTCGTCTTCGTCGGGTGCTCGAACCGTCACCCAGACGTAGCCTTCACCTACGGCGATGTGCTGCGGTTCGTTGCCGACGTCGATCGTCGCGACAACCTCGCCGGTCTCCTCGTCGATGCGGGTCACGCTTGCGTCGAGTCGGTTCAGCACCCACACGCCGCCCTCCCCAGCTGCGATGTCCACCGGACCATCACCGACGTCGGTGGAGCCGGGGATCGGAGGAAACGGGTACCGCGGCCCTCGAGGGAACGTCGCCCGGTTGACGCGGTCATCCCCGAAGGCCGCAACCCATATGGACTTCGAGGTGAAGGCGATCGCCTCGGGTGCTCCGTTGGTGAACCACCCGCCCGGCCCCTGTGAGCCTGCGCCAAGCCCCTTGTTCGTGGCGGGATCGAGGGTAGCCACGAAATTCGTCGTTCGATTCACGAGGTAGAGCAGGCCGAGACCGAACGCGGCGTCCGTGAAGTCCGGGTTTCTCACCTCGACCGGCGTGACCACGCCGGCGAGGTTGACACGCTTCGAGACGCCCGTCCGTGCGTTCACGCGTCCGATCTGCCCGCTCTCACAAACGAACCACGCTGCGCCGGCGCCGAACGCGATGCTGGCTCGCGGTCCGCGGCACGCAGTCTCTCTGTCGCCGAGCGCGTCGATCGGGCTCCCGGCTTCGCTCTGCTCGGGGTCGATCAGGACGAGCTCGCCGAGCGCCCCCAGGGCGACGAGCACCGATCCGGCTCCGACCGTGAGGTCGCTCGGGTAGTCCGGAACCGAGATCGTCCGAACCACCTGACGTGTGGCCGGATCGATCCGCGACACCGTTTCGTCCTCGGCGTTGGCGACCCACACACCCCCTTCGCCGACGGCGATCGACCTGGGCTCGATCCCCACCGGCACCTCGGCGACCAGCTTGTTCGAGCCGGGGTCGATGACGCCGACGGCGTTGGGAGAGACGGACGAGAGGCCGCTCTCCTCCCGGGTGAGGAGGAAGGCGGCGAGGGCGGCGGCCGCGAGCAGCGCGAGCGCCCCGGCGGCGGCGAGGAGCAGGCGAGAGAGTTTCCGGTCAGGGGGAGCCGCCTCGACCAGGCGCAGGGCGGAGCGAGTGGCGGCGACCAGCTCCCCGGCCGAGCGGTAGCGGCGGCCCGGCTCCTTGGCGAGCGCTCGGGCGAGCACGGTGTCGAGCTCGGAGGGGAGCTGGGGTCGTGCCTTGGAGGGAGGGGTCGGCTCCTCGTGCACGTGCGCCCAGAGGAGGGCGACATCGGTGGCGCGCGGGAAAGGCGCCTGCCCGGTCAGGCACTCGTAGAGGACGCAGCCGAGCGAGTACACGTCCGAGCGCTCGTCCAGGGGCTCGCCCGTGATCTGCTCGGGGGCGACGTACTCGAGCGTGCCGACGACGGTTCCGGCGACCGAGACTCCCGAGAGCGAGCCCGTGCGCTTGGTCAGGCCGAAGTCGCCCAGGTAGCAGAGCTCTTTGCCGGCGGACTCCGCGAGAAGGATGTTCGAGGGCTTGACGTCACGGTGGATCAAGCCCTGGGCGTGGGCAGCGTCGAGCGCCTCCGCGATCTGCGCGAGGAGGTCGACAGCCCGGTCCGGCTCCAGTGCTCCGCCCTCGGCGATGACCTTCGCCAGGTCGGAGCCCTCGACGTAGCGCATGGCCAGGAAGAGGACGCCCGCCTCCTCGCCTGCCTGGTAGATCGGGATGACGTGCGGGTGGTCGAGTGAG
>JBOHBB010000287.1:0-3752 GCA_050698135.1 Gaiellaceae bacterium
GCGCCGAGCCGCGCGAGCTTGAGCTTCGCCTCCTGGATCCCGAACAGGTTCTCGACCGGCTCGGGCCACGGCCCGTACCGGACCTCGGTCGACGCGACGAGCTCGCGCAGCTCGTCCTCGCCCTCGACGAGCGCGATGCGCCGGTGGAGGTCGATCTTGAGTGCCTCCGCCGCGATGTACGCCGCGGGGACGTAGGCGTCGACCCGGGCGTCGACCCGGACGGGCCGCGCGACGACGCGCACTTGGCCGGAGAGCTCGGCGACGGCCTCCCCGAGCATATCGACGTACAGCTCGAACCCGAGGGCCGCGACGTGCCCCGACTGCTCCGCGCCGAGCAGGTCGCCGGCGCCGCGGATCTCGAGGTCGCGCATCGCGATCTGGAAGCCAGCGCCGAGCTCCGTGTGGTCGGCGAGTGTCGTGAGCCGAGCCCTCGCCTCGGGTGTGAGCTCGGAGGCCTCGGGATAGAAGAGGTATGCATGCGCCAGGACGTCGGAACGCCCGACGCGGCCGCGGATCTGGTAGAGCTGCGCGAGCCCGAGCAGGTCGGCGCGCTCGACGACGAGCGTGTTCGCCTGCGGGATGTCGATCCCGGACTCGATGATCGTCGTCGAGACGAGGACGTCCGCGTCCCCCGCGAGGAACGAGTGCATGCGCTCCTCGAGCTCGCGCTCAGACATCTGGCCATGGGCGACGAGGAAGCGCAGACCGGGGCAGAGCTGCTCGAGCTTCGCGGCCGCCTCGTCGATCGTCTCCACGCGGTTGTGGAGGTAGAACGACTGGCCCTCTCGCGCGTGCTCGCGCTCGAGGGCGGTCTTGACGAGCTCGTGGTCGTACTCGCCCACGTTCGTCCGGATCGGGCGGCGCCCCTCGGGCGGCGTCTCGATGATGGAGATGTCGCGCAGGCCGGAGAGGGACATGTGCAGGGTCCGCGGGATCGGGGTGGCGGAAAGGGCGAGCACGTGCACCTCGAGCCGCAGCGCGCGCAGGAGCTCCTTCTGCGCGACGCCGAAGCGCTGCTCCTCGTCGAGCACGACGAGGCCGAGGTCTTTCGGGATCACGTCTCGTGAGAGGACACGGTGCGTCCCGATGAGCACCTCGACCTTCCCCTCCCGGAACTCGTCGAGGACCCGCTTCTGGTCGGCCTTCGTCCGGAAGCGCGAGACCATCTCCACGCGCACCGGGAAG
This sequence comes from Gaiellaceae bacterium, assembly GCA_050698135.1. GTDB lineage: Bacteria > Actinomycetota > Thermoleophilia > Gaiellales > Gaiellaceae > GMQP-bins7. The sequence continues at coordinate 1,186 of JBOHBB010000287.1, forward strand.
TCGCGGTAGCGCTCACGGAAGGTGTTCCAATGCTGCTCGGCGAGGATCGTCGTCGGGCACAGGACGAGGGTCTGCTTCCCGTTCAGCGCGGCTGCGAACGAGGCGCGCACCGCGACCTCCGTCTTGCCGAAGCCGACGTCGCCGCAGACGAGCCGGTCCATCGGCCGCGGGGCCTCGAGGTCCTCCTTGACCGCCTCGATCGCCTGGCGCTGGTCGTCGGTCTCGCGGTACGGGAACGAGGCCTCCAGCCGCTCGAGCCACTCGCGCGACAGGTCGAGTGCGAGGCCTGACGCCTGCTGGCGCTGGGCATAGAGCGAGAGGAGCTCGCCCGCGAGCTCGCGCACCGAGGCGCGCGCACGGCTCTTGAGGTTCTGCCATGCCTTCCCGCCGAGCTTCGACAGCGCAGGAGCCTTCGCGTCCGCGCCGACGTAACGGCTGACCTTCCCGAGCTGCTCGTGCGGAACGTACAGCCGGTCCTCCCCGCGGAAGGCCAGGTAGAGGTAGTCGCGGGTGACGCCCGCCACCTCTTTCGTCTCGAAACCGACGAGGCGCCCGACGCCGTGGTCCTCGTGCACGACGTAGTCGCCGGTCCGGAGGTCGGCGAAGGACTGCAGCGCCCGTCCGAGCCTGGCGTCGGCGCGGGGCGGCCGCTTGCGGAAGACCTGCGTGTCCGGAAGGAGGGCGAGGCCGAGCTCGCGCCAGACGAAGCCCCGCCGGGCCGGGCTGACGACGAATCGGAGCGACGGCTTGCCGGGAAGCGCGCGCCCTTCCTCGTCGACTTCCGCGTCGACCTTTCGCAGCAGCCGCTCCGCGCGCAGCGCCTCGCCGCGGTGAGGGAACGCGACGAGCACCCGCCGCCCCTGGCGCACCATGCCGGCGAGCTCGGCCTCCGCCTCCGCGTGCCCGCGGGCGGCGATCGCCGGCCGCTGCGCCTCGAACGAGTGCGCCTGCCCACGTGGGAACGGGTCCAGCTCTGCCGCGCCCTGCAGCGGCCACGCCTCGAATCCGTCCTCCTCCCACGCCCGCCTCACCTCGTCGGGCTGCCACACGAGGTCCGGCGGACGGTCGAGCACCGGCCGGAGATCCGCGGGCGGCTCGGCAGGGTCCCGGCCGGGATCGACGAGATCGCGGCGGCGCTCCGCCGCCGGGTGGATCGTCGCGTCGGCGACGGCGTGCAGCGCACGCTGGGTGAACGGGGAGAATGCGCGCACCTGCTCGATCTCCTCTCCGAAGAACTCGATTCGGAGCGGCTCCCGACCCGTGCTCGGGAAGACGTCGACGAGCCCGCCGCGGGCCGCGACCTGCCCGCGCTCCTCGACCCGCTCGGCGCGCTCGTATCCGGCGAGGGCGAGCGCCTCGACGAGCGCGTCGAGCCCCGTCTCGTCACCGACCGCGAGTCGAATGGCGGCGGGGCGCGTGTCGTCGGGCGGAAGCCCCTCCGCGAGCGCCCGCGCCGACGCGCAGACGAGCCCGCCCGCGGCGAGCACGGCAAGCGCGCGGAAGCGTTCGCCGACGAGGTGCGCCGGCGGCTCGAGCCCGGAGTCGACGCGGACGCCGCGACTGGGCAGGAGCGCGACCCCCGCAGGGTCCGTGTACCAGGACGCTGCTTCGGCCGCGTCGCGCGCCTGCTCGTCCTCCGGGAGCAGGCACACGAGCGGCCGCTCGAGCGCGCGGTGGAGCGCGGCGAGTACGAGTGGAAGCGCTGCCTCGGACACACGCGCATGGGCGGGGAACTCGTCGACGAGCGTGCGGAAGCGCTCGCTCTGGGCGAGCTCGTCGACGAGACCGTGGAGGGGCGAAGCCGTCGGGTCCATGCGTGCGGCGGGACCGGCGTCCCGCGGGGCCATCGTAGCCGCCGCCCCGCCGCCCGAACGCCCGCCGAGACCGGCTCCGCCCGACGCAGCCACTGCCGGCCACGCCCGAAACGCACCCACCTCAGCAACCACCCCCAGGGGCACCCCCGTGTCCCTACGTCGACGTTACCGGCGGAGTGATCGCACGTGGGGATCGCCTTCGCGCCGGGACCGCGCCAACGCGACGGCGTGCCGACCGCCTCAGTTGAACCGCCGCTGCGTCGCGTCGAGCCCCTCCGAGACGAGCGACTCGACCGCGTCGGCGGCGCTCGCCACGATGGCGTCGACGTCGTCCTCCGCCTCGAACGGGGAGAGGACGTAGTCGGAGACCGGGCGTCGGTCGCCGCGCCCCGGCCGGCCGATGCCGATCCGAACGCGGAGGAACTCCTGCGTGCCGAGTGCCTGTGCGATCGAGCGCAGGCCGTTGTGGCCGGCGAGCCCTCCCCCGAGCCGGGCCTGCAGACGGCCGACGTCGAGGTCGACATCGTCGTGGACGACGAGCACGTCCTCGGGCACAACCTTGAAGAACCGGGCTGCAGCCGCGATCGAGCGGCCGGACTCGTTCATGTACGTCTCGGGCTCGAGGAGGGCGATCCTGGCCTCGCCCAGGCGTGACTCGGCCAGACGTCCGCTGAATTTCGCGCGGAACGACCCACCGTGACGCCGGACGAGCTCGTCGACGACCATCCAGCCGGCGTTGTGGCGGTCGCGCGC
>JBOHBB010000288.1:0-5034 GCA_050698135.1 Gaiellaceae bacterium
GCTCGGGCGGGAAGATCCATTCCTTCTGGGCGATGTACTCCTTGAGGATGTCCGTCTGGGCCGTGCCTCGGAGGAGCTCTCGCGGGACGCCCTGCTGCTCGCCGACGCAGACGTAGTACGCGAGGACGATCGCCGCCGGTGAGTTGATCGTCATCGAGGTCGAGACGTCGCCCAGCGGGATGCCCGCGAAGAGCGTCTCCATGTCGGCGAGCGAGTCGATCGCGACTCCCTCGCGGCCCACCTCGCCGAGCGACCGTGCGTGGTCCGAGTCGTAGCCCATCAGCGTCGGCATGTCGAACGCGGTCGAGAGGCCGGTCTGGCCGTGGTCGAGCAGGTAGCGGAAGCGCGCGTTCGTCTCTTCCGCGGTGCCGAAGCCCGCGAACTGGCGCACCGTCCAGAGCCGACCACGGTACATCGACGGGTACACGCCGCGGGTGAACGGCGTCTCGCCCGGGTAGCCGAGGTCTCGGTGGTAGTCGACGCCGGCATTCTCAGGTGTGTAGAGGGGCTCGTTCTCGACTCCCGAGATCGTCGAGAAGAGCTCGTCGGTCCGCTCGGGGGCCCGGTCGTAGCTCCGCTCGCGCCAGGCTCCGACCGAGCCGGCGGTGTCGCGGTCCTCGGTCGTCGCCATCGCGCGCATTGTAGGGACGCGGCCTCGGCGGGGCTCTTCGCCGCGCGACCCCGCTAAAGGGGGATGAGTTCGCGTCGGCAACGCGCCGACGTGCCTCCTTGTGAGCCTTCGCCCGGTCCTCGGTCTGGGCGCCGTCGCGGGCGCCGTCGCCGTGCTCGTCGCCGCCTCCGGCACTGCGACTGCCGGGCGGAGCGCCGGCGCCACGTGCGCGATGCCGGCCGGGCATAACGGGTACACGTACGCCGGCCACCAGGCGAACGACCGCGGGCACGGCGTCCGCGCGACGATCACACTGACGCGTCCTGCCGAGGTCGCAGCCGGCCACGTCGCGAGCTGGGTCGGCGTCGGCGGGCCCGGCCAGGGCGCGCAGGGCGGAAGTGCGTGGATCCAGGCCGGGGTCGCGACCGTGCCGGGGATGGGGACGATGCTCTATGCAGAGGTGACGCGGGAGGGCCGCTCGCCGCGGTTCATCCTCCTCCGGCAGGGCGTCGAGGTCGGCCGCAGCTACCGGGTCGCCGTCCTCGAGATGGCGGGCCGGACGGGCTGGTGGCGCGTCTGGGTCGACGGCACGCCGGCGACCGGGCCCGTGCACATCCGCGGGTCGTCCGGGCGCTGGTCACCGATCGCGACCGCCGAGAGCTTCAACGGCGGCAAGCCGGCGTGCAACCGCTTCGCGTACCGGTTCGAGGGGGTCTCGGTCGCGCACGGCGGGGGCGGCGCCTGGCGGCCGTTCGTGCCGGGGCATCGCTTCCTGGACAGCGGGTACCGGCTCCGTCGCATCGGCGCGCCGCTCCCGTACGCGTTCCTCGCGGCCTCGCGTTCGTAGCTCAGGCGTTCACGACCTCGACCGCGGCCAGCTCGTAGCTGCCGGGTGGCAGGCCCATCACGGTCGGCCAGGCGGCCACGAGCCGCGGCGCCCGACAGGTCGCTGGCAGACGGACCCCCGCCGAGGGCTCGTCGACGTAGAGCGTGAAGCTCGGCCGGTCGCTGCCGCACCCGAAGGTGAGCGTCGAGCGCTCCGGGATGGAGATCGGGCGACCGGACACTGTTCGCACCTCGACGTCGACGTCGCAGACGGCGTCCCGGCAGCTCGCGGTGTACACGACCGGCCCGAGCGTGCGGCTCTCGATCCGCGGCAGCCCCTCGGCCCGCGCGATCGCGGCGCCGGCGACGAGCCCTGCGGACACGACGAACGCGACGAGGACGAGGACCGACTCCGTGGACAGCCGGATGCTCGTGGGCGGGATGCGCACCGGGCCGATCCTGGCGAGGACGAGCCAGAGCGCCACCCCGAAGAGACCCGCGGCGACGAGCCCGGAGAGGAGCGCGGGCAGTAGGAAGTCGCGGGCGAAGCCGTAGCGCAGATGGCTCGAGCCGGTCATCGTGCTCGCCGCGTAGCCGACGACGATGCCGGTGGCCGCGATGGTCGTCTCGGCGAGCAGCCGGATCTCCCTGGCGCGCGGCGCTGCTGCCTCCCGGTTCCGTGCTGCCCAGACGACGATCGCGGCCACGGCGATCACGCAGAGCGGGAGGAAGACGAGCGACGGGAGCTGGATCGCGAGCGGCAGGCGCCAGAGCCGCTCGTTGCCCGCCGCCTCGGCGAGCTGCGCCGGCAGCGCGCGCGCGCCTCCCGCATAGTCGCTGAGGCTGCACATCGAGTAGTAGCAGGGCTCGTAGAACAGCTGGACGAGCTTGACCGGGACGAACCAGGGGCTGAAGGTCGGCGTCTCCGCGATCTCCGCGGGCCGGACGTTGCCCGACTGGTGGTCGAGGTGGTTGCCGTAGAGGAAGAAGAAGCCGCGCTTGCCGGTCGCGGCGTAGACCGCGGCGGTCGTCGCGACGAACGCGACGGCGCCGGACGCGAGGTGGGACGGGTGCAGCTGCCTCGGCCCGGACAGCCGTAGGAGCGCCAGGAGCGCGAGCGCGATCCCCCACGCCAGGACGAGCGACACGAGCTCGAAGCTCCGCGTCAGGGCGAGGAGCGCCAGCACGATGCCGGTGAAGGCGGCGGTCGCCGCGCTCGGGCGAGCGGGCGCGAACCGCACGACGTACAGGGTCACCGCGAGGAAGGCCGCGAAGAAGTGGCTCCACGGGACGTCCGACCAGTGCCAGGTCCCGGCCGCGAACACGAGGCCGACGAGGACGAGCTGGGCGGCGACGGACGCGAGCGGCGGAGCCGCGCCGAAGCGGCGGACCAGGATGCGGACGAGGACGAGCGCGCATGCGACCGAGAGCGCGTACGACGCCCTGTTGAGCGCGACGAGCGCGTCGCGTGCCTCGAGGCCGAGGACCCAGTGGAGCGTGGCAGCGGCTGCGATGTACGCCGGGCCGATGACGCTGTCGGCGATCGCGTCCGCTCGGCCGTCGGCCAGCACGGAGGTGAGCGCCTCGAGATCGCGCGCCTGGTCGAACCAGGAGTCGAACATCACGTCCGACCAGCCGCTGACCGGCAGCAGGAGGTAGAGGAGGAGCCAGAGGAGCGGGAAGCCGACGTCCACGCCGTCGAGCACGCGCTCGACCCGCGGGGAGGCCACCGGCTTCTCGGTCTGGGTCACGACGCCCATCGCGTCACGTTCGACGCGTGTTGCCCGATCCCGCCCGGCATCGGAAGCCGCCCGGGGTTCCGCTCGTTCCCGCCATCGCCGGGCTCACGGTAGCCCCCGCCGCGGCGGGCGGCCATTCCTCGAAAGCGGGTCACACGGCAGAGCTGTGGGGCGGCCGCAGCCGCCCCACAACCCTTCGCGTAGCGCCCCCTCCCCGCTAGCCCAGAGCGGCGGGAGAAGATCCCCGCGACCCCCATTCGCCCGAGCCGCAGTCTTTCGTTCGTCTCAGGGTATCCCCCTGACGGGGAGGCGCAATCCCTCGGACGAGTGGCTCGACGCCAACCGACACGCGTACCGCTCACCCGCCCGAGGGCCGCCCCCCGATCGCCCTGGGGGATACCGACCGACCGGACTGGGAGGCCGTCGCGACCCTGTGCGACACTGGCGCGATGCGGGTCGTGATCGCCGACGACCACCGGCTCGTCCTCGACGGCATCCGCCGCTCGCTCGAGCGCGACGGCAACTTCGAGATCGTCGGCGAGACGCAGTCCGGGACGCAGGTGCTCCCACTCGTCAGCCAGACGAAGCCCGACCTCGTGCTCCTCGACGTCCGCATGCCGCACATGGACGGGCTCGCGTGCCTGGACGAGATCAAGCGACGCCACCCCGAGGTGAAGGTCGTGATGCTGTCGGCGTCGACCGGCCAGGATCTCGTCGAGGCCGCGCTCCGCCGCGGCGCGTCCGCCTACATCGTCAAGACCGTGAACCCGGACGACCTGCCGGCCACGCTCCGGCAGGCGCTCGAGGGCAACATCCACACGACGGTCGGGGTCGAGGAGGGCGAGAAGGCCGGCGCGAAGGCACTCGGCCTCACCGAGCGGGAGCTGACCATCCTCGGCGCCCTCGCCCGCGGCCTCTCGAACGACGAGATCGCGAAGGAGTTCTGGGTCGCCCCCCAGACCGTGAAGTTCCACCTGACGAACATCTACCGCAAGCTCGGCGTGAAGAACCGGACGGAGGCCACGCGCCTCGCGTACCAGCACGGGCTTGTGGAAAGCCCGATCTACGCCGACGAATAACCCGTGGCGTCGCTCACGGTAGAGGAACGTCGCCCGGCGGAGCCCGGGCCGACGAGTCCTGAGCCGGAGGCTCGCCGGCGGAACCCCCTCCGGCGGATCGCCGAGGAGGAGTACATCCTCGTCGTCCTCCTCGCCGGGTTCGGCCTCATCTTCCTCCTCATCTTCCCGCCGGCGATCATCGTCAACGACAGTTGGCTCACGCTCATGGCCGGGCGGGAGGTGTGGGAGAACGGGCTGCCCAGCGTCGACGAGCTGACCGTGTACGGCCTCGGCAGCACGTGGACGGACCAGCAGTGGCTCGCTCAGATCCTCGTCTTCGGAGCGCACTCCCTCGGCGGGCACGCGCTCGTCTCCATCCTCACGGCAGCGTCCGTCGTCGCAGCATTCTCGATCGCGGCCGCGGCCTCGCGCTCGCTCGGCGCCGGGCCTCGGGCGATCTGGGTCATGTTCCTGCCCGTCCTCGTCGCCGCGCCCTGGGCGTGGTCGGTGCGCGCCCAGATGCTCGCGCTCGCGCTCTACACGAGCATGCTCTGGCTTCTCGCAACCCAGGCCCGGCGGCCGACGAACCGCGTGTGGCTCGCGCTGCCGCTGCTCGTCGTCTGGGCGAACGTGCATGGGAGCGTGGCGCTCGGGGCGCTCCTCGTGATGCTCTTCGGCGGGTACGAGCTCGTCAGGAGCAGGGGGCGGTCCTGGCTCCGGAGCGGCGGGCTCGTCGCCCTCGCGCCGCTGGCGGCGCTCGCGACTCCGTACGGCCCGATAGACACCGCCCGCTACTTCCACC
>JBOHBB010000289.1:0-21921 GCA_050698135.1 Gaiellaceae bacterium
GCTCCTGTACTCGCTCCTCGGCTCGGTCTACTCGGGCGAGATCGACGGCACACCCGCCGCGGACGTCCTCCTCGCGGGCCTGCTCGGATACGGCGCGATGAACACCGCCTTCGGCGGGCTCGCGATCTTCCTCGTCGGACGCCGGGAGGCGGGCATCCTGAAACGGCTTCGCTCGACGCCGCTCCCTCCCGGAACGTACATCGCCGCGCTCCTCCTCTCGTTCCTCCTGCTGTTCGCGCTCCAGGCGATCGCTCTCGTCGCGCTCGGCGCGCTCGCCTTCGACGCGAGCGCCCCCGCGAACGGGCTGGGGGTCGCCGGTGCGATCGTCCTGGGCGTCGCGTGCTTCGCGGGCCTCGGCGTCGGCGCGGCTGCTCTGATTCGCTCGGCCGACGGTGTCTCCGCGGTGGTCAACGTCATCACGCTGCCGATGGCGTTCCTGTCCGGCGCGTTCGGCCCCACGGAGGACTACCCGGCGTTCCTGCAGACGGTGGCCGACGTGTTGCCCCTCACCTATTTCATCGAGGTCGTGAACGGCGTCTATCTCGACGGCGAGTCGCTCTTCGCCGACCCCAAGGCGCTCGCGATCGTCTCGGCGTGGGGCGCCGCCGGGCTCGCGATCGCCCTCCGCAGCTTCACCTGGGTGCCGCGCGAGCGCTGAGGAACGCGAAGGGCCGGGCGTGTGCCCGGCCCTTCGGATCGATACGCGCGCGCGCTGCTAGCGGTTCTGGAGCATCGAGAGGTAGTACAGGAGAATCGCGACCGATGCGAGCGCACCAGCGACGTACGTCCAGGCGGCGGCGTTGAGCGTGCTCTTGACACCGGCGGCCTCGTTCGAGGCGACGAGCCCGAGGTCGTTCAGCTGCTGCTTCGCGCGGTTCGACGCGTCGAACTCGACGGGAAGCGTGACGATCTGGAAGAGGACGGCGATCGCGTAGAGGGCCACGCCGACCCACACGAGACCGAGCGTGCCGAGGATCAGGCCTCCGAACAGGAACAGCATCCAGATCCGCGATGCGAATGAGACGGCGGGGAACAGCGCGCTCCGGAACTGGAAGAACGCGTACGACCTCGCGTGCTGGATCGCGTGCCCCACCTCGTGCGCCCCGACCGCAGTCGAGGCGACCGAGACGCCCCGGTAGACCTCCGGAGAAAGGTGCACGGACTTGCTGCGCGGCTCGTAGTGGTCGGAGAGGCTGCCCGGCGTCTCCTCGATCGGGACCTCGTCCAGGCCGTTCGCGTCGAGGATGCGCCGTGCCACCTGCGCGCCGGTCATCCCGTTCGCGACGGGGACCTCGAGGTTCTTGGCGAACGTGCTCTTCACCCGATGCTGGGCCCAGAAGCCGATGATCATCGGGACGACGAATGCGAGAAGGAAGATCATGCCGGGATCGTAGCGTCCGGGATCGCGGTCGCTGACGCCGCCCCGGGCGGCTCTGTGCGTTCTTAACTCTCGCCGCGGAGCTGCTGGCAAGGGTCGGCGTCCGCGAACGCCTGCTCGAGCTCCGCCGACGCCTCGCCGAAGAGCGACGCCGACTGCAGCGAGGCGACAACGTCCCTGGCCTGCTGCACGAGCGCCTGCGCCTGCGGCGCCAGCGCGGCGAGCCCCTGCACGACCTCCGCGGTCGACCCGGCGTCGAGCGCCTCCTGCGCCGCCTCGTCGAGTGCGTCGTAGCTCTCCCGGAGCCCGTCCCCGGTGTCGTCGAGCGCGTCCTCGACCTCGTCGCCGGTCTCGAGGTCCGGCGGGCCCAGCCGCTTCAGGTCGTCGACGAGGTCGTCGGTCGCCGAGCGGGCGTCGTCGAGCGCCTCCTCGATCGAGTCGGGGTCGAGAGCGGCGCCGTCGCCTCCCGCGGCGAGGCCCGTGAGCGAGCTCTGCCACCCGGAGAGGCTCGTGCAGACCGAGCCCGCCCACTCGTCGGTGTCCACCGAGCGGAAGTCGTCGTCGGCCAGCCGGGCGGCGACCACAGCGCCGGCGATCACGACGACGCCCACGACGATCGCGGCGATGAGCCAGTTCCTGCGCACCGCGGCCGAGTCTAGTGTTCGCAGGGCGATGACGGCGAGCCGGGTGACACGGATCGCAGCCCTGTTGCACGAGGCCGGGGAGGCCCATCACGTCGTCTACCGGATCACGGAAGGCGACGACCCCGACTGGGCCTCGTGGTACGCCGACTGGCTGCTCGACCTCTCCGAGCTGCCCGACCTCCTCGGCGGGCGCCCGGTGCGGAGCCACCTCGTGCACGCGCTCGTGGAGCTCGAGCGCCGGTACGCGGACGAGGGCCCGGACGAGCCGTGGCCGGCCTGGTACGCGGCCGCGCTCGCCGAGCGCTTCGGCGGCTGACCAGCGACCGGACTGCCGGCTACGCCGTGGTCGCGAGCGACCTCGGCGCCCGAGACCCGCCGCTCTCGTCGCGGCGGCGCAGGTAACGCCGCAGCTCGTCGGCGCCCCACACGATCACCGGGAAGGTGGCGAGGACTGCGAGCTCTGCAGGCCCGAGCGCCGTCGTGTGAAAGACCGACTGGAACACCGGGAGATAGACGAGAGCCGCCAGGAAGACGAGCTCGAAGGCGATCCCGTACAGCAGGAGACGGTTCGAGAAGAACCCGATGGAGCGGAGCGAGGCGTACTCCGTGCGCGCCGCGATCGCGGTACCGACCTGACAGGCGACGATGCCGGCGAACGTCATCGTCGTTGCACGCACGTAGTCGTCGTGCAGCGGATCGCCGCTCGAGACGGGATCACCGGGATGCCAGCCGGCCTCGAGGAGGACTGCGAGGAAGCCCGCCATCACGAGCACTGCTTCCACTCCGCCGACGAAGACCCAGGCGCGCATGAGCATCGCGCGCCGGATCACCCCCTCCTTCCGCGAGCGCGGAGGGCGCTCCATGAGCCCCGGCTCGGCCTGCTCCCGTCCGAGCGCGAGGGCGGGCACGATCTCCGTGCCGAGGTCGATCGCGAGAATCTGCATCACCGTCAGGGGCAGCGGGATCGCGCCGCCGGAGAGCGCGAAGGCGAGGAACGGGACGACTTCCGGCGTCGCGTGGGCGAAGATGTAGAAGACGAACTTCCGCACGTTCTCGAAGATGCGACGTCCCGCCGCGACGGCGGCCACGATCGTCGAGAAGTTGTCGTCGGTGAGCACCATGTCCGCCGCTTCCCGGGCAACCTCGGTCCCGGAGAGCCCCATCGCGATCCCGATGTCGGCTCGGCGCAGCGCCGGCGCGTCGTTCACGCCGTCCCCGGTCATGGCGACGACGTGACCCTCGTCCCGAAGCGAGTCCGCGATCCGCAGCTTCGCCTCCGGCGAGGCGCGGGCAAAGACGAGATCGTGGCCGTCGCCGAGCACCTCGTCCAGCTCCCGCTCGCTCATCCGTTCGAGTTCCGCCCCGGTGACGACCGTGGTGCCCTCGCTCACGATCCCGACCCTGCGGGCGATCTCGAGCGCCGTCGGCCCGTAGTCACCGGTGATGACGATGATCCGAATGCCCGCTCGCCGGCAGCGGGCGACCGCGTCCGCCACCTCCGGGCGCGGCGGGTCGAAGAGCGCAACGAGCCCGAGCAGGCAGAGCTCGCACTCGGCATCCTCTCTCCGCGCCGGTGGCTCGGAATCGTCATCGAGTCGACGACGAGCGACCGCGAGCACCCGCAGACCCTCGGCCGCCCACCGTTCCAGGACCGCAAGGACCTCGTCGCGGTCCGCGTCCTCGAGCACGACGTGGTCGTCGGAGCCCCCGATCATCGTCGAGCGCCGCAGCACCTCTTCGGGCGCCCCTTTCGCGTGCACCGTGATGCCTCCGTCCTCGCGCTCGTCGACGGTCGACATGAGGCGCAGCTTCGGGTCGAACCGGTAGACCTTCCGACGACGGTGCTCACGCAGCGTGACGCCGACGTCCACTCCCAGCGCCCGAGCGGCCTCGAGGAGACCGATCTCGGTCGCCTCGCCCCGGGACTTCCCGGTCCGGTCCGGATCCAGCTCGGCCGTGCTGCAGGCGGCCAGCGTGCGGCCGAGGAATCCGAGGACCGGGTTCTCCTCGACGGCCCTGGCTACATCGCCGTCGAGCTCGAGATCGATCTCGCCGAGAGGGGTCCAGACGCGCACGGCGCGCATGCGGTTCTCGGTGAGGGTTCCCGTCTTGTCGGTGCAGATGACCGTCGTGGAGCCGAGCGTCTCCACCGCGGAGAGCCGCTTGACGAGTGCACCACGTCCGGCGAGAGCGGCGACGCCGACTGCGAGGGAGAGGGTGATCGTGGGCAGCAGCCCCTCGGGGACATTCGCAACGATGAGGCCGATCGCGAACATCGCGGCGTCGCGGAGAGGAAGGCCCGCGACGAGCCAGCCGATGGGTAGGAAGAGAACGCCGGCAACGACAGCGACGATCGCGATCAGCCAGGCGACGCGCCGGACCTGCAGCTCGAGCGGGCTGAGCTCGTCCTCGACCCGCTGCGAGAGCGCCGCGATGCGGCCGAGCTCAGTGCTCATTCCCGTCGCATAGACGAGAGCGCGAGCCTCCCCGCCCACGCAGCTCGTGCCGCTGAAGACGAGGTCGCGAGCCTCGATCAGCGGGCCGGTCGTGTCCACGAGCTCCGCCGACCGGAACACGGGCTGGGACTCGCCGGTCAGCGCTGAGAGATCGACCTCGACATCGCCAGCGAGTAGCCGCGCGTCGGCACAGACCCGGTCCCCTTCCTCGATCACGACGACGTCGCCCGGCACGAGCTCGCGGGCCTCGACCCGCTGCAGATGTCCGTCTCGAAGCGCCCGGGCGTGGAACGGCAGGTAGCGCTGGAGCGCCTCGACGGCGTGCTCGGCCTGGCGCTCCTGCGCGAACGCGAACAGCGCGTTGAGGACGACGACGACGACGATCGCCACTCCGAGAGGAGGCAGGCCGGCGACGAACGCGAGCGCCGCAGCGACCCAGAGCAGGACGGCGAGCGGATGCGTGACCTGCCGCGCGAGCTGCCGCGGCCAGCGGACTCCTGCCTGCCGCGTCAGCTCGTTCGCGCCGTAGGAGGTGAGGCGCCTCTGCGCCTCGCGGCTCGAGAGCCCCTCGGGCCGCGCCCGGAGATCACGCAGGAGAAGACTGATCGGTTCACGCGCGTCCCGGGCCGCTTCCGGGCTGTCGGGCAACGTCTGCATGCGTACTCGAGCCAATGCTCGCCGCGCGGGCGAACCGGCGCATCCGCGCGGGCACGGAGCCGTCCGGCACGGAACTACGGACGGGCGCTGCCGCCTACCCGCGCGCGGCCTCGGGCTCGACGTGCCCCTCGATCTCCACGTGGGGCAGCCACTCGAGCCACGACGGCAGGTACCACGCGCGCTCACCGAGGAGCGCGAGCACCGCGGGCATCAGCACGAGGCGGATCAGCGTCGCGTCGATCAGGAGCGACACGGCGATGCCGAAGCCCATCTGCTGGAACTCGACCTGGTCGCCGGTCGCGAAACCGACGAAGACCATGATGATGATCAGCGCCGCGCCCGTGATGATCCGCGCGGTCGAGCCGACCGCGTGCGCGACGGCCTCGTGGGCGACCTCGCCCCGGGCGTGGAGCTCGCGGATCCGGCTGAGCAGGAAGACGGTGTAGTCCATGGACAGGCCGAAGAGCACGGAGAAGAGGAAGAGCGGCAGCCAGGCCGCGATCACCTCGACCTGGCTGAATCCGAGCAGGTCGCTGCCGACCCCCTTCACGAAGACGAGCAGCAGCAGCCCGTAGGCGGCGCTGACCGACAGCAGGTTCAACGCGATCGCGACGAGCGGCATGACAACGGAGCGGAAGGCGACCGCGAGCAGGACGAAGCTGAGCCCGAGGACGAACGCGAACACGATCGGGAGCCACTGCGACGTCAGCTCGCGGTAGTCGATCGTCTCCGCCGTCTCGCCGGTGACGAGCGCGACCGCCTCCGTCGAGCCGAGCGCCTCGGGCACCGACTCCTCGCGCAGCGCCTCCACGGCCGCGAGCGCCCGCCGGTCGCGGCTGTCACCGACGACGAGTGCCTCCACGACCGCGGCACGGCCGTCATCGGCGACCGCGACCTCCACGTCCTCGAAGGAGGAGTCCGCCCTCACCGCTGCGGCGATCTCGTCCACTGCCGCAGAGAGCTCGCGAGAGCGAACGTCGCCCTCGACGACGACCTGCACGTCGTCGACGGTCCCGACGCCGAAGGACTCCTCGAGCATGACGAACCCCTGCTTCGACGGGAACCGGTCCGGCAGGGTGCGGATGCCGGAGAAGCCGGTCTCGAAGTCGAGTATCGGAAGCGCAAGCGCGACGAGGACGGCGACGGACACCGCCGCGCTGACGAACGGCGTGCGCATCACGGCGCGCACGACCCGGGACCACGTCCTTCCCTCGGTGCCGGCACTGCGCTCGATCCTGCGGCCGAGCCACGGGATGCGTAGCGCGTTCACCCGGTCGCCGAGGAGGCCGAGGATCGCCGGCAGCAGGGTCAGGGCCGCGAGCACCGAGGTGATCCCGACGAGGATCGCCCCCGCGGCGAGGCTCCGCAGAATCGTGTCCGGGACGAGGACCATCCCGACCATGGCGAGCACGAAGGCGGTCCCGCTGAAGAGCACGGCCCGGCTGGCGGTCGCCCCGGTGATCGTGATCGCGTCGAGCTCTTCACGTTCCCGGTTGCGCTCCTCCCGGTACCTGCTGACGATGAACAGCCCGTAGTCGATGCCGAGCGCGAGGCCCATGCCCGTGAGCATGTTCACGACGAAGACCGAGAGGTCGAAGCCCTGGCCGACGAGCGCGGTCAGCGCCAGCGCGACGACGATCGCCACGAGCGCCATGACCACCGGGACGAGCCCGGCGACGACCGAGCCGAAGACGAGGAGGACGACGATGAGCGCCGCCGGCAGGCCGAACTGGAACTCGCCCTTCTGGAGGTCCTCCTCGGAGAGCTTCTGGTAGTCCTCGTCGGCGGTGAACTCGCCGGTTATCGCCGTCTCGAACCCGTCCCGCTCGGCCCCGTCGACGATCGCCACGAGCTCCCCGATCTCGTCCTCCCCGCTCGGAGCGAGACCGATCGTGACGATGGTGGCGTGCCCGTCGGGCGAGACGAGCGTGCGATCGCCGGTCGTGTACACGGTCCCGGCCACGGCCACGTGGCCGGTTGCCTCCAGCTCGCCCACGAGCGCCTCGACGTGGTCCCGGAACGCGGGCTCCCCCGTGGTCGCGGTCGCCGAGCGGACGACCACGAGCTCGTTGACGGACTCCGCGGGATCGAACGGGAAGTGCTCGGCGATGAGGTCGTAGCCCCGGTACGACTCCGGGTCGTTCGTCATCTCGCCCTCGGTCGTCAGAGCCGACCCGAGCAGCGACACGATCACCGCGATCGAGGCGACGAGGGCGACACCCCAGGCGCCGAGCGTCCGCCACGGGTGCGACGCGGACGCGTGCGCGAGCCTGCGGGTGAGATCGTTCACGACGCCCACCGAGGGTGACACCGGCTGATAGCTCCGGTCAAGGACGCGCGGCTAGCATCGGTCGCTCCATGAGCCCGCCGATGACACGCACGGCGATCCTCTCCGACATCCACGGGAACGCGATCGCGCTCCGAGCCGTCGTTGCGGAGCTCGACGCCGAAGGGCTCGAGCGCGTGGTCTGCCTCGGTGACGTCTGCCAGGGAGGCCCGGAGCCGGCGGCGTGCGTCGACGTCCTCGCCGAGCGCGGCTGGCCCACCGTGCTCGGGAACGCGGACGCGTTCGTGCTCGACCCGTCCTCCTCGGAGGGATCGTCGGAGGCGATCACCGAGCACCAGCTCGAGGTGCGGCAGTGGATGTACGATCGGCTCGGCCCGTCTCTGCGGGACCTCGTCGCAGCCTACGCGCCGACGGTCGTGCACGACATCGGAGACGGCCGAACGCTGCTCGGCTGCCACGCGACGCCGGCGGCCTACGACCCCGTCGTGTTCCCGAGCGCACCGGAGGAGGAGTTCCGAGCGGCGTTCGGCGGCACGGGAGCGGACGTCGTCGCCTGCGGGCACATCCACCTCCCCTACGTGCGCCGCATCGGCACGTCGATCGTGCTCAACCCGGGCAGCGTCGGCCTCGGCTACGACCACGAGCAGGACACCGAGGTCGTTCGCTTCGACCCGTGGGCGGCGTGGGCGGTCGTCACGACGGGCGGCGGTCGGCTCTCGATCGACCTCCGCCGGACGCCGTTCGACGCTCGGGCCGTCGCCGACGTGCACGTCTCGAGCGGGATGCCGCACGGGGCCGAGTATGCGAAGGGCTGGGCGCAGGACTGAACCTCCCGGATGACTGGCTATCGTGGCGGCGAGCCCCCGTAGCTCAGTGGATAGAGCAGCGGTTTCCTAAACCGCGTGCGCTGGTTCGATTCCGGCCGGGGGCATCCCTCGCCCACAGCGGTCTGGCTAGACGTCTCGGGCCGTGCTCGCCGTGCCCGCCGAACGTCGTCATACGTTCGTCGTCTCACCCCGCTTCCTGGTCGTGGTGACGCGAGTTGTTCCACGCGACTGTTTCGGTTCGTATCTTGGTAGACCTCGACGGCTGAGGATTCTCATCGCGGCGTCACGCTCCCCACGGCGGGCGACTCGTCGCCTACCGTCGGCGGCGGGGTGGTGCTACCCCGCCGTACACGTAGGGATAGGATCCTCCGGCCTGACGTCAACGAGTCGACGGCGCGGACGCCTCACGTCATCCAGTTCACAAGGAGGATTGGGGTGCGGAGACGAGCCCTGAGCTTCACGGTAGCGGTCGTCTGCCTTGCGCTTGGAGCGTCCGCTTGTGGCGGTGACGACTCCGACGAGTCGAGCGACGCCTCCTCCGCCGTCATCGAGCAGATCGACGGGATCTGCACCGACTGGAAGCAAGCACTCGACGCGCGCGGGGACTTCCCGGTCGAGGGGTTCGATCCCGAGAACCCATCGCAGCAGGACCTTCCGGCGGTCGGCGACTACTTCGCGTCGGGGCACGCTGCCGCGGAAGAGGCGATCGCGAACCTGCGCCAGCTTTCGCCCCCTGCCGACATCGACGCAGAGGTCGAGGCTCTAATCTCGGCACTCGATCAGGGGCTCGCGAGTGCGAAGGCACAGGCCAGCGCCGCTCAGGCGGGTGACGTGGCAGCGTTCACCGCCACTCTGAGCGACGTGGCATCGTTGCAGGAAGCCGTGGAGGACGCCGCGGACGAACTCGGCGTGGATAGCTGCGCCTTCTAGCAGCGGAGCAGAGGTCCCGAGCGTCCGGCTGACAGGATTCGAGCGTGGAGGTCGTGTCACAACCGCTTGGCCTTCGCCTAGGGGTCGCGGTGGTCGCCGTCTTCCTCGGCCTCCTCTTCTTCTTCGCCTCGGCCTCGCCCTTCGACTCGACGGTCGTACGCAGCGCGGGGCTCCTCGTTGGCGCGATCGCGGCTATTCGAGCCTTTCGGCTGGGGATTCGCGCCGACAGGAGCGAGATCGTCGTTCGCAACTTCTTCCGGACCCATCGCCTGCGCTGGGAGGACCTGCGTCAGATCGGCATCGGGGCGGGGTGGTCGGGGCGCGGAACCACGAACCTGATCCTCGTAACGAAGAGCGGACGTGTCGTCCCCGCAACGGCGACGACGAATCGACGTCGCGAGCAGGTACGGGTCATGCGAGAGCTCGCCGAGCTCCGGCCCGACCTCCCGATTCTGTACTTCGAGGCGGGGTAGACCTGGACGGAGCGCCGCGAAAGGGACGAGGCAGGCCATCGCTCTTCGGCGCGACCCACTCGTTGTTTCGGGGTTCTTCCGAGCGAGGCGCGAGAGCGACGGTGGCACGCAGCGGAGCGCGTCGTCCACGGCCTCGCCTTACACATCTCGACCGAGAGGATCTAGCCGGCGGCCATCCATTGGTGGACAACTTTCAGGTTGTCGTTGAACTCGATCACGTCCATGCAACGAGGGGCTAGGCGCGGGAGCACTCGGCTGGACCGCGAGCACACCTCCCCTCTCTGCGGACCCGACGAACGGCCGAGGCTCCGTCCGAGAGCCCGACTCGCTCACGTGTCGAGCTCTCGACGGGGAGGGAGGGGGTGCTCAGCGCGCGCGCAGGGCGGCGTACTGGCCGGCCTGGTAGTGCCCGAGCATGTTGCAGAGCATGACGTACCTCCCGCGTGGCACGGTCAGCGTGATCCGCTTCGTGGTGCCGCGCGAGATCAGCGGGATCCCACCTAGCCGACCCGTCTCGACCACCTTGCCTTTCTTGACGGTGAGGCTGTGATGATGACGGTCGCTGCGGAGAAGGAGGAACGCGTGATCCATCTTGCCGTCGTTCCGAACGACGAAGGTGACCCGCCCCGCTCGAACGGTGACCTGCTCCGGCAAGAACTTCCACTCGACGAGCGCGACGGAGACGGAGCTGCCCGACGTGGCGGTCTCCGCCGGCGATGCAGTGACGGCGACCAACCCAGCCGACGAGACCGCGGCCGCGAGTGCGAGGGCCGCCTGCGCTCGTTTGCGCCCGGTCAAGCGCATGACGACACCAAGAGGTCGGCCCGATGCGACGGCTGGTGGGTGATGCAAATGATCGGGTACAGGCCGGGCTTCTTGACCTTGAAGGTCGTCCGCGCCAGCATGCCCCGCTTCACCACGAAGCTCTTGCCGAAGTCGGGGACGTTGATGTGGTGCTCGGCGGCGTTGACTCCGAAGATGTTCAGAGTGACCCGCTCACCGACGCACGCGGCGACGAGCGCCGTGTCGAAGCGGTACGTCTCGACTGCCCACTTGGTGGTGTCGCCCTTCAGGTCGCACTCCTGACTTCCCGGCGCGCACGACTCGTACCCACCGCCGGCGGGCAGTGGAGCCGTGGGGTAGGCCTCCTTCGCGACACTTGCCGAGCCCTTCCACTCCACGGCACTCATGTAGATCTGGCGTACCTTCGGTGCCGCGTTCGCCTCGTCTCCGCTGCTCAGGGCGAACGCACCACCGATGGACACCGCACCCACTCCGAACGCCACGAGGAGCGCAACTCTCCTCGACATTTGATTCTCCTTTCACTCCCCGCGCACGGGGCGCGGGTCTCGAAGTCCGTGTCCAGAGCGTGAGCCTGGCGAGGACCCGGGACAACGGGGAAACCCGCGAGGCGTGACGCCCCGTCTGCGCGGTCTTTTCGGCCGCCACGGCTCCGAGCTCGGGTAGGGCTCTCCTACCGATCTACGTAGGTGCGGCGTCGGGCTCGGCATCGTCCGCGAGGCCTGCTCGAATCGCGAACGCCGCCGCCTGGGCCCGATTCTTGAGATGGAGCTTCGCGAGGATGTTCTTCATGTGGAAGCTCACGGTGTTCTCCGAGATGTAGAGCTGCGACCCGATCTCCCGGTTCGTCGCGCCGTCCGCGACGAGACGCAGGACCTCCCGCTCGCGGTCGGTGAGCTCGTCCTCCGGACCGAACGCCTTGCCCGCTCCCTCGCGGCCCATTCGCGCGAACTCGTCGAGGATCTTCACTGCGAGGGCCGGCGGCAGCGCGGGCTCTCCGGCGGAGATCTTCTCGAGTGTCGAGCTCAGCTCCTCTTCTGACATGCCCTTCAGGAGATAGCCCTCGGCACCGCTCTTGACCGCCTCGAACAGGTCCTGGTCGTCCTCGGAGACCGTGACGATGATCACCTTCACGTCGGGGAGCTCAGTCTTGATCACCCGTGTGGCCTCGAGGCCGTTGCACGGTGACATCCCGACGTCCATCAGCACGAGGTCCGGCCTGAGCCGGCGAGTGAGGTCGATCGCCTCGATACCGTCCGCCGCCTGGCCCACGACGTCCATCTCCCAGGCTCTGAGGAGGCTCGCGATCCCGGCCCGGAAGAGCGCGTGATCGTCAGCGAGGAGCACCCGCACGGACAGCCTCCCTCCGTATCGACGCCGGAACGTGCACCGCGATCCGCGTGCCCTCACCCGGAGCCGAGATGACGTCGAACACGCCGCCGACGGCCTGCGCCCGCTCCCGCATCGTCTGGAGCCCCAGCCGCGGCCATCCCGTCCGGTCGAGCAGCAGAGGGTCGAAGCCCTGCCCGTCGTCGACGATCTCGACGCCCACTTCGTTCCCATCGGCCCCGACGATCACGTCGACGTGCGACGCCCCGGCGTGCTTGCGAACGTTGGTGAGCGCCTCCTGGACGATCCTCACGAGCTGGATCTCCGTCGCTGGAGGAAGGGCAACGGCCTCCCCGTCGTCCACGACGCGAAGCTCGATCTCGCAGCCGGGCATGCGGGGCAGGCGACTCAGGTAGTCGCGAAGCGCCGGAACGAGCCCCCGCGGAGCCGCGCGGAGACCGACGATGGCCTCGCGGACGTCGGCGTACACCTCGCGCGAGACAGCGCCCATCGCATCGAGCTCGGACGTCGCCTCGCCGATCTTTCGTGTCTCGAGCAGCTTCTTGACGGCCTGCGTCTGCGTGTTGATGTAGCCGAGCACCTGGGCGAGGCCATCGTGGAGCTCCCGCGCGATGCGCTCGCGCTCCTCGAGCACGGCCCGGTCGAGGACCTGTTCGTGGAGCCGCGCATTTTCGACCGCGAGGGCGACCCGCTCCCCGATGCCCTCGAGCACCCGGCGTTCGCCGGGACTCTCGAACGCGGCCTCGCCGCGGGCCGCGACCGCCAGCACGCCGATCTTCCCCGTGGAGCGGCGGAGCGGAAGCGCGCAGAACGTCTGCAGGCCGAGCGCGGCGACCTCGTCGGACTCGAAACGCGGATCGACGCTCCGGTCGTGGGCGACGGTGATGGATGTCGCCAACGCAGCGGCCCCGGGAAGCCCTTCGCCAAGGAGGAGCCTCGGCCGCGACCCGAGCGCTTCTTCTCCGACTCCACGGAAGCACTCGAGCGTCAGGCTCCCGCCCTCCACGAGCCAGAGCTCGGCCGCCTCCGCCGGTGTGACCGCGAGGATCGCGTCGAGCGCCTCGTTGAGCATCTCGGACAGATCGACGGACGACGCCGACGCGCGACCGACGGTGAGAAGCGCCGAGAGTTCGGCGTTCTGCTGGTCCGTGCGCGCGACCAGGTCGGAGAGAGCCCGATTCTGATCGATGACGCGCGCTTCGAGATCCTCGATGAGGGCGAAGATGACGGACGCGAAGACGAAGACGCACACGGCGAAGAACGCTCCCAGGAACAGGAACCCCGGGGACTCGTGCAGCCAGTCGTGGAGCGACGAGCGCAGCAGGAGGACGAGCACCAGGAGCGCCGCGAAGGGCAGCACGATCGCGAACCACTTCAGGCGCGCGAGGCTGACGACCTCCGTGGCCACGAGCCGATGACCGAACCTCCCGAGGACCGTCACGCGCGCCTCCTGCGCCTATCGGCGAAGTGTGATCCCCGGCGCGGGCGAGGCATCCGGCCGAGCTACGGATTCCCGTTGCGGGAAGACCGCGCGCGGGCGCATCGGACCGTGCGTCACCATCGTGCGGGCGGGCCCGGGGAAAGGCCCGCCCTACCGTTTCCCGCTACACGACCACGAGCTCGCCGGGAACACGGCGCTCGACGGGGACGTACTCGCGCTCTCCCTCGCCGACGAAGAGCTGCCGCGGGCGGGCGATCTTCTGCTCCGGGTCGACGACGCCCTCGAGCCACTGGGCGAGCCAGCCGGCTGTCCGCGGGATCGCGAACATCACCGGGAACATCGCGACCGGCAGCCCGAGCGCCTCGTAGATGAGCCCTGAGTAGAAGTCGACGTTCGGGTACAGCTTCCGCGAGACGAAGTACTCGTCCTCGAGCGCGATCCTCTCGAGCTCGAGCGCGACGTCGAGGAGCGGGCTGCGTCCGGTCACCTCGAACACGGCGTCGGCCGTCTCCTTGATGATCCTGGCCCGTGGGTCGTAGTTCTTGTAGATGCGGTGGCCGAACCCCATCAGGCGGAAGTCCCCGGCCTTCACGCGCTCGAAGTAGGCCGGCACCTTCTTCACGTCGCCGATCGTCGTGAGCATCGCCAGCACGGCCTCGTTGGCGCCGCCGTGCAGCGGCCCGTAGAGGGCCGCCGCCGCGCCAGCGAGCGCGCTGTAGGGATCGGCCTGGCTCGAGCCGATCGAGCGCATCACGTTCGCGGAGCAGTTCTGCTCGTGGTCGGCGTGGAGGATGAAGAGCACCTCGAGCGCCCGCTCGAGCACCGGATCCGCCGCGTACTTGGGCTCCGCCATGCGAAACATCATCGAGAGGGTGTTCCCGGTGAACCCGAGCTCGTTCTCCGGGTACACGTACGGGAGCCCACGCGAGTGCCGGTATGCCCAGGCCGCGAGGGTCGGGACCTTCGCGATGAGGCGCTTCGCCTGGAGGAGCCGGTTGTCCGGCTCGTTCACCAGCATCGCCTCCGGGTAGAACGTCGAGAGCGCCGCGACGGAGGAGATGAGCATCCCCATCGGATGCGCGTCGTACCGGAACGCCTCCATGAGGTGCTTCATGTTCTCGTGCACGAAAGTGTGGTGCGTGATCTCGTCCACCCAGCCGGCGAGCTCGTCCTTCGTCGGGAGCTCGCCGAAGAGAAGCAGGTAGGCGGTCTCGAGGTAGGTGCTGTGCTCCGCGAGCTGCTCGATCGGGTAGCCGCGATAGCGGAGGATGCCGACGTCGCCGTCGATGACCGTGACCGCGCTCGTGCACGACGCGGTGTTCAGGAACGCCGGGTCGTAGCTCATCAGCCCGAAGTCGTCGTCGTCCACCTTGATCCGCCGCAGCTCCGTCGCCCGGATCGAGCCGTCCACGATCGGGATCTCGAACTCGCGCCCGGTCCGGTTGTCGGTCACGGAAAGCGTGTCGGTGGGCATTACGGCTCCTCTCGTCGCGTGGCGGATGCGGCGAATGGTCGTGCGATCGGCGGTGCCGCCACATCGCGGTGAGCGCGGATCCGCCCTGCCGGGAACTACGTAGCGCTGGCCCGAATGAGCGCCGCCCGCGGGCCGCCCGGTCCCAGCTCAGCCAGTGCGCCGGACTCCGCCTCTTCTTCGGTTCCCCGTCCGGGTGAGGCTGACTCCCCCGTTCGTGGGAACCTCGGCCGCGATCGGTTTGGGGAACGTCGTCGGTGGTCAGCCTCGACGCGAGACACAGCACTTCGATTGTCGAGCGACGAGGAAGGGAGAGGAACATGAGAAGGACGACGCTTGCGCTGGCCGTGGTGAGCCTGTTGGCGGTGGTGGCTGCCCTGTCGACCGCCGTCGCGACTGCGGTGCCTGCGCCCAAGGTGGACGTATGCCATCTCGGCGACTTCGGCTACGAGCTGATCAACGTCAGCGAGAACGCGCTGCCGGCTCACCGTGCACACGGCGACGCGGTCCCCGGCGAGCCCGTTCCGGGCATGCCCGGGAAGATCTTCGGTGAGGACTGCAGCCTCGAGAACGCGCCGCTCGCCGGCTATGTCGTGGTCACCTCACCGGCGATGGCGTTCGGCGACGGTGGGTACGGCGGCTGGTCGTGCCCGGCAGGCACGGTCGTGATCGGAGGCGGGTTCAAGGCCACCGATCCGGTCGCGGTTTCCGCACCGGGAACCCCCGGGTCGGTCTGGCCTCACT
Organism: Gaiellaceae bacterium; assembly: GCA_050698135.1. Lineage (GTDB taxonomy): Bacteria > Actinomycetota > Thermoleophilia > Gaiellales > Gaiellaceae > GMQP-bins7. Next base: position 15,460 of record JBOHBB010000289.1, read on the forward strand.
ACACGTTCGGCCCGACGGAGTCCGGATGGGTGGTGCGTGACGATCTGGACGGCGCAGGAAACACGATCACCGTCTACGCGATCTGTGCCACGGAGCCAGCCGGCTACGAGGTCGTGAGCTCGCCCGCGCTCGCATTCGGTGACAGCGGGTACGGCGGCCGGTCGTGCCCGGCGGGCAAGGTCGTCCTCGGAGGCGGGTTCGAGGGCACCGACCCGGTGTCGGTCTCGGCCCCGGGTACTCCCGGATCGGTCTGGCCGCACTACACGTTCGGCGCCAGCGAGTACGGCTGGGTCGTGCAGGACGACCAGAACAGTGCCGGGAACACGATCACCGTCTACGCGATCTGCGCGTCGGAGCCGGCTGGCTACGAGGTCGTCAGCTCGTCGGCCCTGGCGTTCGGTGACGGCGGCTACGGCGGCTGGTCCTGCCCGGCAGGCACGGCCGTGAGCGGAGGCGGGTTCAAGGGCACGGATCCCGTCTCGGTGTCGGCGCCCGGCACGCCGAACTCGATCTGGCCGCATTACACGTTCGGTGCGACCGAGTACGGCTGGGTCGTGCAGGACGACTCGAACGGCGCCGGCAACACGATCACGGTGTACGCCGTGTGCGCCGAGTTCACGACCTGATCGGCACCGTGGTGGGCCGACCGGCGTGATCCAGCCGGTCACTGGCCCTCGGAAACCAGGGGGCCCGCCGAAAACGGCGGACCTCCTGGTCGTCCTGTCAGCCCGAGCGCTAGCCGGGACGCGCGACGATGTGCGTCAGCTGGTACTCGCCGGCCTCGTCGATGACGAGCCCCTGCGCACCTGTCGGAGCGGTTGGCTGGTCGCGGTCGCTGCCTTGCGCTCGCGCCCAGTGCGAGGGGCGCGCCGGACCTGGTCGATCTGCGTCGATCCGAATCGAGGGCCGGGACGAGCTACCCGGTCACCAGCCCGAACGTCTCCGCGCTCATCGGGTGCGCATGCCCAGCGCGCGGAGTGCGGCGACAGGGCGCAACGTCCGGAACAGCACCATCGCGGCGGCCAGGCCGACAGCGGTATTCACCGCGGTGACGCCGACCTGCATTCCGAGGGAGAAGGACATGGCGCCCGCGGTCGAGACCGCACCCTGGAGCGCGTAGGTTGCGAGCACCTGCTGCGACCCGGCGCCGCCCGGCACCGGCACGGCCGTCGAGGCGCCGTTCAGCACGACGAGGAGAGCTGCAGTCTCGAGCCCCGCGTCGATGCGGAAGGCCTGCAGCACGAGGACTACGACCGCGATCCGGCACGCCCACGCCGCCAGCTGGAAGGGGAGGACGGTCGCGAACAAGCGCCCCGGAGTTCTGATGACGGCGAGCCCCGCCGCGGCGGAGGCGAGCCAAGAGCGAAGCGCCCCGAACCGGCGGACAGCGAGCGCCCCTATCGCGAGAACCCCGAGCGCGAGTACCCCGGCGAGCGGGGCTACGGCGACCGAAGGCAACGGCAGGCGCGGGAGCTCCGGAAGCACGCCCGTGGCCCACAAGACACCGATGAGCGACGCGCCGAGGATCGCGTCGAGCAGCATGACGACCGCGAGAGAGCTCGCGATCGTGGGCACGCTCGATCCCGGAAGCCGCGCTCGCAGGAGGGCAACCTTCGCGGCCTCTCCGCCGCGCGCGGGAAGGAATCCGTTGAGCGCGACTCCGGTTGCGTACGCGCACGCTACGGATGCTGTCGGGATCCGCCGCGCCGGGTAGGCGGCAGCGAGCACGTTCCTGAGGGCGAAAGAGCGGAACGCAAGCGCTGCGAGCTGGAGCGCGAGCGCCCCCGCGAGGAACCGGCCGTCGAGCGCCTGCACGCGTTCGAAAGCGACGGTTATGGCGGCTCCGAGGCCGGCGAGTAGCGTCACAGCGTCACGAGAGCGCAGGCACTGACAGCGCGGCCGCGTCGTCCGTGATCAGGCCGTCGACCCCGAGACGCACGAGCTCCCTGGCCCGGCCGGGGCGGTTGACCGGCCACGTCATGAGGACCCCGGCGATGGACCGGAGCGAGGCGACGCTCGCAGGCTCGAGCAGGCGCTCGTGGACCGAGACGCCCTCGAGGCGCTCCGCGCCGAAGCGGTCGAGGAACCGACGCAGCTCGCGAGCTGTGCCGATCGAGTGCACGGGTCTGACCGGAAGTCCCACGAACGGCTCGAGCAATTTCCACCGACGGGCGCAGACGGTGAAACGGCGAGCGCCCAGATACGGGCGAATGGTCTCGCGCACTCTCTCGGCCAGCCGGACCCGCGAGCCCTTGAGGTCGAGCATGAGCTCGGTGTCCGGCGCAGTCGCGACCAGCAGCTCGGGCAGGAGGAGCCTCGGGCGCCACGGCCCCGCGAGCCGCCAGCGGTCCCAGAGGATCGGCAGAGGGCCGATCGTCTTCAGGTGCCGAACCTCGAGGCGCCCGTGATAGAGCCGGACGTCAGCCTCGACGAGCGCGCCGCCGAGCAGCTCCGCTGCGCGGAGGTCGTCGATGCGGTTGCCGGCCCGGTGGGCGACCAGGAAAGGTCGCCGCGCCACCTCGGGCCCGGAGTCCGGGGAGAAGGGCAAGACCACGACCAGCGAGTGTAGCCGGGTCTCGTCGCCGCTCGATCTCACCCGCAACGGCGAGGCCTACGAGCACGACGAGGGCCCCTGCGACGACATCGAGCAGGAAGTGGTTGGCCGTTGCCACTACCGCAAACCCCATCGCGAGCGGCGACACAAGCGCGAAGGCGCGCACTGCCAGGTGGGCCGTCGTCAGGAAGAGGACGACCCCGACCGCAAGGTTCCAACCGAGATGGAGGCTCGGAAGCGCGGCGTACTGGTTCGTCAGGCCCGGCGGCTGGAGGGCTCGGTAGGCGTTCGACTGCTCGGTCACGGTATCGACGAGACCGAGGTCGAGGAGTCTGGGCGGGGCGACGGGAACGAGTGCGAACATGACGAAGCCGATCGCTCCCGAGACGAAGAGCGCGTTTCGCAGCAGGAAGTAGCTGTCGCGCCGCACGATGTAGAGCGCGATCGCTGCCGAGAGGATGACCGGCCAGTGTCCCCAGATGTACACCCAGTTGGCCAACGTCACGAACGTGTCGCTGCCCACGATCGAGGCCTGGATCGCGTCCTCCCAGGCGATGCCGAGTGCATCCTCGGCCTCGAGGATGTGCTCGGCGTTCGCCAACGCGTCCTCTCTGCTGCCGACGGTGAGGTTGCGGATGCCGAAGTACGCGAGCATTGCCGCCGTGACGAGCAGGGCCTCGCGGACGAGCCCGCCCCGGGCACTCGATGGAATCGCGCTTCCGAGCGAGCGCAGCCTTCCCGGCGGCCGTTGCGCCGTGGAAGAAGCCGCAGTGCCATGCTGCAATCCGGTCACCTCCGCGATCTAGGAGACGCAAAGATCGCAGCCCACCGACCGGTCGCGCATCAGGGCGGTCGCGGATCTGAGCGCGTCGCGCTTTACATCTGCGGGCATCGCGACCGGCAGCGGCGATACCGCCTCATCGCGGTGAGCGCGGATCCGCCCTGCCGGGAACTACGTAGCGCTGGTCCGAGAGACCGCCGCCCGCGGGCCGCGGGCCGCCGACACGCCGGTGCGAGATCTGGCAGGCTCGGTGCCAAACTCGCCAAGAGAGGTCGCGCATGAGGATCTGGGGCCTGTCGAAGAAAGCGGCGGACTACCAGCAACCCGCTCCCACGCCCGATGTGCGGTGTGACCACTGCAAGTACATGTTCCCCCGGATCGGGCTGGGCGGGTGCAGGCTGGTCCGGGGAGTGATCCGGGGATCCGCCAGCTGCAACCAGTTCATGCCTCGCAGCAGGAGCTGACGCCGGACCTCGGCGCAAGGGAGAGTGCTGCAGGCTCGTTCGGCGTGGCGCCGCCGGCAGCTCGGGCGCTCAGTAGCGGTCGAGCTCGCGGAGGCGCTCGTCGCCGATGCCGAAGTGGTGCGCGATCTCGTGCAGCACGACGCGCCGGATCTCGCGGCGGAGCCGCTCCGGGTCGGCGCCGTACAGCCGCTCGAGAGGCCCCTGGTAAATCGTGATCTTGTCCGGCGGCACGCCGGCGTAGTAGCTCGTGCGACGCGTCAGCGGCACGCCCTGGTAGAGGCCGAGGAGCGGCATCCCCGGCGGTGGCTCGCGCTCGACGACGAGCTCGACGTTGGACATGAAGCCGCGCAGATCGTCCGGGAGCGAGTGGAGGGCGTCGTTCACGGCCTGTTCGAAGTCGATCTCGTGCTCGCCGGCCCAACCTGCTTCATCCACCGCGCGAGCGTAGCCCCGCGAGCGAACCCGGCGACTCCCCGAACGATCGTAGACGTGCACCCGAAAGCGAAAGAACGCACGAGGGTGGGCCGCGACGGCCCCACCCTCGTTGGTAGTTCGTTGTGTGCTTGCCGCTAGTGGATGTGGTTCACCACGCCTGCGGCGATCGCGTAGTTCGTTTGCGGGAAGCCGTCGTTGAACGCGAACGGCCACGTGCCAGGCAGCAGTTCCATGCCCGACGTGAACGTCTTCCAGCCTCCGGCGTAGTACGAGGTCGCCGTGTTGCTGTCGGAAATGACCTGGCCGGTCCGGAAGGTGACCGTCGTCGCGCTGCTCCCGATCGCGACGCTGTCCTTCTGCTCACGCGAGCCGAGGTAGGTCATCGCGAAGCTGTAGCTGCCGGGCAGCATCTCGAAGTGCACGACACCGTCGTCCGTGTTCGCAGCCGGCTGCCAGCCGCCCGCGTAGTACGCCACGGACGCGTCGTCGGTGTTGATCAGCTGCCCATCGTGATCCCGGAGCTCGACGGTCACGTCGGTGGTCTGGAAGCTGAACACCGAGTTCGTGGCCACGTTCTGGGGCGGCAGCTGTTGCCGCGTCCCCTGGTAGACCATGGCGACATGGACGTTGCCGACTGCACCGTCGAGCACCTTGCAGACGGAGCCCGTGCTGTCGGTCGTGCCCATGCTCTGCCAGCTACTCACGTAGTAGCTAGCAACACCACCCGCGAGCGGGTCGCCCTCGCTATCGGCCAACTGGGCGGCGAAGATGGTCTTCGTCGCCGCCGTGCCCGCAGCCGGCGAGTCGATGGCGATCGGCCTGCAGCCCGAGTTCGCCGGGTAGCCGATACCACGCGGGTGGAAGTTGTAGCTGCCGGGCAACAGCTCCATCCCCGACTTGGTGAAGAACGCGCTATCGCCAAGCGGGCCTCCGAACGAGAGCGGATTGCTGTAGACGAAGCTGAGCAACCCGGTCTGGAACGGCACGGTGGTCGCGCCGCTGATCACGACGCCGTTCGTCCACTGCGTGCCGCCGTTGAACTGCATCCGGAAGTCGTACGTTCCGTCGAACAGCTGACCGACCACCTGGCCGGTCGCGTCCGTCGCGGACGAGCCCGTCGGCTTGAGCCAGTTCGTGCTGCCCGTGAGGGTCGGCGACCTGAAGGCCACCACACCGCCCACGAGCGGGCCGCCGAGGTGGTCGGACAGGGTCACCGTGACCGCCGAGGTCTGGAACGCGAAGATCGAGTTCGTCGCGACGTCCTGCGTCTTCGGCGACGAGGACGTGTTCCAGTAGCCCATGGTCACGGTCACGTTTCCGAGGGCGCCGTTGACCACCTGGCAGGCAGACCCGGTCGCGTCGGTCGCGGGCCCCAGGAAGTTGATCGAGCCACCCGTCGGCTGGTAGCGGGCCTGTCCGCCGCTCAGCGCGGCGCCCGTGCTGTCGGCCAGCTGGGCGGCGAGGATCGTCTTCGTCGCCGTCGTGCCGGCAGCCGGTGCGTCGATCGAGAGCGGCTTGCAGCCGGTGTTCGCCGGAATGCCGATCCCGCGCGGATGGAATGTCATGGTGCCGGGCAGCAGCTCGGTGCCCGCCTTTGTGAACCAGGCGTAGTCGCCCACTGGCCCGCCGAACGAGAGGTCCTCGCTGTAGACGATGCTCAGTAGCCCGGTCTGGAACGGCACGGTGGTCGCGCCGGCGATCGGGAGATCGCCGCTCCACTCCGTGCCCTGGTTGTACTGCATCCGGAAGTCGTAGGTGCCGTCGAACAGCTGCCCGACGACCTGACCGGTCGCGTCCGTCGTGCTGGCAGACGCGCCGGCGGGGTTCAGCCAGTACGTGTAGGCGCCTGACTTGAAGGCCGCCGCACCGCCCGCGAGCGGGCCGCCGCTGTGGTCGGACAGCGTCACCGTGACCGCAGAGGTCTGGAAGTCGACGTTGTTGTCGCCGTTCGCGACCCATTCATCCTCGGTGTCCGACGTTCCGTTGTAGCTGGCTGTGAATGTGTAGGTCTGGCCGTCCTCGAGCTTCACGCCGACATGCCCGTTGGCGTCGGTCGTCCCGAAGTCGAGGGTTGACCCGTTCTCGGACGTGTAGTTGATGTCGACGCCAGCGAGGCCCGTAATGCCGTCGCTCTGGAGCACGAGCACGTTGACCGGGCTCGTGGTCGGCGGAACTGCCGTCGCCCCTGCGGGAAGCAGGGCGGTCAGTCCAGCCGCGAGCGCGACGGC
>JBOHBB010000290.1:0-8532 GCA_050698135.1 Gaiellaceae bacterium
CGACCCTCGGACGACGAGGCGGGCGCGCAGGCGAGCTGTCGGTCCGGGACGTGGATCCGGTAGCGCGCGAGCTGGGCGTCCAGCAAGCGCACGTAGTCGCTGCACACCTGGTGCCCCAGGCCCCGCGATCCGGAGTGGACGAGCACGGTGACCTGGCCGCGCTCGAGCCCGAACGCCTCGGCTGCGGCGTGGTCGATGACGTCCTCGACCATCTGCACCTCGACGAAGTGATTCCCGGAGCCCATCGTGCCGAGCTGGCCGCGGCCTCGATCACGCGCGCGCTCGGAGACGGCGGCGGGGTCGGCGCCGTCGAGCCTGCCCTCCGACTCCGTTCGCTCGACGTCGTCGGCTCGAACACCCGGGAGCGCGGCGGGGCCGAGCCGCAGGACCTCGTCGAGCTCCGCGTCATCGAGCTCGCGGCCACCGCTCTTGCCCGCGCCTGCGGGCACCGACCTCGAGATCTCGTGCACGAGTGCCTCGCGCCGGTCCCCGAGCTCCGCCTCGGTCAGGGGCAGGGCGAGCAGCCGCACGCCGCAGTTGATGTCGTAGCCGACTCCACCGGGGGAAACGACTCCGTCGGGGAGCTCCGTCGCGGCGACGCCTCCGACCGGGAAGCCGTAGCCCTGGTGGATGTCGGGCATCGCGATCGCCGCGCCGACGATGCCCGGCAGCGTCGCGACGTTCTGGAGCTGCTCGAGCGAGAGGTCGCCCTTGATCTCCTCGAGGATCTCCTCGTCCGCGAAGACCCGGGCGGGGACCCTCATGTCGTCCCTCGCGGACGCCGGGAACTCCCAGGTCGTGTCGTCGATCCGCACGAGCTCAGACATCGAGCACCACGCGGCCACTCCAGGATCCGTTCTCGGGTCGGAACCGAAGCCGATGGAGCGTGACGGCCTTCACGAGTGGCCTCGGTGCGCCCCTCCGGCCCCGCACGATGCCGGTGACCCGGGTGCCGGAGACGGAGATCTGGCCCTCCTCCGGGACGAGCTGCTCCGAGTCGGCGAGGAACACGAGCTCCTCGAGCCAGGCTGCGAGGAGCGCCGGGAGGTCGCCAGCCGAGACGTCGACCGCTCGTTCGACGGGCTCGCCGTCACCGTGGCCTGCGAGCTCCGCGAATGCCCGGAGCGCCTCGAGGAGCACTCCCTCCGCCGTCCCCGCCTCGAGCTCGACCTCGAGCTCCGCGGTGTGGTCGACGAAGCGGTACATCCTCGTCCGACTGTAGCGCCGAGGCCGGCACCGAAGCCCGTAGAACGCCGCATTCGCGCTCCGCGGATCCCCCCTTGGCCGTCCGGCCGGACGCGGCGACACTCCGGCGTACGACGAGAAGAGGAGCTGCGATGCCAAGGCGAATCGTGATCCTGGGAGGAGGCACCGGGGGCACGATGATGGCGAACCGTCTCCGCAGGCGGTACGAGCCCCGGGAGGCGTCGATCGCGGTCGTCGACAAGGACGACCGCCACGTGTACCAACCCGGCCTCCTGTTCGTCCCGTTCGGGCTCGCGCACGCGGAGGAGATCGTCCGCTCTCGAAGGCGCCAGCTGAGGGCCGGCATCGACTTCCACGAGTCGGAGGTCGAGCAGGTCGTGCTCGAGGCCGACCGAGTGCGCCTCTCCGACGGGACGGAGCTGGAGTACGACGCTCTCGTCGTCGCGTCCGGTGCCGTGCTGCAGCCCGAGGAGACCGAGGGGCTCACCGGTCAGGGCTGGAACGAGCGGGTGTTCACGTTCTACGACGTGCCCGGCGCCGAGCAGCTCGCACGTGCGCTCGACGGCTTCGACGGGGGCCGCGTCGTCGTGAGCCTCGTCGACATGCCGATCAAGTGCCCGGTCGCGCCGCTCGAGTTCGCGTTCCTCGCGGACTGGTACTTCACGGAGCGCGGGATCCGGGACCGCGTCCACCTCACGTACGTGACCCCGCTCGATGCGGCGTTCACGAAGCCCGTCGCCTCCGAGCACCTCGGGGGGATCCTCGACGAGAAGGGGATCCGCCTCGTCACCGAGTTTGCGACCGGCGAAGTCGACGGAGCGCATGGAAAGCTCGTGAGCTGGGACGAGCACGAGGTCGAGTTCGACCTCCTCGTGACGGTTCCGGTCCACGGAGGCGCGTCGTACGTCACCCGGTCGGAAGGGCTGGGAGACGCGCTCGGGTTCGTCGCGACGGATCCTGCGACCCTGCAGTCTTCGGCGCGCGCGAACGTCTTCGCACTTGGTGACGCCGCCGCCCTACCGGTGTCGAAGGCCGGTTCCGTGACGCACTTCGAAGCCGATGTCCTCACCGAGAACGTCGTCCGCTTCCTCGCCGACGAGGAGCTCGACTCGACGTACGACGGGCATGCGAACTGCTTCATCGAGACCGGATTCGGAAAGGCCCTCCTCATCGACTTCAACTACGAGACGGAGCCGCTTCCCGGTCGGTTCCCGAACGCGCTCGGGCCGCTCCCGCTCCTTCGCGAGGCGAGGCTCAACCACCTCGGGAAGCTGCTGTTCCACTGGCTGTACTGGCACATGCTGCTGCCCGGGCGCGACATTCCCGGCGTCCCGGTGGCGATGCCCACGAGCGGCAAGGAACGACGGCGTGAAGCCGTGTGAAAGGAGAGGACGATGGCCACGACCGAGATCGTCGGTGCCGAGATCGAGCGCGACCCGGAGGGTTTCCTGCTCCGGCCGGAGCAGTGGAGCCACGTGGTCGCTGCGGAGATCGCTCTCGAGGACGGGATCCGGGAGCTGACGCCTCGGCACTGGCAGGTGATCGAGTTCATGCGCGAGCGGTACCTCGCGACGGGCACGGCGCCTTCGATCCGTGCGCTCGGCAAGGAGTCGGGCGTGGCGATCAAGGAGCTGTACGAGCTGTTCCCGAACGGGCCGGCGAAGCTCGCCGCGCAGATCGGCGGGATCCCGAAGCCAAGAGGCTGCATCTAGGAGGAGCGGACGATGACCGAGCTACTCGAGCACGTCGAGACCGGGGACGAGGCCGCGCGCGAGCCGCTGCAGAAGGTGTGCATCGTCGTGTCGAAGGGCTCCCTCGAGGGGATCTACCCGGCGCTGATCATGGCCAACGGGGCGCGCATGGAGGGAGTCGAGGCCGATCTCTTCTTCACGTTCTTCGGACTCGACGCGATCCGGAAGGACCGGCAGGCGAAGATCAAGGTCGCCACCGTCGGGAACCCCGGCATGCACATGCCGACACTGGTCGGGGCGATCCCGGGCATGTCCTGGGTCGCCACGAAGATGATGGGCGGACAGATGGAGAAGCTCGACATCCCGCCGGTCGGGGAGTTCATCGAGCTCATCCACGACTCGGGCGGGGGCATCTACGCCTGCCATGCGACCGTGGAGATGTTCGGGCTCTCGGACGAGGACTTCGTCCCGCAGATGGACGGCGTCCTGACCGTCGGAGAGTTCTACGAGCGAAGCGCGGGAGCGCAGATCATCTTCACGTAGCGAGGACGACGTCCGCGCCGCAGCCCGCGACGAGCGCGGCGGGGACGTCGTCGCGGGCGACGCCCTCGAGCGACGGGTGGCCCAGGTCGACACGGATCTCCGGCCACGCATCGAGAGCGAGCGAGCGGGCGCCCTGTTCCGAGCCGAAACGGAGGAGCTCCGCGGTCGCGAAGACGCCCCTCCTTCCGGTCTGACGTCGTGCGATGCCCTCGAGCTCCCGCAGCTCCTCGAACGGGTCGATCCTGACGTTCGAGTCCGACCCGACGGAGAGCGGGATCGACCGCGTGCGGATCCGCTCGGCCGGGAGGAAGCCGTCGCCGAGGTCGGCCTCGGTCGTCGGGCACGCGCAGACCGTCGCGCCGCTCGCGGCCAGGAGGTCGAGCTCCGCGCCGTCGGCGTGCGTCGCGTGGACGACCGTCGTCCGCTCGCCGAGGCAGCCCGTGCGCTCGAGCAGCTCGATGGGGCGGCAACCGTGCTCGGCGACGCACTCCTCGATCTCCCGCGGCTGCTCGTCGGCATGGACGTGGAGCGGGAGCGCCTCGGCGCGGGCGTAGCGGGCGATCGCCTCGAGCCAGTCGCGCGGGCACGCACGCACGGAGTGAGGGGCGACGCCGACGCGCATGCCCGCGCCCCGAATCTCCTCGACCTCGGCGAGGTACTTGGGCACCGATCCCTGCCGGAACCGCGGCAAACCTCCGCGGGCGTACGCGACGTGCAGGAGGACGAGCTCGACGCCGGCCGCGGCGGCCGCCTCGTGAGCAGCGTGCGCCTCCGCGACGCCGAGATAGTGGAACTCGCCCACGGCCGTGTATCCCGCGGCCCGCATCTCGCGGTACGTGTGCTCGTACGACGTCCGGACGAGAGCGGGTGTCTGGCGCTCAGCCTCGACGAGCATCGCCTCCCGCCAGGCCCAGAAGTCGCCGCCTCCCGCTCGCCCCCGCAGTGCCCGCTGGAACGTGTGCGTGTGGGCGTTGACGAATCCCGGCAGCACGAAGGCGTCAGGCACTGCACGACGCTAGCAGGCAACGCGGCAGCCGCGACCGTGCCGCATTTCGGGGATCCTCGTGCGACCCGAATCGGCACGCGCCGGTCCGGTCCTGCGCACCACTAGTGTTGAGCCGTGTCCTGGAGGGAGGCCCGCAGACACATCCCGAACGCCCTCACGATCGCCCGCTTCGCGGCGATCCCGGTGTTCGCCTGGCTCTACGTACGCGCGGGCGACGGGCCGGCGTGGGGGGCAGGGATCTTCTTCGCCGCCGCCGCGCTGACCGACCAGGTGGACGGCTACCTCGCGCGGCGCTGGAGCGTGCAATCGGCGTTCGGAACGGTCGCCGACCCGCTGGCCGACCGCCTCATGATCGGCACGGCCGTCGTCCTGCTGTGGGCGACCGGACGGCTCCCGGTCGTCGCCGCGCTCGTCGTGCTCGGCCGCGACCTCGCCCTCGTCGTCGGCTACAAGGTCCTCGCGCCGCGCGGGCTCGAGCTCGAGGTGAGCTTTCTCGGCAAGCTCGCAACCTGGGTCCTCTACGCCGCGCTCTGCTTCGTCGTCGTCACCGAGGAGGGCACGACCTGGCCACTCGTCCTCGTCTGGATCGGCGTCGCACTGGCAGTCGTCGCTGCCGTCCAGTACGTCGTCCGCGCGCGAGGCGCCCTCGCCGAGCCGTGACGCCGGGACGGGAGGGAGGCCGAGCAGCGCGGCGAAAGAGTGTGAAGTCTCAAGCTGAGGTTGACCCCTTGGAACGCAGGCTGCTTTACTCACGGGACCACGAGGAAAGGCGACCGTTGGAACCACTTCCCGATCTCACGAGTCTCACCGACGACGACCTCCGCGTCATGATCCGCGACCTCGAGAAGGAGGAGGACGACATCTCCTTCCGCCGGCGCGTGCTGCACGGACGCATCGACATCCTCCGCGCAGAGCTCGTCGCGCGCCTCCGGGAGCAGGTGAGCGCGGGGGAGGCGCAGCTCGCCGACGTCGAGCGCCTGAGCGAGATCCTCAGCGCGAAGGCGTCCCCGAACACGGACTCGGAGTGAGCCACGTCTACTGCCCGGAGTGCGGCTTCCAGAACCCGGAGGCCTCGAACTACTGCTCCCGGTGCGGTGCGCTCATCGCCCTGGACCAGGAACCCGGAGGCGAGACGACGATGACGTTCGACGTCGACGAGGGGGGAGAGGACGCCGAGTCGCTCCTCGCCTCCCTCGGGATCACCGGCCCCGCCCTCGTGGTTCGCTCCGGAGGCGGCATGGCGGGCCAGTCGTTCCAGCCGGGGGAGGGGAGGACGTTGATCGGACGCTCCCCCGAGTGTGACGTGTTCCTGGACGACGTCACCGTCTCGCGGCGCCACGCGGAGCTCCAGCGGGCGGGGGAGACCTTCACGATCCGCGATCTCGGGAGCCTGAATGGCACGTATGTGAACCGGCACCGCATCGAGTCCGCCACGCTCGAGGACGACGACGAGGTCCAGATCGGCAAATACCGGCTGACCTTCCTGCTGCGATGAGCACGGTCGCGACCTCGAGGCGGGGCAAGGGTGGGGCGGAGCCGAGGCTGCGCACGATCGGCTCGGTGTGCGAGGAGCTGCGCGGCGAGTTCCCCGACATCTCCGTGTCCAAGATCCGCTACCTCGAGGACCAGGGCCTCGTCGCCCCGCGCCGCACGCGGGGCGGATACCGGCTCTTCTCGCCCGACGACATCGAGCGCTTGACGATGATCCTGCGCCTCCAGCGCGACGAGTTCCTCCCACTCCGGGTGATCCGGGAGGAGCTCGACGGGCCCGGAGCATCGGCCGAGCGCGCGAAGCGGCGCAGCGCGGGGCTCAGCGGGCGCGAGGACGAGATCGACCTCGCAGAGCTCTGCGAGCGCGCGGCCTCGTCACCCGACTTCGTGCGGGAGCTCGAGGAGTTCGGCGTCGTCGTCTCGCGCGTGGAGGCAGGGGAGCACCTGTACCGTGAGAGCGAGGCGGAGATCGCCGCCGCCTGCGTCCGCCTCGCCCGCTTCGGCATCGACGCGCGCCATCTGCGGACCTTCCTGACCGCCGCCGGGAGGCAGGCGACGCTCGTCGAGCAGCTCGTCGCCCCCGGGCTACGGTCGCGCAACCCCGAGCGCCGGAAAGGCGCCCTCGACGACCTCGAGGCGCTCGCCCGGGTGTCGCAGGAGCTCTCGCACCTGCTCTTCCTGCGCGATCTGCGCTCTGCTGCGGAGCGGACCGCGTGAGCCTCGACCTCCGGGACAAGATCCGCGACGTCCCCGACTTCCCGACCGAGGGCGTGATCTTCAAGGACCTGATGCCGCTCATCGCGGACCCCGAGTACTTCGCGGAGACGATCCGACTGCTCGCGGAGTGGGCAGGCCCGCGGAGCCCCGACCTGATTCTCGGCGCCGAGGCCCGCGGCTTCATCTTCGGAGCGCCCCTCGCCTACGAGCTGGGCACAGGCTTCATCGCGGCCCGGAAGCCGGGCAAGCTCCCGTGGGAGACGATCGAGGCGACCTACGCCCTCGAGTACGGGACGGACAGCCTCCAGGTGCACCGGGACGCGGTCCCGGCGGGCGCCAGGGTGATCGTCATCGACGACGTCCTCGCGACAGGCGGGACGGCGAGTGCCAAGTGCGAGCTCGTCGAGGACTTGGACGGCATCGTGGCCGGCGTCCTCTTCGTCATCGAGTTGGCGTTCCTCAGCGGGCGCGAGCGCCTGGCGGGGTACGACATCCACTCGCTCATCCAGTACTGACCCCGTCCGACCGCCGTACTACAAGGAGAGGGTGTACGACGCGCTGACGAGCACCTACTCGTTCGCGTGCCCGCACGGGCGTGAGGCTCGCGTCCCGCTCTCCGCGTTCCGCGCCCTCGAGCGCCTCCCGGGCGCCGCCCATCCGGCCGTCTACCAGATCCTCTTCGCGTGTCGCTGCGGTGAGGAGCACCCAGGCCTCGTCGCGCACGACGAGCTCGACTGGGCGCCGCTCGGCGCCACGGCCACGGGGACCTTCCGCAACCTGCTCACCTCTCACGACGACCTGCTCGCGGGCGAGCTCTCGGACCTCGCGGCCGTGCGGATCGGCGCAGGGGAGTGGCCGTGGAGCTTCTTCTGCTTCCTCGAGGGCAGGCCGAGGCCCGTTACGCCGTCGTCGTTCGCGCTGATCGCGCCAGGCGACGGCCTCCTGGGAGTCGCCATCCGCTGTCCCGCCTGCGCGGCGGTGTCGGTGAACCTCGTGACGCGCGAGCATCTCGACGTCCCCTTCGTGAACGACGCACGCGTGGGCGTGGTTTCCCACGTGTTTCGGGAAGACGCGCTGCGGGCAGTGGAGGAGTTCCGCGTCGAGCTGCGCTCGGCGCACTTCGACGAGAGGAGGCTCGATTTCGAGCGCTAGCCCACATCAACCGGACGCGTCCCTCCGGCCAGGGATCGGAGCACCCGGATCGCGTGCCGATACCGGTCGCATGGGTGCCGCCATACCTGTGAGCGTCGCCCCTGCCGAATCACCCCGTCTTCTCGCCGACATGCAGGCGTTGGACGAGACCGATCCGGGCGACCGCGAGCCCGCTCTCGAGCGGCTCGAGGCAGTCCTCGGCAGGGACTTCGCAGACCGGCTCGTCGCCGCGCTCTCGAGCGAGGCAGTCGACCCGGAACGCCAGTAACCGCGCGACAACGGCCGCGTTGGCGGCCGCCGCGAGGGGCGTTCCTCAGCGCCGCTGAGCGGTGCCGGCGCCTCGCGTCCTGACGAGGAGGAAGCTCCCGGCGCCAACGAGCAGCGCGATGACGAAGGACGTCCCGCCCGGGAAGCCGAGGGCGAGGGAGCCGAGCCAGACGTAGAGAAAGAACGTGAACGCCCAGAGGAAAGCCTGGACGCCCTGATCGATGCTCGGCATGCGCAGGTGCACTGGGGCCGCATCCTAACCGGTCGCGTCGACGGCTTCGGAAGGTCGTTCGCGCCCGAGCAGCGCCTGCTCTGGACCAAAGAATTCACCGAGCCGGTGGCGCTTTCGTCCACACAACCCGCTGACCGTCCGCTTCCGCGTAGAGCCTTCGAGCTGCGCTTCGACCTACTTGCGCTCCGTGCTCGGTGCAAGCGGCAACCTACGGGACGGGGCCGAGG
>JBOHBB010000291.1:0-5109 GCA_050698135.1 Gaiellaceae bacterium
GCGTAGATCTCGCGGACGGTCACGACCGCGTCCGGCGGCTCCGGCGGGAGCTCCACCGCCTCGATGCGCCGGTCGCCGTGACCGACGGGGACATCGAGGACGACCGACAGCCGCAGCGGCGCCGATCCGAGCTCGTCCAGGCGCGACGCCGGACACACGAACCGGCCGACGATCCAGCCCGTGTCCGCGGCGCGTACGCGTGCGTCCTCGGCGAGCGCGTCCTCCATCGACATGCTCGCCGGCGGGAAGAGCGGCGCGTGGTCGATCAGGCGCTCGAGCAGCGCGATACGGGCGTCCTGCGGCCTCACGCTGCGGATCTTCGCAGAGCGCGCTCAAGCGCAACTCCGGGCCGTCCGATGACATGTCGGGACTCCCGAAGATGTCCGATCCTGCGCAGAATCCCGTCGAGCCGCCCTCGCGGCCCCCGATGAGCCTCGTCTCGACAGGCTCGGCCGAGCCGTACCGCCGGCTCGCGGAGATCTTCCACGACGTGCTCTCCGAGCTCAGCCTCGACGCTCTCCTGGAGCGCATCGCAGACACGCTCGCGGAGCTGATCCCGTATGAGGACGTCCACATCTACGAGGCGGACGAGGCGAAGCGCGAGCTGATCCCCGTCCTGGCGCGGGGCGAGTGGGCGGACGCCGTCATGCGCGAGCGCTTCGCGTACGGCGAAGGCATCACGGGCTGGGCAGTCGAGCACCGGGAGCCCGTCCTCGCCAACCGCGCGCACCTCGACCCGCGGGTCCGATTCGTCCCGGGGACGCCGCTCGATCCCGAGGCGATGATCGCGGTGCCGCTCGTCGCCCGCGGGAGGCTCAAGGGGACCCTCAACATCTACCGGGTCGGAGAGGACGCCGAGTTCACGGAGGAGGAGTTCCTCCTCGCGACGCGCTTCGGCGACGCGGCGGCGTTGGCGCTCGACAACGCGCACATTCGAGCCCGCCTCGAGCACCAGGCGTCGACGGACGCCCTCACCGGCCTGTACAACCATCGGACGTTCCACGACCGGCTGCGACTCGAGCTCAGGCGCGCGTCCGTCGAGCACGACAGCGTCGCGCTGCTGATGCTCGACCTCGACGACTTCAAGAAGGTGAACGACATCTACGGGCACGGGGTCGGGGACCAGCTCCTCATGCAGGTCGCCGACATGCTCCACGCATCCGTGCGCACGACGGATGCCGTTTGCCGGATCGGGGGCGAGGAGTTCGCGATCATCCTCCCCTCGGGTGATGCGCAGACCTCGGTGGCGTTGGCCGAGCGCCTCGGCGAGGAGCTCGGCCGCCTGGAGGCCGAGGCGGCCGGCCGGCTCACCGTCTCGACCGGGATCGCCGTCGGCCCCGAGCACGCGGCGAACCCGCGAGAGCTGTTCGCCTGCGCGGAGGCGGCGATGATGACGGCCAAGTCCCGCGGCGACGGTCTCGTGGTCGTCTTCGACGAGACCGGCCAGGAGCGCCCGGACGGTCACGGCGAACGCGACGACACGCGCTCGATCGCGCACCTGAAGATGCTCCAGAGCCTCTCCGGGAAGCTCTCCAGGCTGGACGACGTCTCGCGCATCGGGCAGACGATCGCCGACGAGCTGCGACTCCTGATCGACTACCACAACTGCCGCGTCTTCCTCCGAGAAGGAGAAGACCTCCTGCCCGTCGTGTTCCGCGGCGACCTGACGACTACCGAGATCGGGGCGCCAGCCCAGGTCCTCCCGACGAAGGTCGGCCGAGGAATCACGGGCCGGGTGGCCAAGACGGGACAGCCTCTCATCGTCGGCGACGCAGCCCGGTGCGAGTTCGGGGAGCAGATCGCGGGCACCGCAGAGATCGAGGAGTCCCTGCTCGTCGTCCCGCTCACGTTCGGATCGAGGGTGACGGGTGTCATCGTCGTGTCCCAGCTCGGCCTCGACCAGTTCGACGCCGACGACCTCCGCCTACTCGAGGTGCTGGCCGGCCAGGCCTCGGTCGCGCTCGAGAACGCCCGCCTGTTCGAGCTGCAGCGCCGAGAGGCGGAGAGCGCGAATGCGCTGCTCGAGCTCGGCCGCGAGCTCGCCGTGGCGCAGGGTGTGGTGGAGGTCGCGCACCGAGTCGTCGGCGGATCCGCTCGGATCCTGTCCAGCCCGAGCGTGTCGCTCCTGCTGCAGGACGCAGAGACCGGCGACCTCGTCCGCCTCGCCGTCCAAGACGACGCTGGGTCCCGGAACGCCCAGAAGTCCGTCCTGCCCGGGATGCTCCTCGAGTCGTGGCTCGAGCGGGCGGAGCCCTTCATCGCGGAGACCGCCGCGGGACATCCGATACTGCCCGAGCCCCATGCGAAGGGCAGCGTCGCCGTCGCACCCTTCACCCTCGACGGGCGCAGAGGAGCGATCGCCGCGCTACTCCCGGTCGTCGCGTCGTTCGGAACGCGCGAGCTGGAGCTCCTCAGCGGCATCGCACAGCAGGCGAAGCTCGCGCTCCAGAACGCCGAGGGCTACGAGACGCTCGAGCGGACCTTTCTCTCGACCGTGGACGCACTCGTGAACGCGCTCGAGGCGAGAGACCAGCGGAGCTCGACGCACGCTCGGACGATCGCCGACCTCGCGAACGAGGTGGGCGTGGAGCTCGGGTTCGGGCCGACGGCATCGAGGCGTCTCGAGCTCGGCGCGCTCCTCCACGACATCGGGAAGCTCGGCATTCCGGAGGCGATCCTGTCGAAGCCGGCCCCGCTGACCGAGGCTGAGCGCGCGGTGGTGCAGCAGCACCCGATCCTGGGCGAGCGCATCCTGGAGCCGATCGAGCAGCTCGAGGAAGTCCGCCGCATCGTGCGGAGCGCCCACGAGCATTTCGACGGAACCGGCTACCCCGACCGGCTGGCCGGCGAGGAGATACCGATCGAATCGAGGATCGTCCTCGTCTGCGACGCCTACCACGCCATGACGACCGATCGCCCCTACCGCCCCGCGATCGGGGTCGAGGACGCGAAAGCGCGGCTCCACGAGAGCTCGGGCACCCAGTTCGACCCGAGCGTCGTTGCCGCGCTCCTCCGCGTCCTCGCGTCGGACGCGAGGGCCTGACACCCGGGCTACGAGGCGCCGGCGGCCTCGGCCTTGCGCAGCCCGAGAAACGCCCAGGTCCAGAACGCGACGCCCAACCCGATCGCGATCGCGAACGCGCCGAGGACGTGCGGGGCATCGCCCGCGATGAACCCGCGGCCCGTTTCCAGCAGGTAGCTGACGGGATTGACCGAGGCCACGCCTTCGATCCAGCCTTCGAGAAGCTCGAGCGGCACGTACACCGGCGCGAAGAAGAGCACGAGGAAGACCGGCATCTGCATCAGCGGCGCCGCCTGGATCGTCCGCAAGCGCATGGCGATCCCGCCGGCCCAGAAGAAGCCGCAGAAGTTCACGAGTGCGGCGAGCACGTACAGCCCCACCAGGTCGACCGGCCCCCCGCCGACCTGCATCCCGACGGCGAGCGCGACAACGCTGAGCAGGACCGCGACGACGGCCCAGCGGCAGAACGCCGCGAGCGCATAGCCGAGGACGATCCCCGAGCGGTGCGGCGCCGCGAGCATGAGCCGCTTCGCAAACCCGCCCTCGAAGTCGCGCGCGAGGCCGAACCCGGTGAAGACGCCGCTGAAGGCCGCGGACTGGAGGAGCACGAAGACGAACTGGAACGCCATGTAGCCCGGCGGGAAGTCGAAGCCCGGGACCTCGGCGACCTGGGAGAGCCCGCCTGCGAACGCGGTGAAGAAGAAGAGCGGGAACGCCATCGTCGGCAGGAGGATCTGCGGGTTCGTAAGGGCGTTCTTCAGCGTGCGCCACGCAACACCCGAGACGACGTCCCACATCCGCACGGCCTACGTCCTCGTCAGCCGCGTGCGGAGCGCTCGCGACGCCAGGATCAGGGAAACGACGCCTAGCGCGATCACGAACCCGAACCCGAGCGCGAGTGCCTGCCAGTCCCAACCCGTGATGATCAGGCTGCGGACGCACTCGATCATGTACGAGACCGGGTTCAGCGTCGCAGCGATGCGGAACCACTCGACCCCGATCAGATTCCTCGGCGCGTTCATCGAGGAGATGAAGAGAAAGACGAACAGGACCGGGAAGAGCGCCTGGATCGCCTCCCCGGACCCCGTTCGAAACGCGAGCCAGGCGCCGAGGGCGCCGAAGGAGAGGGCCACGAGCGCTCCGTAGAAGACGAGGACGAGGACCCCGAGCGGGCCGGACTCGAACTCGACGCCGGCCGCCAGCCCGACGGCAAGGTAGAAGAGCACCTGCACCACGCCGAGCGCGACGACGCCCGCGAGCTGCCCGGTGAGCAGCGCCCAGTCGCGCAGCGCCGTCAGCGAGAGCCGGTTGACGAAGCCTGTCTGGATGTCACGGGCGAGGTCGGTCCCGGCGTTCATCGTCGAGAAGAGAGCCCCCTGGATGAACGGCACGGCAAGCGCGAAGGCCAGGAACGAGTCCGTGGGAAAGCCGGGGAGCTCGACGGAAGAGCGCAGGCCGCCGGCGTTCACGGCCATCAGCGCGACGGGGAAGATGAGCGGAGGGATGACGCTGGCGGGCTGCCGCGCCGTCCGCACGAGGGAGCGGCGAGCGATGGCGCCGACCTGCGGCCAGGCGGCGCTCACCGCCCGCGCGTCTCCTGCTGCTCTGACTCAGCCTCCTCGGCCGCGCCCTCGAGCGTGCGCCCGGTCTTCGCGAGGAAGACGTCGTCGAGCGTGGGCGCCCGCAGCTCGATGTCCGCGATGTCCACGCCGTTCTGATCGACGGCGCGCACGATGTCGGTCAATCCCAGACCGTTCCGGAGCCTGACCGCCACGTCCCTCGTCGTCGCGAGCGGCTCGCCGAACTGCGAGAGGAACTGCGCGATCGCGGGGCGGTCCTCGTCGCGGTGCGGGATCGCGTGGACGCTCGGACGGCCGATCTCCGCCTTCAGATCGGCGGGCGTCCCTTCCGCGACGATCTTGCCCTGGTCGATGATCCCGACCCGGTCCGCGAGGACGTCCGCCTCCTCGAGGTACTGCGTCGTGAGGAACACCGTCACGGCCTCCTCGCGGCGCAGGCGCGCGACCTCCTCCCAGAGCGCGGTGCGGCTCTGCGGGTCGAGCCCGGTCGTCGGCTCGTCGAGGAAG